>NZ_CP134779.1:5892500-6192500 GCF_031884435.1 Bosea sp. 685 | reverse complement strand
ATCGCCCTCACCGGCGCGCGCATCGACGACGTCTCGCTCAAGGCCTATCGCGAGACGGTCGATCCCAACAGCGCCAACATCATCCTGCTCTCGCCGCTCGGCGGGCCCAACGCCTATTATTCCGATTTCGGCTGGGTGGCCGCGCCCGGCGCCGCCGTGCCGCTGCCCAACGCCTCGACCCTCTGGAGCGCCGATGGGTCGGTGCTGCGTTCCGGCACGCCGCTGACGCTGTCTTGGGACAATGGCCAGGGCCTGCTGTTCAAGCGCGTTATCACCATCGACGACAACGCCATGTTCACGATCAACAATCAGGTCGAGAACAAGGGCGGCGCGCCCGTCTCGCTCTTCCCCTATGGCCAGGTCGTGCGCCAGGGCAAGCCGGCGACGCTGGGCTATTACGTCCTGCATGAGGGCCTGATCGGTAATCTCGGCGAGCAGGGCCTGCAGGAATACACCTACGACAAGATCGACAAGGAGCCGCTGCTCTCGCCCGGCGCCAACGGCAAGGTCTGGAAGGACGCCGTCGGCGGCTTCGTCGGCATCACCGACAAGTACTGGGCCGCGGCAGTCGCCCCCGACCAGGCGCGTAAATATGAAGGTCGCTATTCCTCGGTCCAGACCGGGTCGCAACGCACCTATCAGGCCGATTTTCTCGGCGAGGCCATCACCGTCGCGCCCGGCGCGAGCGCGGCGAGCCAGGCGCATCTCTTCGCCGGCGCCAAGGAAGTCGCCGCGATCGACGGCTACGAGAAGAACCTCGGCATCAAGCGCTTCGAACTGCTGATCGACTGGGGCTGGTTCTACTTCATCACCAAGCCGATGTTTTTCGTGATGGACTGGATCTACAAGCATGTCGGCAATTTCGGCATCGCGATCCTGGGCGTCACGCTGCTGCTGAAGGGCCTGTTCTTCCCGCTCGCGAGCAAATCCTACGCCTCGATGGCGAAGATGAAGGCCGTGCAGCCGGAGATGGTCGCGATCCGCGAGCGCTATGCGGACGACAAGATGAAGCAGCAGCAGGCGCTGATGGAGCTGTACAAGACGCAGAAGATCAACCCGATCGCCGGCTGCTGGCCGGTGCTGCTGCAGATCCCGGTGTTCTTCGCGCTCTACAAGATCCTGTTCATCACCATCGAGATGCGGCATGCGCCGTTCTTCGGCTGGATCAAGGATCTGGCCGCGCCGGATCCGACCTCGATCGTCAACCTGTTCGGGCTCCTGCCCTTCGCCTCGCCGGCCTTCCTGCATATCGGCGCCTGGCCGATCTTCATGGGCATCACGATGTTCATCCAGATGAAGATGAACCCGGAGCCGCCGGACCCGGTGCAGAAGATGATGTTCACCTGGATGCCGGTGTTCTTCACCTTCCTGCTCGGCTCGTTCCCGGCCGGCCTGGTGATCTACTGGAGCTGGAACAACCTGCTCTCGGTGAGCCAGCAGGGCTACATTATGAAAAAGAACGGCGCCAAGATCGAGCTGTTCGACAACATCAAGGGCCTGTTCGGCAAGAAGCCGGCGACACCGCCAGCTGCACCGCCGCCTGCGGCCGGCTCGACCAAGCTCATCGGCTCCAAAGCATCGACAAAGGCTGCCGTGGCGAAGACGGCCAACAACAAGAAGTCGGAGCCCGCTGCCGCCACGCCTGAGCCGGAGAAGCCGGCAAACAGCAACGAGAAGTAAGGCGGCGACCACTCCAGCCGCCGCTCCAGATACCGTCATCCCGGTCGACCAGCGGTCGACGGGATGGCGAGGAGGCCGTGATGACCCTCCCCGATCCCCTGACCCGCCACCCCATTCCCGGCTGGAAGGGCACGGCCTTCCTCAAGGCGATCGTCGACAATCCGCTGATCGAGGTCGGCGACTACAGCTATTACGACGACTCGCGCGGGCCCGAGCATTTCGTTGCGCGCTGCGTGCGCTATCATTTCGACTTCATCGGCGACCGCTTGATCATCGGCAAATTCGTCGCCATCGCGCAAGCCGCGCAATTCATCATGAACGGCGCCAACCATCCGATGGGCGGCTTCTCGACCTTTCCCTTCGGCATGTTCGGCTTCGAGAACGCGCCCGACTATACCCGTGAAAACACCGGCTTTCGCGGCGACACGCGTATCGGCAACGATGTCTGGATCGGCCGCGAGGCCGTGATCATGCCCGGCGTCACGGTCGGCGACGGCGCCATCATCGGCACGCGGGCGCAGGTCGCGCGCGACGTGCCGCCCTATGCCGTCGTGGTCGGCAATCCCGGACGCGTCGTGAAGATGCGCTTTGCGCCCGAGATCGTGGCCGAATTGCTTTCCATCCGCTGGTGGGACTGGGAGCCTGAGAGAATCGCGCGCAATATCGGCGTCATCGCCTCGGCTGACATCGACGCGCTGCGCGCGGCCGTGTAGGCAAGGACGATGAGTAGACAAGCACGATGACGACGAGCCTGACCACGCCTTATGGCGACGACGAGATCGAAAGCGCGCGCAAGCTGTTCGAAGGCCCCTGGGACTTCGTCTGGGCCTCGACCCATGTCGACGACCTGCCGCCGATGGTTGGCCAGGAGATCGCCTTCGCCGGGCGCTCCAATGTCGGCAAGTCGAGCCTGATCAACGCGGTCACCCGCCGCAACGCGCTGGCGCGGACCTCGCATACGCCCGGGCGCACCCAGCAGCTCAATTTCTTCCGCCAGGTCGGCGCCGATGAGCGCCTGACCATCGTCGACATGCCGGGCTATGGCTATGCCGCCGTCGGCCGGGCCAAGGTCGCGGCCTGGACCAATCTGATCCATGAATATCTGCGCGGGCGCTCCAACCTGATGCGCGTCTATGTGCTGATCGACGCCCGGCACGGCATCAAGGATGTCGACGGCGCGGTGCTGGAGACGCTCGACAAGGCCGCCGTCTCCTACCAGGTCGTGCTGACCAAGGGCGACGCGCTCAAGAAGGCCGATCAGCAGTTCATGATCGAGGCGACCTATGACGAGATCAAGCGCCGCCCGGCCGCCTTCCCCGAGGTGCTGCTGACCTCCAGCGAGAGCGGTCTCGGCATCCCCGAATTGCGTGCTGCCGTGGGCCGCGTGCTGGCGGAGCGGGAATAGAGGTTCATCACATACTCAGCCGTCATCCTGGACAAGCCGCGAAGCGGCGCAGCTCCGGGATCCATCATGGGGCGCCGCATAGCCCTATGATGGATCCCGGGACGCCCTCCGGGCGCCCAGGATGACGACGCGGTTGTTGCGAGGGCAGTTGGAGAATCACCATGACCGCCGCGAAGATTCATCTCACCCTCGCCGCCCTGATGGGGTTTGCCGGCGTCGCCTTGCTGGCGGCCGCCGCGCATATTACCGGGACGGTCAATGTCCAGACTGCCGGGCAGATCCTGCTCTTCCACGCCCCTGCCGTGATCGGCGCGACCGCAGCTCGCAAGGCCGGTTTCCTGACCGATTTCGTGGCGCGGCTGGCGATCTCGGCGCTGATCCTGGGTGCGGCCCTGTTCGCTGCCGACCTGACGCGGCGGGGCTTTTTCAACGAGGGCCTGTTCCCGCGCGCCGCACCGATCGGCGGCTGGTTCATGCTCGGTGGCTGGCTCGGGCTGGCTGTGGCCGCAGCGCTTGCGCCACGCAACTGAGATCGCCGAAAACCGGTTTCCACTTTTCGGCATGATGCTCTAGAAGGCGCACCGGCGCGGCTGTCTTGCGCGCGCTCGCGGAGCCTGCTCGATGATCAACCCCGCCCTTCTGACGCCGTCGCAATCAGCCGACCTCCTGGTCGTCGCACTGCCGCATATGCAGCGCTACGACCAAGAGGTCGTGGTGATCAAATATGGCGGAAACGCCATGGGCGATGCCGCGACGGCGGAGGATTTCGCCGAGGACATCGTGCTGCTGGAGCAGTCGGGCGTGAAGCCCGTGGTCTGCCATGGCGGCGGGCCGCAGATCGCGCGCATGCTGACCAAGCTCGGCATCAAGTCGGAATTCAAGCAGGGCCTGCGCGTCACCGACCAGGCGACGGTCGAGATCGTCGAGATGGTGCTCGCCGGTTCGGTCAACAAGGAGATCGTCGGCTACATCTCGCGCGAGGGCGGCAAGGCGATCGGGCTGTGCGGCAAGGACGGCAATATGGTCACCGCCCGCAAGGTGACGCGCACCATCGTCGATCCGGATTCGAAGATCGAGGAAATCCTCGATCTCGGCTTCGTCGGCGAGCCCGACAAGGTTGACACTACGGTGCTCGACGCCGTGCTGAAGGCCGAACTCATCCCCGTGCTCGCACCGGTCTGCTCGGCGGCCGACGGACAGACCTATAATGTCAACGCCGATACCTTCGCGGGCGCGATCGCGGGTGCGCTCAATGCCAAGCGCCTGCTGCTTTTGACCGACGTGCCTGGCGTCCTGAACAAGGACAAGGAGCTCATCCCGGAGCTGACGGTGGAGGAATGCCGCAGGTTGATCGCCGACGGCACGATCTCGGGCGGCATGATCCCGAAGATCGAGACCTGCATCTACGCGCTGGAAAAAGGCGTCGAGGCCGTCGTCATCCTCGACGGCAAGGTGCCGCATGCGGCGCTGATCGAGCTCTTCACCGATACCGGCTCGGGCACGATCATCCGGCGGTAATCCGCACCTCTCCATCCGTCATTGCGAGGAGCATGGCGACGAAGCAATCCAGGGCCGCAGCGCGCAGCCAGCTGGATTGCTTCGCTGCGCTCGCAATGACGGCGTGGAGCCGGCCTCGTGCTTAAACCTTAGCAGAGGACTTGCATGTCAGGCTGGGCGCTCCACATTTCCGAGTCCCCATGAACACGCACGCCTCACCTCCCGCCTCCGTGCCGCCGCTGCCCGTGGAGGCCTTCGCCCATGTCGATCACTGGGTCTTCGATCTCGACAACACGCTGTATTCGCACGAGGCGAAGGTCTGGCCGCAGGTCAATGAGCGGATCACGCTGTTCCTGCTCGAACTCTTCGGCCTCGATGGCCTGTCGTCGCATGCGCTGCGGCGCTATTATTACGAGCGCTACGGCACGACGCTGAAGGGGCTGATGGAGGAGCATGACGTCGATCCCGACGACTTCCTCGATTTCGCCCACCAGATCGACCTGACCCTGCTCGATCCCGACCCGGCGCTGGGAGACGCGATCGCGGCCCTGCCCGGGCGCAAGCTGATCTTGACCAACGGCTCGCGCGGCCATGCCGAGAATGTCGCCGGCAAGCTCGGCATCCTGCATCATTTCGAGGACATCTTCGATATCGTCCAGGCCGGCTTCCTGCCCAAGCCCGAGCGGGCGACCTATGAGAACTTCCTCGCCAAGCATGCGGTCGACCCCGGGCGGGCGGCGATGTTCGAGGATATCGAGAAGAACCTCGTCGTTCCCAGCGCGCTCGGCATGAAGACCGTGCTGATCATTCCGCGCACGCCCGACCCCTTCCGCGAGGTCTGGGAGCAGGCCGCGATCGAGGCCGGGCATGTGCACTATGTCACGGACGATCTGACCCGCTTCCTGGCGCCGCTGGGGCGAGAGGGCGGCATGGCAGGTCAAGGCGCCTGAAGTCGGAGCGATCCGGCTCTACCGGAAGCGCAGGTTCTCGCGCGACAGCTGGTCGATGCTGCTGCAGCCCATCAGCTTCATCCCGCGCTCGATTTCGGTGCGCATCGCGCCAAGCGCGCGCTCGACGCCCGGCTGGCCTGCCGCGGCCAGCGGATAGAGATAATAACGCCCGAGGCCGACGGCCTTGGCGCCGAGCGACAGCGCCTTCAGCACATGCGTGCCGCGCTGCACGCCGCCATCCATGATCACGTCGATCCGGTCCCCGACCGCATCGACGATCTCGGCGAGCTGGTCGAAGGCCGCCCGCGAGCCGTCGAGCTGGCGGCCGCCATGGTTCGAGAGGACGATGCCGGTACAGCCGATATCGACGGCCCTCCTGGCGTCGGCGACCGACATCACGCCCTTCAGGCAGAACTGCCCCGACCAGAGCTTGACCATCTCCGCGACATCGTCCCAGCTCATCGTCGGGTCGAGCATCTCGGTGAAATAACGGCTGATCGACATGGCGCCCCCGCCCATGTCGACATGCTGGTCGAGCTGCGGCAGCTTGAAGCGCTCATGCGTCAGATAGTTCAGGGCCCAGGCCGGCTTGAGCGCGAACTGCAGCATGCCGGCAAGCGTCAGCTTGAATGGAATCGAGAAGCCGGTGCGCAGGTCGCGCTCGCGGTTGCCGCCGGTGATGCTGTCGACGGTCAGCATCATCACCTCGACGCCGGCCTCCCTGGCGCGCTGCATCATGGCGCGGTTCAGGCCGCGATCCCTGTGGAAGTAGAACTGGTAGACCTGCGGCGTGTCGTGACGCTTGCGCAGCTCCTCGAGGCTGGTCGTCCCCAGGGAGGACACGCCGAACATGGTGCCGTATTTCGCCGCTGCCGCCGCGACGGCGCGCTCGCCCTCATGATGGAACAGGCGTTGCAGCGCCGTCGGCGAGCAATAGACCGGCATCGCCAGCTTCTGGCCCATGACGGTGACCGACATATCGACTTGCCCGACGCCGCGCAGGACGTTGGGAACCAGATCGCAGCGTTCGAAGCTCTCGCTGTTTCGGCGATGAGTCACCTCGTCATCGGCTGCGCCGTCGATATAATCGAAGATCGGCCCCGGCAGCCGCCGCTTCGCCATCGCCCGGAAATCATGGAAATTATGGCAGTCGCCCAGGCGCATCGCTTGTGTCTCGAAGTCGGATTGTCTGCTGAGGAGAGGTTAGGACCTTGGCCGAGATTTCCAGGCTTGGCCAGCCGGCGGCCTGCGGCGGCCGGGTGAATGCCTCTGGAGAAAAATCGTTGCGACAACGGCTCTAGCGAGGCAGATCGTTCGTCTTTACGGACCAGTTTTGATCTGTTATCGCTTTCGTCCGTTATAACGAACAGGACAGTGATCATGACCGGACAAGACAAGGGGGCGAGCCTGCACCCCGAAACACGGCTGGTCCATGCCGGCACCTTGCGCTCGCAATTCGGCGAGACCTCCGAGGCGCTGTTCCTGACGCAGGGTCATGTCTATGACAGCGCCGAGCAATGCGAGGCGCGCTTCCTGAACAAGGATCCGGGCTTCCAATATGCCCGCTTCTCCAACCCGACCGTGACCATGCTGGAGCAGCGCATGGCCGCGTTCGAGGGCGCCGAGGCCTGCCGCGCCACCGCGACGGGCATGGCCGCGGTCACCGCGGCGGTGATGGGGCTGGTGCGCGCCGGCGACCATGTCGTCGCCGCGCAGGCGCTGTTTGGCTCCTGCCGCTATGTCGTCGAGGAGCATCTGCCGCGTTACGGCGTCGCCTCGACGCTGGTGAACGGGCCCGACATCGAGGCCTGGCGCAAGGCGGTCAGGCCCAACACCAAGGTGTTCTTCCTCGAGAGCCCCTCCAATCCGACGCTGGAGGTGATCGACATCGCGGCGGTGGCGGCGATCGCTAGGGAAGTCGGCGCCAAGCTCATCGTCGACAACGTCTTCGCGACGCCGCTCTTCCAGCGGCCGCTGGAGCTGGGCGCGGACATCGTGGTCTATTCCGCCACCAAGCATATCGACGGCCAGGGACGCTGTCTCGGCGGGCTGCTGCTCGCTTCCGAGGAACTCATCCAGACCGAGATCCAGACCTATCTGCGCCAGACCGGCCCGGCGATGTCACCCTTCAACGCCTGGGTGATGCTGAAGGCGCTGGAGACCTTGCCGCTGCGCGTGCGGAGGCAGGCGCAGAGCGCGGCCATCATCGCCGACTGGCTGGCCGGCCAGGAGAAGCTGTCCAAGGTCATCTTCCCCGGCCACAAGAACCATCCCCAGGCTGCGACCATCGCCAAGCAGATGAGCGGCCCCTCGACGCTGATCGCCTTTGAGGTCGCCAGCGGCAAGGACGCAGCCTTCCGTCTGCTCAACGCGATGAAGCTGATCCGCATCTCCAACAATCTCGGCGATGCCAAGAGCCTGATCGTCCATCCCGCCACGACGACGCATCAGCGCTTCACGCCCGAGGTGCGGGCGTCGATGGGCGTGACCGACGGAATGATCCGGCTCTCGATCGGGCTCGAGCATCCCGATGACCTGATCGCGGATATCAAGCAGGCGCTGGCGACGGTCTGAGAACCGCGGTCATCCCGTGCGCGCTGCGGCATGAAGTGCCGCGGCGCAGACACGGGACCGCCATCAGGAATAGGCGCCCTGACGTCCTACGATCCCGCATCTGCGCAGCAGCACTGCGTGCTGCGGCGCGTGCGGGATGACACGCCTCACGCTGCGCGCTTCAACCCGACCTGGCCCCAGATCGCCGTCAGCGCGCCGACGAGATGGTCGATATCGGCGTCGGAATGCATCGGCGAGGGCGTGATGCGCAGGCGCTCCGTGCCGCGCGGCACGGTCGGGTAGTTGATCGGCTGGACATAGATGTCGAAGCGCTCGAGCAATTCGTCGCTGATCCGTTTGCACAACACGGCGTCGCCCACCATCACCGGCACGATATGGCTGGGGTTGGGCAGATGCGGGATACCCGCAATGTCGAGCCGGGCGCGGACGGCGGCAACGCGGTCCTGCTGGCCCTGACGCTCGGCCTGGCTCTGCTTGAGGTGGCGGATCGAGGCCAGCGCACCGGCAGCCAATGCCGGCGGCAATGAGGTCGAGAAGATGAAGCCCGAGGCGAAGCTGCGGATGAAGTCGCAGGTCGCGGTGGAAGCGGCGATATAGCCGCCCATGATGCCGAATCCCTTGGCAAGCGTACCCTCGATCACGGTCAGGCGATGGCTCAAGCCCTCACGCTCGCTGACGCCGCCGCCGCGCGGGCCGTAGAGCCCGACCGCATGGACCTCGTCGATATAGGTCATGGCGCCGAACTCGTCGGCGATGTCGCAGAACGCCGCGATCGGCGCGATGTCGCCATCCATCGAATAGACCGACTCGAAGGCGATCAGCTTGGGTCGACCAGGGTCGATCGTCTTCAGCTTGCGGCGCAGATCCTCGGGATCGTTATGGGCGAAGACGTGCTTCTCGGCGCGCGAATGGCGGATACCCTCGATCATCGAGGCGTGGTTCAGCGCGTCCGTCAGCACGACGCAGCCGGGCAGGCGGGACGCGAGCGTCGAGAGCGAAGCCCAGTTCGACATATAGCCGGAGTTGAACAGTAGGGCTGATTCCTTGCCGTGTAGATCCGCAAGCTCGCGCTCCAGCAGCACATGGTGATGGTTGGTGCCGGCGATGTTGCGCGTGCCGCCGGCGCCGGCGCCGCAGCCATCGAGGGCGCCATGCATCGCGGCGAGCACATCGGGATGCTGGCCCATGCCGAGATAGTCGTTCGAGCACCAGACGGTGACGTCGCGCGGGCCCTGCGTGCCGTGATAGGTCGCGCGCGGAAAATGGCCGGCATGGCGTTCGAGATCGGCGAAGACCCGGTAGCGGCCTTCCCTGTGGAGCCCGTCGAGCTCTGCACGAAAGAAGTTCTCGTAGTCCATCGGAAGCCTCCTGACGGCCTACTTCCTACGCAAACCGGCGCAGGCGCGAAATGGCACGCGGTGTCGCGGGGGAAATGCCCCGATCGCGCCTCAAGCTTCCCGGCGCGCGAGTTCCAGCAGCGTCTCCAATAGCACGCGGATCGCGATACCGGCATCGGCCTCGGTCATATTCTCCAGCGGCGAATGGCTGATGCCCCTCTCGTTGCGGACGAACAGCATCGCGGCCGGACAGAGCTTCGCCATCGTCATGGCGTCATGGCCGGCCCCCGATGGCAACCGCCGCGCGCTCAGATTCGCGCCCGTGCGGGCAATGCCTGCAGCGAAAGCCGCCTGCAGGCCCTCATCCATCGGCACGGCCTCGGCCTTGGCGTAGGGCGTCAGCGCCATCGTCACGCCCCGGCGCGCCGCGATCTCGGCGAAGCGGGCGCGGATATCGGCCTCCACCAGCGCGAGCGTCTCGTTCGAGGGGCTGCGGAAATCGATCGTGAAATCGACGGCTCCGGGCACGACATTGGTGGCGCCGGGGTCGGGCCGCAGCACGCCCACCGTGCCGACCGCCTGGTCATGGGCCGCCGCGATCGCCTCAAGCGCCAGCACCATCTCGGCGCTGGCAGCAAGCGCATCCTTGCGCAGGCTCATCGGCACCGTGCCGGCATGGCCGGCCTCGCCGGTGACGCGGATGCGCGCGCGGCTTTGCGCGTTGATCGCGGTGACGATGCCGACCGCCTCGTTCTCGGCCTCGAGCACCGGGCCCTGCTCGATATGGACTTCGAGATAGGCCTTCACCGAGCCGGGCTTGCGAGCCAGCTTGGCGATGGCGGAGGGATCGCCGCCGAAGGCGACGAGCGCGTCGGCGAGCCGCGTCCCATCGGAATCGCGCGCCTCGAGCGAGGCCGGATCATGATCGCCGGCGAGCGCGCAGGAGGTCGAGAGATGAGTGGGGAAGCGGACATTCTCCTCATCGCCGAAGGCCACGACCTCGAGCGCGAAGGGCAGGACGATGCCTGCATCCCGCAAGGCCTGCGCCGCCAGGATGCCGGCGACGACGCCGAGATTGCCGTCGAAGCGCCCGCCATCCTTCACCGTGTCGATATGCGAGCCGATCATCACCGCCTGCAGGCCGGGCGTCGCGCCTTCGCGCCGACCCTGCACGGAGCCGGCGGCGTCGATGAAGGCGGTCAGTCCGGCTACCTCCATGGCGCCCTTGGTCCACTCGGCCGCCTGCCTGTGCGCCGGCGAGAGATAAAGCCGCGTCAGCTTGCCCGGCTCGTCGGTGAAACGGTTGAGGCCTTGAAGCGCAGCAAAGGCGCGCGCGCCGAGCACGGCGGCGGAGGGAAGCATCTGAGTCATGTCATCAAGCTTAGTAAGTCGCCCGGCCGCCTGAAAGATCGAAAACGCCGCCGGTGGTGAAGCTGTTCTCGGCCGAGGCGAGGAAGGCGACCATGGCGGCGACCTCGTCGGGCAGCAGGAAGCGCCCGCGCGGGATCTTGGCGAGCATGTAGCCGATATGCTCTTCGCTCATCTGGTCGAAGATGCGGGTGCGGGCTGCGGCCGGGGTGATGCAATTCACCGCGATGTCCTGCGTCGCCAATTCCTTGCCGAGAGACTTCGTCAGCGCGATCACCGCCGCTTTTGAGGCGGAATAGGCCGAGGCGTTGGGATTGCCTTCCTTGCCGGCGATCGAGGCGACCAGGACGAGGCGGCCGTAATTGCGCTTGATCATCCCCGGGATCACCGCCTGGCAGCAATGCAGCGTGCCGTCGACATTGAGGCGCATGACCCGCGCCCATTCCTCCAGCGGGTATTCCCAGGTCTTGAGGTTGGGGCCGGCGATGCCGGCGCTGGTGACGAGGATGTCGACGCTGCCATGCCGGGCGTCCAGCGCGTCGCTCGCCGCCTTCACGGCGGCCGCGTCCGTCACGTCGATGGCGAGGCCCGTCGCCTCGCCGCCGATCTCGGCTGCGGCCTTGCGCGCGAGATCGCCGTCGAGATCCCAGATCGCGACCTTGGCACCGCTGGCGGCGAAACGCTCGGCGACGGCGCGGCCGATGCCCTGGGCTCCGCCGGTGACGATGGCGACGCGGTTCCTTAAATCGATTTGGTTCATCTTCGGCCCCTGGCTCGGTGGTGCCGCAACCTAGAGCAGGATGCGAAAAAGTGGGAACCGGTTTTTCGCATCCTGCTCTCGCTCTTGGCTGAGAGACGGATTCAGATGTCAGATGGGATCACCAAGTAATCCAATCTGACATCATCCGGTTCTCGTGCGTGATCGCCGAGGCTGTGAACCCGTTCCGGCATAAGGCCCCGCCCGCAGGAAGCGCGGGTTCGGCTGGAGCAGAGGCCAGCCAGGAACGCGCCGTTACCCGGGCTGCATTAAAACGTGATGCCAAACGGTAGATTTCAGTAACCATATCGGTAATCGTCGAGCCGGTAGGCGCCGTGCCAAAATGAAGCGTGCGCCGCAGAAAGTTCAGATTTTTCAACGCCTAGTTGCAATTGCGCAAGCGACGTCTCGACAACGTGCCGGATCGAAACAGACCTTCGATTTACGGCGCTTTTCGATTAACCCGGTAGCTACAATTGCAGGAAGAAGCCGTTCACCCTCCCGTTTGGTTCAACTTGACCCATAGCTCCTATCGGCGCTGACGTAAGCTCCAGTTCCATTGAGCAAGACGTGAACCCGTGGTCGCCACCCTATCCCTTGATCTCGCGAGCCATGCGAACGCCCCGGCCAAGCCCGGCTTCGCCACGCGCGATATTGGCGGCATCGGGATCGCGGTGCTGACGCGTGCTGACGCGCTTGCCGAAGTCGGCGACGCAATGGCCAATCGCCGGCATCTCAAGCTCGCCTTCTGCAACGCCCATCTCGTCAATCTGGCGGCACATGACCAGGCGCTGCGCCGCGAGCTTGCGGGCTTCCTGGTCCTCGCCGACGGGCTTGGCGTCGATCTCGGCGGCTGGCTGCTGCATGGCGCCGGCTTCCCGGCCAATCTCAACGGCACGGACTTCATCCCCGGCCTGCTCGCGATGGAAAAGCGGCGGCTGCGCGTCGCCCTGATCGGCGGGCGCCCTGGTGTCGCCGCCCGCGCCTCCGTGCGCCTGTCCCTGCAATATCCCGAGCATCGCTTCAGCGTGCTCAGTCACGGTTATTTTGCTCCCAGTGAGGAGGCCGGGCTGCTGGCGAAGCTGGAGGCCACACCGCCGGACCTGCTTCTGGTCGCTTTCGGCAATCCTCGACAGGAACGCTGGATCTCCGGGAGGCTCGGTGCGCAGCATTGTTCGGTTGCGGCCGGCGTCGGGGCCCTGTTCGATTTCCTGGCCGGCGAGGTTCCGCGCGCCCCCGAGGGGTTCCGCCAATTGAGGCTGGAATGGCTCTTCCGGCTCTGGCTGGAACCCAGCCGGCTCTGGCGCCGTTACGTGCTCGGCAATCCGGTCTTCGTCCTGCGCATGCTGCGCGCCCGGTTGTTCGAGCGTCGATCCACGCGATGAAACCGAGCTACGCCATCGCCACGCCGAGCTATGCCGGCGACATCGAGCGCTGCCGGCTGCTCTGCGCCAGCATCGACCGCTTCGTCACCGGCCATGCGATGCATTACCTGCTGGTCGAGGATAAGGACGTCGCGCTGTTCAAGCCGCTGGCAGGTCCGCGCCGGCAGGTGATCGCCGAATCCGCGCTGTTGCCATCCTGGCTCAAATCCCGGCCCGATCCGCTCGCGCTCGGCCGGCGGCGGGTCTGGACCGGTTTTCGCGCGCTGCGGCGCGGCATCCCGCCCTTGCGCGGCTGGCACGCCCAGCAATTGCGGAAATTCGCCCTGCCGCTGGTCAGCGGCGAAGACGTGATCCTCTTCGCCGATTCCGACATGCTGTTCCTGCGCCCGTTCGATCTGACCTATCTCGGCGAGGGCCAGGCGGTCCGCCTCTATGTGAAGCCCGCCGGCATCACCGCGGACATGAGCGAGCATGTCGCCTGGTGCGAGATGGCGGCGCGGCTGCTCGGATTGCCCCAGCCGGCCATGCCCAGCCCCGACTACATCAACAATCTGGTGAGCTGGCGCAGCGACAATGTCCGGGCGCTGCTGACGCGTATCGAGCAGATCAGTGGTCGCGACTGGGTCAGCGCGATCGCCTCCCAGCGGCAATTCTCGGAATATATGATCTATGGCTACTTCGTGGAGCGCGTGCTCGGCCTCGAGGCTGCGGGCCACACCCCGGACGGCTTCGAACTCTGCAAGGTCTATTGGGGTGGCGATGCCGGCGGGCTTGCGAGCCTGCGCTCCTTCGAGGATGTCCTCGACGAGGGCCAGGTCGCGGTCGGCGTGCAATCCTTCATCGGCCAGCCGGTCGAGCGGTTGAAGGCGCTGTTCGAGGCGCAGTAGCCAGCAGCCGGTAGGTCACGGCCGCCGACAGGATGTAGACCAGCCCGAAGACGGCGTTGAGCCAGAGCGCCCAGGCATCGCCGGCGGCAAAGCGCGTCATCACCCAGGAGACCAGCGCGGCTTTCAGCGCCGTCACGGCGCAGAGCAGCACGATGCGCGAACCGGTGAGCTCCCGGGCATAGAGCAATTCGGCGTGATATTCGATGAGATTGCGGAAGGCGGGCACCAGCAGCATCGGCAGGAAGAGATAAGCCGCCTCCGAGACGTTGCGGCCGAGCGCGCCCGGAAACGGCTTCAGCAGCAGGATGATGGCGGCAAGCCCCGCGACCGAGATCAGCGCGATGCCGAACTCGATCAGCGCCCGCCGCCCGAGCCCGCCGCCAAGGCCGCGCTCCTGCATGATCTTCTGCACCAGCATCTGATTGAAGCTGCGCACCGGCATCGCGGTCAGATCGACGACACGCAGCGCGATGGCGTAGAGCCCGGCCGTGCGCTCTCCGGCGAGCGCCAGCACCAGGAGCTTGTCCAGCTCGGCCTGGATATAGAAGACGATCTCGGCGGCGCTGGCGTAGAGCGCGTCGGCCATGCGGCGCGGATAAAGCCGATGCGCAAGGCGCCAGCGCAGTTTCGGCAGGAAGAATGCGAGCGCGAGCAGCGCCGTCGCCAGCGTGGTGGCGAGATAGGCCCAGGCCCAGACGGCGAGGCTGGCATGGCCGTAAAGATAGAACAGGATCGCGGCCAGCGTCCGCAGCGACGAGCCGATGATGACGAGCAGCGCCGCCTCGCGGAAGCGCCGCAGCCCGTTATTGATGATGGCGACGACCTCGACCAGTCGCCAGCCGACGATCTCGGCGCCGATGATCAGGGCGAAGGGCAGGAGCGCGAGCCGATCGGCGAACAGGGCCAGGTAGACGCCTGCCGCCGCAAGGATGATGACCGGAACGGAGAGGCAGGCAAGCCCGGCGAAGCCGGCGAGATAGGCCCCGAGCAATCGCGGCTTGACGGTGGCGACGCGGTAGACCGGTGAGACGAAGCCGAAGGCCAGCAAGCGCGATAGGATCAGGCCGCTGGCGGAGGCGGTCGCGAACAAACCGAATTCGCCGAGAGTCAACGTATTCGCAACGATGAGGAAGTAGACAAGGGAGATGACGAGCCGACCTGCCGAGCCGCTCAGGATCGTGAGGTAGGTCAGGATGGTGGAGCGGTCAGGCGACATGGAACCCGTTGAAGCAGCGATGGCTGGCTCGGCTCGTGCCTGCGCTTTGCCGAATTTCCCGTCTTCCTTAGCCGAGAGGCGTTGAGCGACCCTAAACGAAACGGAGCTTTGACCGCACGATGAACGAGCCCGCCTTGCCCCGGTATGACGCGCCTTCGACGCGGCGCGACGCGCTGCTCGCTGGCGCCGGGCTGGTTGCGGCCGGGCTCACGGCTTCGCGCGCGGCGGCGCAGCCCGCCCCGATTCCATTCGGCTCGGCCGCGCAGATCGAGACCTTCCGCGCCGACCCGCTCTATCGCGACGCCTTGAAGCGTTATTGCGACGTGATCGTGCCGATGAACGACCTGAAATGGGAGGCGCTGCGGCACGACCGGGCCGGGTTCGACTTCTCGGGCGCCGACGAGCTCGTCGCCTTCGCGCAGAGCAACGGTCAGGCCCTGCGCGGCCATGCCCTGCTCTGGGGCGAGGCCTTGCCGCAATGGGCCAAGGCGATGACCAGCCGCGCTGAGGCCGAACGCGAATTGATCCGCCATATCGAGGTGGTGGTCGACCGCTATAAGGGCCGGATCGCGACCTGGGATGTGGTCAACGAGGTCATCCGCTTCGATCCGCGCCCTGAGCCGATGCGCGATACGCTCTGGCAACGCCTGCTCGGCCCCGAACATGTCGAGATCGCCTTCCGCACCGCCGCCAGGGTCGATCCCAAGGCGCGGCTCGTGCTGAACGACTTCGCCTTCGAGGAGCCGAGCCCGCTGATCGCCGCGCGCCGGCAGACAGCGCTCGACCTCGTCCGCAAGCTGCAGGACAAAAACATCCCGATCCATGGCGTCGGCATGCAGGCCCATCTCTACGCCGATAAGCCGATCGATGCCGCGGCCGTGCAGGCCTTCGTCGCCGCGCTCGGCAAGCTCGGGCTCGATGTCGAGGTCACCGAGCTCGATGTGATCGACTGGAAGCTGCCGGCCGACGCGGCGACGCGCGATCGCGCCGCCGCCAGCCTGGTCTCGACCTATCTCAACGCCGTCACCACGGCCCGCCCGCCCAAGGCGATCGTGACCTGGGGGTTGAGCGACCGCTATTCCTGGATTCACGAGACTTTTCCGCGGCAAGACACGGCGAAGGCGCGGCCCTTGCCGCTGGACGCCGACTACAAGCCGAAACTGATGATGAACGTGCTCAACCGTTATCGACGGAGCGCGGGTTGATGCCTGGCCGGATGCATGCCTGCGGAGCGGCGATCAGCGCCGTCGACGCTCAGGCAGGAGCGACAGAGTGAAGCGTGGTATAATGTTCACCACCACTGAAACGGCAGCGGACGAGCCCGCCGAAAAACCGCCGGAGCGCCGCAAGCAGGCACAGGCCCCGGCTGCAGCCGCAGCTGCGCCCGACGCGCTCGCGCGCCTGACTGATCCGGCCTGGCTCGCCGCCACGCTCTGGAACCGCAAGGGGTTGATCATCCTCTCGGCGCTGCTGGGCCTCGTTCTCGCCGGGCTGGCGAGCCTGATGCTGCCGCCGAAATACATCTCGACGGCGCAGCTCTTCATCGACCCCCGCGACCTGCGCGTGCTCCAGAATGAGGTCTCGCCGAACGCGGTCAGCGGGGACCCGACCTCGATCACCGGCTATCTCGAAAGCCAGGCGCGCGTCATCGCCTCGGACAGCATCAAATCGCGCGTCGTCGAGAGTGAAGGGCTCGACAAGGATCCTGAATTCGGCGGCGAGGCCAGCAAGTCCGGACTGATGCGCATCCTGTCCGAGTTTCTGCCGGGCAGTGGCGCACCGGCCCATGAAGGCATGCTCTACGCGCTGGCCGCGCTCGACAAGAGCGTTGCTGTCCGGCGCGGCGAGCGCACCTTCGTCATCGACATCTCCGTGACGTCCAAGGAGGCCGCGAAGGCCGCGCGCATCGCCAATGCGTTGGCCAACGCCTATCTCGACGACCAGGCCTCGGTCAGGGCCGATGCCGCGCAGCGCGCCACCGGCGCCCTCACCGGCCGCCTGGAAGAATTGCGCAACCGCCTGCGCCTCGCCGAGGACAAGGCCGAGAAATACAAGGAAGCCAACAACATCGTTGGCTTCGGCGGCAAATCGATGACCGAGGAGCAGCTCGCGCTGAACAACGCCCAGCTTGTGGCGCTGCGCACGCGGGCGACCGAGGCCAAGGCGAAATATGACCAGACGCTGGCGACACGCGCCGCCAGCATCGAGGCCGGCGCGGTGCCCGAGGCCGTCGCCTCCAACACCATGACGGCGCTGCGCTCGCAGCTCGGCGCAGCGCTGAACAAGGAGGCCGATCTGCTTGCCTCCCTGGGCGCGCGCCACCCCGCGCTCGCCTCGGCGCAGGCGCAGGTGCGCGATGCGCGCCGGCAGATCGCAGAGGAACTCGCCCGCATCGGCCGCGCCGCCAAGGTCGAGTACGACCGCGCCGTCGAGGCCGAGCGCCAGATCTCCCAGCGGGTCGACCAGCTGACCAAGACGCAATATGCCGCGAGCCGCGCCTCGGTCGAGCTGCGCGAGCTCGAGCGCGAGGTCGAATCCTCTCGCGTCGTCTACGACGCCTTTCTGCGGCGCGCGCGCGAAACCGGCGAACTCGCCGGCATCGACACCACCAATGCCCGCATCATCAGCCAGGCCATGCCGCCGCTGGAGAAGAGCGGCATCACACGGCGGACCATCGCGATGCTCGGCGGCATCGGCGGCGGCGGCGTGGGCGCCATGCTCGCGATCGGACTGGCTCTGATGGCCAGCGCCCCGCTTCCGGCGCCCGCCGCGCAGCCCGTGGCCGGGTTCAGCTTCTGGCGGCGTCGGGCGCGCATGCCAGCGCCCGCAGAGCCGGACGCGCCTGCCGCCGAAGCGAGCCCGCCCGAAGATCTCGCTCCCGCTCCTGTTCCGGACACAACTCCGACCGCGCCAGCCCCCCAGCCCGCTGGCGCGAAGACGGGCTGGCGGCGCTTCACCACCATCCAGGGCGGGCAGGCCGAGCGCCTTCCCGAGATCGTCCAGGCCGCCACCGCTCCCTTGCTCGCCACATTGCCGGCCGTCAGGCACCGGCGCTGGCGGCGCAACGAGGACGAGCCGCGCTCGGTCTTCCAGTCCAAGGCGCATCTCGTCGATGTGCTCGACAAGCCCAACGCCGCCTTCGCCAAGGCGATCAGGACAGCCGGGATGGCGCTGGCCAAGGAGGGCGCCTCCAGTGCCAGGCGCCGCGTCCTGGTGCTCGGGCTGCGCGCCAATGCCGGCGCCTCGACGCTCGCGCTCAATCTCGCGCTCGATGCGGCGCAGGAGGGCTTGCCCGCGCTGCTGGTCGATGCCGGCCTCGGCGAGAACAGCCTGACCAAGGTGTTCGCGGGGGACGCGCAAACCGGCCTTTATGAGATCGCGACGGGGGCGGCCGGTCTCGTGCGCGCCGCCTTGCAGGACGAAGGCACTGGGCTGTTCTTCCTGCCCCGCGTCGGGCGGGTCGATCTCGTCACGCCGGAGCAGATCAGCGATAGCTTCTTCGCTGCAGCGCGGCGTTTTGGACCCATCGTGATCGACGGCGCGGCGCTGGGCAGCGACGGCCTGTCGCAACGCTTCGCGGACGCCGTCGACGACATCATCCTCGTCATCCGCAAGGGCGAGGTCGCCGCCGGCGATCTGGCGCAGGCCCATGACGCACTTGGCCCCAACGCCGCCAAGATCCGCGGCTTCGTCGTCAACGAAGCCTGATGAGCGCGACCGGCATCGAGGCGCGCGCGACGCCCGCAGTGGCCGGAAGCGAAGCCGGCCTCTATCTGCGCGGTTTCGTCTTCGTTGCGGCCTTCCTGCTGGTCTGGATCTCGACCGGCCCGTTCAAGGGCAGCTACGACGTTCCCAACGAGGACACCTCGAACGTCATCAACCAGCTCAGCTTCTCGCTGATCGCCGTGCTCGGCATCACGAGCGCCGCCCTGTCGGGCGGCCGGGCGGCCCAGGCCTATCTCAGGCCGAGCTGGATCCTGCTGATCACCTGGATGACGATCGGCGTGATCCAGTCCGCCAATCCCGACGTCTCGATGCGCGCCTTCCGCTTCACGCTGGTGGTGCTGACGATCGCCGGTTCGGGCATGCTGCTGCCCCAGGGCCGGCGCCATTTCGCCAGCCTCATCGGCACGGCGTCGTTGATCGTGGTGCTGATCTGCTATGCGGGCCTCGTGATCTACCCCGACATCGCGGTTCATTCGGCCGGGGACGCGCTCGAACCCGAGCATGCCGGGGCCTGGCGCGGCCTGTTCGACCACAAGAACATCGCCGGCGCGATGATGGTGGTTTTCGTGCTGATCGGCATCTTCGTGATGACGACGTCGCCGCGCCTGGGCTGGACGCTCGCTGGGCTCGCGACGGTCTTCCTGTTCTTCACCGGCTCCAAGACCTCGATGGGGCTCGGGCCCTTCGTCGTGCTGGTCGGGCTCGCCTGTGCACGGATCAGGAGCCTGTGGCTGCGCGCGCTGCTGGCGCTCGGCCCGCTCGCCTTGCTGCTCACGGCAACCATCGGCTCCGTGCTGTTCAAGCCGATCGACACCATCCTGCAGGCGCTCAGCCCCGGCCAGACCTTCACCGGTCGCACCGAGATCTGGAAATTCGCGCTCGATCGGCTCTGGAACCGGCCGATCCTCGGCTATGGTTTTGAGGGCTTCTGGCACAGCGACTATGTCATGTTCGCCGATATCGGCGAAGGCGAGACCGGCATCGCCCAGGGCATGGTCCATGGCCATAGCGGCTATGTCGACCTTGCCATCGGGCTCGGCATTCCCGGGCTGATGCTCGGGCTGATCGTGCTGATCCTGCTGCCGCTGCGCGACCATCACCGCGTTTTGCGCACGCCCGAGAACAAGGCGCTGGCCGAGCTCTTCTTCCGGATCTGGCTGTTCTGCGTCTATTCGGCCTGCCTGGAGAGCTTCTTCTTCCGCCGCGCCGACCCGGTCTGGTTCGCGCTCCTGGTCTCGGTGATCGGGCTGAGACTGACTTCGAAATACCGGGTTACGCCTTAGATCTAGTTCTTCTCCGGCTTGCGGTACTGCTCGTTGGCGACGCCGAATTCGGACATCAGACGGCCCAGCGCCACCTGCGCATGATAGAGCCCGATCAGGACCGAATGCGTGCGCAGGGCCAAGGCGAGCCCGCGAAAGGGCGAAGCCGCGAGCAGTACGAGCGATTTCGCCAGGACCCTGAGCCGTCCCGCCGGGCCGGGCTGCTGGCGCCGTGCGATCTGCGCCGAGAGCGCGCCATTGCGGAAGGCGCGCGCCGCGATCCAGCCGGTTTCGCTGCGCCTTGCCGGCATGGTCTCGGCTTGAGCCGCCTCCTGCACCCACCAGAAGCGGAAGCCCGCGGCTTTGGCGCGCGAGAAGAAATCGCTGTCGCCGCCGCCGGTGAAATCGAAGCTCTCGTCGAAGAAGGGGAAACCCAGCCGCTCCAGCACCTGCCGCCGGATCAGGTAGTTGGCGCTGGAGTAGAGGATCGGGATCGGGCCGGTGACGCTGTAATGCGAGCGGAACACCGGGTGCGCCTTCAGCCAGGTGCGCGAGGCATCCTCGAAAACCGGCGTGACCGAGCCGCCGAAGAGCTCGGCTGGGGCCGTCTCCGCCGCGCACAGGAAGGCGCCGAGCCAGCCGGGCTCGGCCTGCTCGTCGTCATCGATGCCGAGAACCTGTTTCAGCGCCGGAAACCGTGTCAGGGCGCAGCGCCAGGCTGCGTTATAGGCCTTGCAGTTGCCCTGGCGCGGCTCGACGATGACGAGGCCTTTGAACAGGCCGGCTTCCAGCAGCGCCTTGGCGCGAATGGCGCCGGCACGCTCGACGCCCTCATTCTCGACGACGATGATCGCGAAGTCATGCCCGCCCCGCTGCGCGGCCAGCGAGCGCAAGGTCGCCTCCAGCATGTCGGGCCGCTTGAAGGTCGGCACGCAGACGACGCTTTCGACGCCGCGCAAGGCCGCGTCAGGCGAGCGCGCGATGATCGTGAAGGTCTCAGTCGCGTCGAAGCCCGTCACCGCGAGCGGCGCTGCGGCTGCGGCATCGAAGATCGGGTCATTCTCGGTCAGGGCCATGGCGCACTAGTGGTTTGATTCCGACATTTGCTCCCCGTTCTATATCGAGCTCGGAGCAAATGTCGGAATCACCAAAACCACTAGCAAATCTTTGGTTTTCTAGTGGAACTTATGAATTTGACATTTGCCGCGCGGCCGATATCGGGCGGGTCGCAAATGTCAAATTCGTTCCACTAGACTGCATCAGGGCGCTTAAGGTTCCGTGTGCGCGATCGGCGCGGAACGGGGGCCAAGTGCCAGAAAGCATTGACGCTGGTACTCGGTTGGACTTGACCCTGCGATAGGATCTGCGTCTCTCTCGCGGCCTCCACCGCCAAAGGGCCGCCCGTCTTGCGCCTCGCCTTCCTGACCTCGTTGATCCCGGTCGCCCGGCCCGACACCGGTTTCGAGATCGCCAATGCCGCGATCCTCGATGCATTGCGCGCCGCCGGCCATGAGGTCACCGCCATTGGCTTCCTGCGGCCGGGCGAGATTCCGGCCCAGCCTGAAGGCGCGGTCGTGATCGACGCCATCGATATCGAGAACGCCGCCGTGCCGGCCCGGCGCAAGCTGCAATGGATTTTATCCGCCCTGGCGAAGGGCCTGCCGGTCGCCTGCGCGAAGCTCCGGCTGGCTGGTGAGGGCCGCTTGATCGAAGCGGTGCGCGCGCATGGACCGTTCGACGCGCTCATCCTGAATTCGGTGATGTTGCCCGGCGCCTTCCCGGAATTGCTCAGCCTGGGTCCTTGCGTGCTGGTCGAACACAATATCGAGCATGTCTCGGCGCGGCAGAGCGCGGCGCACAGCGCCAACCCGCTGCTGCGCTGGCTCTTCGCCCGCGAGGCAAGGCTGCTGGAGCGCATCGAGCGCCGGCTTTGGGACGAGGCGCGCTTCGTCTGGACCCTGGCCGAGGAGGATCGCGCCGTGCTGGGCCCGGCATATCAGGCGAAGTCGGCGGCGCTGCCGCTGGTCTCGGGCTCCGCCCGCAACGCTCCCGTCGAGGCGACGGAGCCCGCGCCCGCCTATGATATCGGCCTGATCGGAACCTGGACCTGGGCGCCGAACTTCATCGGCCTCGACTGGTTCCTGCGCGAGATCTGCCCGCTGCTGCCGCCCGAGATCACGGTCGCCGTCGCCGGCCGGCTGCCGAGCGAGATGCCGGACCTGCCGCCGCAGGTGAAGCTTGTCGGCAGGGTGCCCGATGCCGATGATTTCCTGCGGTCCTGCCGGATTCTGGCGCTGTCGAGCCGCGCCGGCACGGGCGTGCAATTGAAGACGATCGAGGCGATGCAACTCGGCCTGCCCGCGGTGGCGACGACGTTGTCCTGCCGGGGCTTTTCGGAGATGCCGGCGAATTTCAGCATCGCCGATACGCCCCCGGCCTTCGCGCAGGCGCTGGTCGCGCGCCTCGGCGCCATCCGCACTGGCGACCGGCAGCGCTTGGATGGGGCCGCTTTCATGGCCGGCCAACGCGCGGCATTGGCGGCGGGGCTGGCGCAGGGGCTCGCGGCCGCTTCGCGCTGAGAAGCGGTTGGCAACTCCGCTGCTCCTCAGAATGAGGGCTCAGGGGGGCCAAGCGGGCGCCATGCGCTACTCGGCCGTTTTGCGTTGTCCGATGATGACGCCGAAGAGCGGGCCGGCGCAGACCATCACCAGGAAGACGCGGATGATGTGGTGGGCTGCCACGAAGGCGACCTCGGTGTGCAGCGCCAGCGCGATCAGGCTCATCTCGGCGAGGCCGCCCGGCGAATAGGCCAGGATCAACGGCACATGGCCGTGGACCGAGACCAGCGCGACCAGCCAGGCGAAGCTCAAGGTCAGCGCCAGCAGGAGCACCGTCGAGCCGACCGAGAGCATGAGCACGCGCAGGATGATGCGCGGCGGCGTGCCGACGAAACGGCAGCCGATGGTGACGCCGAGCACGAGCTGCGCGCCATTGACGATCTCGAAAGGCGGAACCGCGTTGCTCAGCCCCGCCAGATGCACCGCGGCGCTGACCAGCATCGGCCCGAGCAGGAACTTTGCCGGCAATCTCAGCCAGTGCCCGACGACGATGCCGGCCAGCCCGCAGGCCAGCAAGGTGATTTCGGCGAAAAGCGGCGTCTGCTGGAATGACGGCCCCGCAACCCGCGTGCCGCCGAGCGGAACGCCGCCGATCCACTGCACGATGAAGGGCAGCGTCATCACCACCAGCAGGATGCGGGCGGAGTGGATCAGCGCGATGATGCGGGCGTCGCCGCCCTTTTCCTCGCCGACCGTGACCATCTCGACCAGACCGCCCGGCATGCCGGCGAAGAAGGCGGTGACCGGGTCGAAGCCTGCGAATTTGCGGAAATAGCCGACGCAGACGAAGCCGCAGGCGCACATGAACAGGACGAGGCCGGCGATGGTCGGCAACCAGTTGGGGATTTGGCTGATCACCTCCGGCTTGAAGCCGGCGCCGAGCATGACGCCGATCACCATCGTCATCGGCGGTCGGATCACCGGCGGCGCGGCGATGGGCACACGCAGCAGGGCTGCGATCGTGCAGACCACCATCGAGCCGAGCATCCAGGGCAGCGGCAGCCGCCCCTGCACGAAGAGCCAGCCGCCGACACCGCCAAGGACCAACGCCAACGCAAAACGCCGATAAGGGAAGCGCCCCGGCGCGAGTGCGCGAAGGCCCCCCGACAGACTCGACAGCAGATCCCTCATACGTCCGACTTGAACCCTGGCAAGACTTGAACTCTGGCAAAGCGTGATGCAGGCACCCGCCCGCGGAAGATGGAGGCCTCCTACACGCCTTTGCCCGGGCGCAACAGATCGGGGCCGGAATGCCGCCCTTGCCGCCGCCAACTTTGCCGTCACCACGCATCGGCCGGTTCGCCCTACACAACCCAGGCATGTGTCCGGGCCTCTGGCGGACA
The DNA here is from genome assembly GCF_031884435.1 of Bosea sp. 685. Lineage (NCBI taxonomy): Bacteria > Pseudomonadati > Pseudomonadota > Alphaproteobacteria > Hyphomicrobiales > Alloboseaceae > Allobosea > Allobosea sp. 685. Next base: position 6,168,495 of record NZ_CP134779.1, on the reverse strand, counting down.
ATGCCCGTTTCATCAATGGTTTCGCATCGGGGATGGAAACTGAGCCGCGCGCCAAAAAGCGCGGCCGATGGTTCGGGCGATGAGCGAAGAGCGACTAACCGGGCGGCAGGACCGTTCGGGTTTCGATGACGACGTCTCAGACGCCTCGTTCCGTCCGCTGCATGCCGACGAGCCGCCTGCGGAGGCGGCTCCCCCCATCGTTCTCAGCGCGATATCCAAAGTCACCGCGCCCGCGCAGCGCGGCTGGATCGCCCGGCTGCGACATGGCCTCGCCCATCGCTGGCTCACTGCGAGCCCCAATCTGCGCGGCTCGGTCTATATGCTGTCGTCGCTCCTGGTTTACGCCGTCATGGTCGGCGCGATGAAGCATGTCGGGGCCGCGATCCCGCTGATCGAGATCCTGATGATCCGCCAGATCATCATGAGCCTGGTCATCGTCGCGATCGCGGGCTCGGCGCTGCCGATGCTGATGCGAACGACGCGTCCCGGACTGCAGATCACGCGCGGCCTCATCACGCTCGCCTCGATGCTGTGCGGCTTCTCGGCGGTCATCCATATTCCGCTGGCGCAAGCGACTGCGATCGGCTTCAGCCAGGTCTTCTTCGTCACCATCGCCGCCGTGCTCGTGCTGAAGGAAAAGGTCGATTCGCGGCGCTGGATCGCCACCATTATCGGCTTCGCCGGCGTGATGATCATGCTCGATCCTTCCGCAGGCGGGCTCAACATCTATGCCTTGGCCTCGATCGCCGGCGCGCTGTTTGGCGCCGGCGTCACCGTCAGCGTGCGCATGCTGGCGGCGACCGAGCGCACCGAGACCATCCTGCTCTATCAGGGCGTCGTGCTGATGGCGGTGCTGGCCGTGCCGTGCTGGTGGTTCTGGATACAGCCGAGCCCGAAGCAGTGGTTCTGGCTCGTCGTGCTCAGCCTGTTTGGCACCGCGGGACAATGGCTGCTCACGCGGGCCTATCAGGTCGGTGAGGCGGCCGCGCTCGCGCCACTCGACTTCACCCGGCTGATCCTGTCCTGCTTCACCGGCTTCGTGTTCTTCGCCGAAATCCCGGCATTGACCACCGGGATCGGCGCCGCCATCGTCATCGGCGCGACGCTCTACACCATCCGGAAGAATGCCAGGCCGGTGCTCGCCCCCAGCCCGCCCGGGCCCTTGACCTGACCACCCCGTTCGAAAGGCCGCCTGTGACCCATCATTTGCTCGAAGCCGGCCTTTCGACCTGCCATTGGGGCTTCTTCGACGCTGCGCTCAAGCCTGTGCTCAGCATCGAGAGCGGCGACAGCGTCACGATCCGCACCGTCACCGGCCCGGCCGAGGCGCAGCCGAAATCCGGCTTCCATGTCCTGCCTGAGATCCACGAGATCCATGCCAAGGCAGACCGTTCGGTGCCCGGCCATATCCTGACCGGCCCGGTCGCGGTGAAGGGCGCCAGGCCTGGCCAGGTGCTGGAGGTGCGCATCCGCGAGGTGAAGCTGCGCACCGACTGGGGCTACACCATGATCAAGCCGCTCTCGGGCACGCTGCCCGACGAGTTCGACACGCATAAATTGATCCATATCGGGCTCGATGCGAAAACCAATCTGGCGCATCTGCCCTGGGGCATGGAACTGCCGCTGGCGCCCTTCTTCGGCGTGATGGGCACGGCGCCCCCGGCGCATTGGGGCAAATTGACCTCGCTCATACCGCGCGCCTTCGGCGGCAATCTCGACAACAAGGAACTGGTCGCGGGTTCGACGCTCTATCTGCCTGTTTTCGTCGAGGGCGGGCTGTTCTCCTGCGGCGACGGCCATGGCGCGCAGGGCGATGGCGAGGTCTGCGTCACCGCAATCGAGACCGCGCTCGAAGGCACCTTCGAGTTCATCCTGCGCGAGGACCTGTCCTTCACGACGCCCCGGGCGGAGACGCCGACCCACCACATCACCATGGGCATCGATCCCGATCTGGACATCTGCGCCCAGAAGGCGCTGCGCGAGATGATCGCGCTGATCGTCGGGCGCACGAAGCTCGCGCGCGAGGAGGCCTATATGCTGTGCAGCCTCGCCGCCGATCTGCGCGTGACCCAGACGGTCAACGGCTCCAAGGGCGTGCATTGCATGCTGGCGAAGAGCCTGGTGGCGTAAGCCGAAGCAATCCAGGGAACGTCGAGCGCTACGGTCTGGATTGCCTCTCGCGGCCCCGAGCGGCTATGAATCGATGCACGCGACCCTCTGCGTGCGCCGAGCTGCCGTCGGAGGCCCGACCATGCGCATCGAGAACGATCCAAAACTCGACTTCCGCGACGTGCTGATCAGGCCCAAGCGCTCGACGCTGGGCAGCCGCGCCCATGTCGACGTCACCCGCGGTTTCCGCTTCGCCCATACCGGCACGGAATGGAGCGGCTTTCCGCTGATCGCGGCCAATATGGATGTGGTCGGTACCATGGCGATGGCCCGCGCGCTGCTGAAGCATGGCGCCATGGTCGCCCTGCACAAGCATTACGGTGCCGACGAGCTGATCGCCTTTTTCAAGGAGCCCGAAGCCGCCAACGCCTTCTATTCGCTGGGCACCACCGAGAGCGACCATGACAAGCTCAAGGCCGTCCATGCGAAGGCGCCGATCAGCAAGATCTGCCTCGACGTCGCCAATGGCTACACCGAGAAATTCGTCGACACGGTCAAGGCGACGCGCGCCGCCTTTCCCGATGCCGCGATCATGGCCGGCAATGTCGTTACCGGCGACATGACGGAGGCGCTGATCCTGGCCGGCGCCGACATCGTCAAGGTCGGCATCGGGCCGGGCTCGGTCTGCACCACGCGCAAAATGACCGGCGTCGGCTATCCGCAGCTCTCGGCCATCATCGAATGCGCCGATGCGGCGCACGGGCTGAAGGGCCTGGTCTGCGGCGATGGCGGCTGCACCGTGCCGGGCGACCTCGCCAAGGCCTATGGTGCTGGCGCCGATTTCGTTATGCTGGGCGGCATGCTGGCCGGCCATGACGAATGCGAGGGCGAGATCCGCTATGAGGAGCGCGATGGCGAGAGGGTCGCCATCGGCATGACCTTCTACGGCATGTCGTCTGACACGGCGATGAAGCGCTATGCCGGCGGCGTCGCCAAATACCGCGCCTCCGAGGGCAAGACCGTCGAGGTGCCCTATCGCGGCCCGGTCGAAGGCACGATGTCGGAATTGATGGGCGGGGTGCGTTCGGCGATGACCTATATCGGCGCGGTCAGGCTGAAGGAGGTGCCCAAGCGCACCACCTTCATCATGGTCGGCAGCCAGCTGAACACGGTGTTCGGGGGGTGATGGGGGTCGGCCGGGCTAGAGACTGTTTGGAAAGGTCCTTCGCCTTCATCCAGCCGGGCTCTGAGAGGGGCTGCCCCGCCGCGCTGCGGACATTGCATTGTTGCGAAAAGCCCCATTCCGCGACGTTGCAAGATCGGGCGATTTGCCGCCGCTTTAGTCGGGATTAAAGCGACGAGCCCAGTCAGCTCGAATGAAGCGTTTTCTTCCTTGACCTGGAGCTACTCCAGCTCGCTAGCCTGCATGGTGTTGGCAGGCGATGGGCAGCAGGGATATGCGTATTTCGGAAGCGGCATCCACAAGCGGATTGAGCATCGACACCATCCGCTACTACGAAACATTGGGGTTGCTTCCGAAAATTAGGCGAGGAAGCGACAGGCAGCGGGACTTCTCCGGCGAAAATGTCGAGTGGCTTGTTCTTCTGTCCTCGTTGCGCGAGACGGGCATGCCAATGGAGCGGATGCGCTATTTTGCGCAGCTCTATCAGCAGGGGAACGAAACGCTGTCCGAACGCAGGGCGGTGCTTCTTGATCACGCCACGCAATTGGAAAAGCGCCGCGCTGCTTTGGACCGTTGCGCTGAACTCCTCGCCTACAAGCTCAAACGGTATGACGAATTGGCGAAGAGGGCGTCATGAGGATTATCGTCGTCGGTGCCGAAGGCGATATCGGTAAGGCAGCCTGTGAGGAGTTGGGCTCTCGCCACGACATCATCCGGGCCGGACGGTCGAGCGGTGATATTCAGGTTGATATGGCTGACCGCTCCTCGGTTGACGCCATGTACATGAAATGTGGCAAGGTCGATGCCGTGATTTCGACCGCCGGGACCGTCCATTTCGGCCCGCTTGCCGAGTTCACCGAAGAGACATTCATGCTGGGCCTGCGCCACAAGGTCATGGGGCAGGTGAATCTTGTGTTGGCAGGTTTGACGAGCGTCAGCGATGGCGGCTCGTTCACGCTGACAAGTGGGGTGCTCGATCGCGATCCTATCCGGATGGGGACAGGCGCGGCGGCGGCGAACGGCGCGCTTGGAGGTTTTGTTCTTGGCGCGGCGATCGAGATGCCTCGCGGCCTTCGCATCAATGTCGTGAGTCCCGGCCTGCTAGATGTTTCCGTGCCAAGATACGGGGAATGGTTCCCCGGCCATGAACCCGTTTCGTCAAAGCGGGTAGGGCTTGCCTACGCAAAGAGCGTGGAAGGCGCCATCACCGGCAAGGTGATCATCGTCCAATAGATTCGCGGAATTTCCAGGCTTCGCGACGAAGGGGCCCAATTGGGAAGTCGCAGCTATTCCTGTCGCAAAAATCTGTTGCAGACGAGGTCTTTTGCGACGGGTTCGATGACTGCAATCCATCTGAAGCCGTCGCCGCCCCCGCTACCACTCTCGCCCCGGCTGTTGCATAGTCGCCGCTTCAGTACGAAAAGCCGCCCACGGCTTCGGGGAGAGCGACGATCATGAAGACAACAATTCTGGCTGCGGCGTTCCTCGCCGCCGGCGCCTCGCTGGCGAACGCCCAACAACTCGCTCCGAGCCCGACGCTCGATGCGATCAAGGCGCGCGGGAACATCGAATGCGGCGTGCATCTCGGCCTGCCCGGCTTCTCCTTCGCCAATGACAAGGGCGAATGGACCGGGCTGGATGTCGATTACTGCAAGGCGCTGGCGGCCGCCGTGCTCGGCGACGCGACCAAGGTCAAGTTCACCCCGACCTCGGTGCAGCAGCGCTGGCCGATCCTGCAATCGGGCCAGGTCGACGTGCTCGCCCGCAATTCGACCATCACCTTCTCGCGCAATGCGACGCTCGGCCTCAACTTCCAGGGCATCAATTTCTACGAAGGCCAGACCTTCATCGTCCGCAAGAAGGCCAACGCCAAGACGGCGGCCGATCTCGATGGCGCCTCGGTCTGCGTCGCCGCCGGCTCGACCGAGGAGAAGAACGCCGCCGACTGGTTCCGCGAGCGCAACCTCAAGGTCACCATCACCAATTTCCAGAAGAACGACGACGCCATCACCGCCTATGATTCCGGCCGCTGCGACGCCTACACCGCCGGCGTCGGCGCGCTCGCCGGCCAGCGCGTCAAGCTCAAGGTGCCCGACGAGCACATCATCCTGACCCAGCCGATCTCGAACGACCCGCAGGGACCAGTGACGCGCTGGGGCGATGAGCGCTGGCAGTTGATCGTGCGCTGGGTGCTGAACGGCACCATCGCCGCCGAGGCGCTCGGTGTCACCTCCGCCAATGTCGACGAGATGAAGGCCAATTCCAAGAACACCGAAGTTCGCCGCCTGCTCGGCGCGGAAGGCGGCTTCGGCGCGATGATGGGGCTGCCCGACGACTGGATGTACAAGGTCATCAAGCAGGTCGGGAATTATGGCGAGAGCTTCGAGCGCACCGTCGGCCAGGGCTCGACGCTGAAGCTGGAGCGCGGCCAGAACCAGCTCTGGACCAAGGGCGGCCTGCTCTTCACCCCGCCGTTCCAGTGAGAGCTGAGCGGTTCTGCCGCTCCTAGCTCGATTCATGAACGCGCGCCGTCATCTCGGACAAGCGGCGTAGGCCGCGCTGATCCGGGCTTCACACCAGAGTCGCAAGCATCACGGTGGTGCTTGCGACTCGACGTTCAGCTAAATGGCGCGTTTCGGGCAACAATCTTATGTGATTTGGATATTTGGGGATGATCGGCCGAGTACCGAATTCCGATGAAATTGCCCGGATCGACAGTGAGCATCTCCTAACCACGGAGCTCAAACCAGCCGACCTGTTGTTCGTATTCGGAACGCGCGATGGCGTGAAAGAGCGCATCGATGCGGCTTATCATCTCTGGCGCGATGGTTACTGCCGCTGGCTCATTGTCAGTGGCGGCCTTACGCCAGGCTCCGACATGACCGAGTGTCACATCATCAAGGCGGGGCTTGTGTCGCTCGGGGTGCCCGCTGATTCGATCCTCGAGGAGCACAAGGCGACGAACACTGGCGAGAACGTCATATTCTCATTGCCGATCATCGACGCGCATCTCGGTCTCGACACGATCCGCACCGTGATTTGCCTTGGTAACCTCTGGACTTCGCGCCGGTATCCGATGACGCTTCATCGCCACTGGCCGGAGCCTGAGAAAATGCTCGTTGTCGTAAATCACTACGAAACGCCCAATGCACTCTGGCATACGGATCCGGAACTTTGTGCGCGAGTGCTCAGTGAATGGGATAAAATCCAACCTTATATGGCCAACGGGTTTATCGCTGAATGGCCGCAATAGAACGCCGCTTTTAATAATGCGGAATCTCGAAATTAGAGAATTTCCAGGCTTTCTACAAAATTGTTATTAGAGATCAGGATATAGGTTTCTTGACCAAAGCCCTCGCCCTCATCAACGACAAGCGCGTGCGCGACTGGATCTACCAGGCCGCGCTCATCGTCGGGCTTGTCGCCCTGACCATCTATTTCGTACGCAACGCCTCGCAGAACATGGTCAAGGCCGGCATTGCCTCGGGCTTCGATTTCCTCTGGCGAACCTCGGGCATCGACGTGCCCTTCGTGCTGACGAGCTATACCCAGGCCGACAATATCCTTGGCCTGTTCTGGGCCGGCGTCGCCAACACCACGCTGGTGACGGTGATCGCGATCGTGCTGGCCACGGCTCTGGGCTTCGTGCTCGGCATCGCAAGGCTGTCCTCGCATTGGCTGCTCTCGACCCTGGCAGGGGCTTATATCGAGTTCGTCCGCAACATCCCGCTGCTGTTCTTCGTGCTGTTCTGGTATTTCGGCGTGATCGCTGCCCTGCCGGCGCCGCGCGACAGCCTGAGCGTCTTCGGCATCGCCTTCCTCAATAATCGCGGGCTGACGATCCCGCTGCCGGATGCGCCCGCCAATTTCCGCTGGGCCGTGGCTGCGATCCTGCTGGCCTGGCTGGCGCAGTGGCTGGTCGCGTTCTGGGCGCGCAGGCGCAAGGAGCGCACCGGCCGCGATGCGCCCGTGCTCGCCATCGGCGCCGTGCTGGTCATCCTGGTCCCCATCCTCGCCATCGCCTGGGCGAGCCTGGCGACACGCTGGGACATCCCCATCCTGCGCGGCTTCAACTATCGCGGCGGCTTCGTGGTGATCCCCGAATTCGTCGCGCTGCTGGCGGCGCTGGTGACCTATACGGCAGGCTTCATCGCCGAGATCGTGCGCGGTGGCATCCAGGCCGTGCCGCATGGCCAGACCGAAGCCGCCTCGGCGCTTGGCCTGCGGCGCGGGCAGATCCTGCGCTTCGTCACCATCCCCCAGGCATTGCGGGTGATGATGCCGCCGATGACGAACCAGTATCTCAACGTGCTGAAGAACTCCTCCTTCGGCGCGGCCATCGCCTATCCCGACGTGGTCAGCCTGTTCATGGGCTCGGCGCTGAACAACACCGGCCAGGCGATCGAGATCATCGCCATGACGCTGGCGGTCTATCTCGTCATCGGGCTCGCCGTCTCGGCCCTGATGAACTGGTACAATGCCAGGATCGCGCTGGTGACGCGATGAGCGAGGCTACCTTCCCGCTCTGGCGCAAGCGCCTGTTCGGCACACCCGCGACGGCGGTCGGCACGCTCGTCATCGCGTTCTGCATCGCCTGGATCGCGGTGCCGTTCCTGCGCTGGGCCTTGATCGACGCGAATTGGGTGGGCACGTCGCGGGGCGACTGCACGGCCGGCGGCGCATGCTGGGTCTTCATCCGCGCCCGTTTCGGCCAGTTCATGTACGGGCTCTACCCGGCCGACCAGCGCTGGCGTGTCGATCTCACCGGCATCCTGTTCCTGCTCTCGGTCGCGGCCATCGTCTTCGCGCCGAAGCGCCTGCAATTGCGGCTGGGCCTGCTTGCCCTCGTCATCCTGCCGCCGCTCGGCATCTGGCTCCTGGCCGGCGGCTTTGGCCTCGGGCCGGTCGAGACGCGCGAATGGGGCGGGCTGATGCTGACCTTGTTCATCTCGGTCTATTCCAGCCTGATCGCGATCCCGCTCGGCATTTTGTTCGCGCTCGGGCGGCAATCCGAGCTCAAGGTCATCCGCCTCGTCAGCATCCTGTTCATCGAATTCTGGCGCGGCGTGCCGATCATCGCGGTGATCTTCCTCGCCTCGCTGCTGCTGCCATTGATCCTGCCCAGCGGCGTCGGCATCGACAGGCTGGCGCGCGCCGTGATCGGGCTCGGCCTGGTCATCGCCGCCTATATGGCGGAAGCCGTGCGCGGTGGCCTGCAGGCCCTGCCTTCGGGCCAGCGCGAGGCTGCGACAGCGCTCGGCCTGACCTATTGGAAAGCGACCGGGCTGATCGTCCTGCCCCAAGCGCTGCGCATCTCGCTGCCGGCGATGACGAACGAGTTCATCGCGCTGGTGAAGAATACCACGCTGGTGCTGGTGGTCTCGATCCTCGACCTGCTCGGCATCGCCCAGGCCTCGCTCGCCGATCCGGCCTGGGTCGGCATGAACATGGAGGCCTATTTCTTCTCCGGCGGGATCTACTGGCTGATCTGCTACGGCCTGTCGCGCTGGAGCCGGGCGCTGGAACGCAGCGGCCGCCAGAGGCAGCGCTGAAACCTGCATGGCCCAGTCTTCAACGAGCCGGCACTACCAGGTTCGGGGCTCAAGATTTATAATCGGATGTGCTTCAGCGGCCGTCAAAGACGGCCGCTGAAGGCTTTTTACGCCTGGATCAGACCAGGTCGAAGCGATCGAGATTCGTCACCTTGGTCCAGGCCGCGACGAAGTCCTTCACGAACTTCTCCTGCGCATCCGAGCTGGCATAGACCTCGGCCAAGGCGCGCAGCACCGAGTTCGAACCGAAGACGAGATCGACGCGGGTGCCGGTCCATTTCGGAGCGCCGCTCTTGCGGTCGATGCCCTCGAACACGTCCTTGGCCTCGGAGACCGCCTTCCACTGCGTCCCCATGTCGAGCAGGTTGACGAAGAAGTCGTTGGTCAGCGCGCCCGGTCGGTCGGTCAGGATGCCATGCGTGGCTCCGTCGGCATTGATGTTGATCGCGCGCAGGCCGCCGATCAGCACGGTCAGTTCGGGCGCGGTCAGCGTCAGCAACTGCGCCTTGTCGATCAGCACCGCCTCGGCGGGCACCTTGAGCGCCGCATTCTGGTAGTTGCGGAAGCCGTCCGCGGCCGGCTCCATGACCTCGAAGGAATGGATGTCGGTCTGCGCCTGCGAGGCGTCGGTGCGGCCGGGCGCAAATGGCACGGTCACGTCGTGGCCCGCGGTCTTCGCCGCCTGCTCGACGCCGGTATTGCCGGCGAGCACGATCAGGTCGGCCAGCGAGATCGTCTTGCCGCCGCTTGCGCCTTGGTTGAACGCGAACCGGATCCCCTCCAGCACCGAAAGCACCTTGGCGAGCTGCAAGGGCTGGTTGACCTCCCAGTCCTTCTGCGGAGCCAGGCGCAGGCGCGCGCCATTGGCGCCGCCACGCTTGTCGCCGCCACGGAAGGTCGAGGCCGAGGCCCAGGCCGTGCCGACGAGTTCCGATACCGTCAAGCCCGAGGCCGCGATCTTGGCCTTGAGCGCGGCGACATCGGCGTCATTGACCAAGGGGTGATCGACGGCCGGCACCGGATCCTGCCAGATCAGCTCTTCCCTCGGCACTTCCGGCCCGAGATAGCGCGAACGGGGCCCAAGATCGCGATGGGTCAGCTTGAACCAGGCGCGGGCGAAGGCCTCGGCGAAGGCCTGCGGATTGTTCAGGAAGCGGCGCGAGATTGTCTCATAGGCCGGGTCGAAGCGCAGCGACAGGTCGGTCGTCAGCATGGTCGGCTTGTGCTTCTTCGCCGGATTATGGGCGTCGGGGATGACGGCCTCCGCGTCCTTGGCCTCCCACTGGATCGCGCCGGCGGGGCTGCGCGTCTGCACCCATTCGAACTTGAACAGGTTCTCGAAAAAGAAATTGCTCCACTGCGCCGGCGTCTGCGTCCAGGTGACCTCGATGCCGCTGGTGATGGTGTCGCCGCCTCTGCCGGAGCCAAAGCGGTTGTGCCAGCCCAAGCCCTGCGCTTCCAGATCCGTGGCTTCAGGATCGGGTCCGACATTGTCGGCCGGGGCGGCGCCGTGGGTCTTGCCGAAGGTGTGGCCGCCCGCGATCAGCGCCACGGTCTCCTCGTCGTCCATCGCCATGCGGGCGAAGGTGTCGCGAATGTCCCTGGCGGCCAGCAATGGGTCGGGATTGCCGTCCGGGCCTTCCGGATTCACGTAGATCAGGCCCATCTGCGCTGCGGCGAGCGGGTTTTCGAGGTTGCGCGAATGCACCTTGCCGTCGGCGTTGTCGTCCGACACGAGCACGGCTTCGTCGGCAGGCTTCGCCACGCCTTCCGAACCGTGAGCATAACGCACATCGCCACCGAGCCAGGTGGTCTCACGGCCCCAGTAGACATCCTGGTCGGGTTCCCAGGTGTCGGCACGGCCAGCGGCGAAGCCGAAAGTACGGAAGCCCATGGTCTCGAGCGCGACGTTGCCGGTGAGGATCATCAGGTCGGCCCAGGAAATCCGCTGGCCGTATTTCTGCTTGATCGGCCAGAGCAGGCGGCGCGCCTTGTCGAGGCTGACATTGTCCGGCCAGCTGTTGAGCGGAGCGAAGCGCTGCTGGCCGCGGCCGCCGCCGCCCCGGCCGTCGGCGAGGCGATAGGTGCCGGCGCTATGCCAGGCCATGCGAATGAACAACGGGCCATAATGGCCGAAATCGGCGGGCCACCAATCCTGCGAGTCGGTCATCAGCTTGCGCAGGTCGTTCTTCAGCTCCTCATAGTCGAGCTTGCCGAATTCCTGGCGGTAGTCGAAGGCCTGGTCCAGCGGGTCGGATTTGGACGAGTGCTGGTTCAGCAGATCGACGCGCAGCTGATTGGGCCACCAGTCGCGGCTCTGGGCGCCACTGGCGCCGTGAGCGACCGGGCATTTTCCCGCGCCCGCTTCAGTCTTCGCATTCATGCTTCTCTCCAGTTCACGTTACGCCGGTTGCGCGGTTCTCTCGACAAGCAGATCGGCGCCCAGGCATGCGATCCGATATCGTGGCCTGTTAGACGAGTGGGGGTCGGACGCGCGGAACGCCGCTGAGAGCGTCTTAGCAAAGGAGTTTCATTATATTAATTCCGATTTTCTGATTGTAGCGATAAGCTGAGATTATGACGAACCTGACACTGAAGCAGCTGCGCTATTTCGAGGCGCTGACACGCCACGGTCACTTCGGACGCGCGGCGGAGAGCTGCGCCATCTCCCAGCCGGCCCTCTCGATGCAGATAAAGGCCTTCGAGGAAGAGCTCGGCGCCGAGCTCTTCGAGAGAGACAGGCGCCAGCTTCGCTTGACGAGCTTCGGCGAAGAGATCGCCCTGCGCAGCAAGGAGATCCTGCGTTCGCTCGAGGAGCTGGAAGACTATGCGCGCAGCTCCCGCGGCGGGCTGGTCGCGCGGCTGCGCATCGGCGTGATACCGACGGTCGCGCCCTATCTGCTGCCAAGCCTCATCGGCGAGCTGAACCGTCTCTATGACGGCCTTGACCTGCATGTCAGGGAGACGCTGACACCGAAGCTGGTTCAGGAACTGAATGAAGGCCGGCTCGACATGGCGATTGTCGCCTTGCCGGTATCGGAGCCTTCATTGACCGAAACCACCCTCTTCACGGAAAGCTTCGTCCTCGTCCGGCCGCGCGAGGACGAGGGCAAACCCGCTCCCCATCCCGAAGCTCTCCGCGAAATGCGGTTGCTGCTGCTGGAGGAAGGGCACTGCTTTCGCGAGCAAGCCCTCTCGTTCTGCAACAAGAACCCGCGTGCGGTGCAGTCGCGCGACCTGCTGGATGCAAGCTCGCTGTCGACACTGGTGCAGATGGTCGATGCGGGTCTGGGGATCACCTTGATCCCGGAAATGGCCGTGGCGGTCGAGACGCGCTCGGCCTCGGTCTCGATCACACGCTTCAAGCCACCCCAGCCATCGCGCACGATCGGTATGGTCTGGCGCAAGACGAGCCCGCTATCCAAGCAGTTTTCGCAGATTTCCGAAGCTGTGCGCCTGTCGGCCGGGGCCGCTCGGTCATAGAGCCCGCAAACGCGGAAACGCGCCGTCATCCCGGGCAAGCCGCGTTAGCGGGCAGATCCGGGATGGCGGCGCGTTTCCGCGCAGAAGCAGCATGGTCTAGAGGCGCTCAGCGGAAGAAGCCGAGCGCCTGACTTGCTATTGAGCCTCAGCCCCGTCCGGCCATCTTGCTGCGGTCGCGCCTGCGATCCGCCGCCGGCTGGTAGGCGATGCGCGAGTGGTAGGTGCAATAGGGCATGCCGGTCTGCGAACGGCCGCCGCAGAAGCGGAATTCCGGTGTCGTGGGATCGCCCATCGGCCAGCGGCACATATATTCGCGCAGGTCCATGATGGTGACGCGTTCGGAGAACGGCACCACCACATCCTCGGAGAGAACCGTCTCCTGCTCGGCTTCGGCGTCCGCCTCGGCAGCATATTGCGGAGCCAGCGCATTGTTGCCACGCGTCATGCCGGGATGGGCGCCAGCCATCGGATGGCTCGGCGAGCGGGTCGGCGCCTTGCGCGGCGTGCTGGCGCGCGGCGTGCTCGCCGCGGCCGGATTCTTGGCCCGGCCGGACAGGCCGAGACGGTGGACTTTTCCGATCACGGCATTGCGCGTGACGCTGCCGAGCTCACCCGCGATCTGGCTGGCGCTCAGGCCGTCGCTCCAGAGCTTCTTGAGAAGCTCGACGCGTTCTTCCGTCCATGCTCCGGCTTCGTTCATCGGCTTCACCTATCGTCTCCGCCCAGCCCCTCGCGGGCCCAGGCTAGGGTGGCTCATGACGGAATCCATGACCGGCAGCGTCCGTTGCTCAACGGAAGCTGTTACACCCGGAACTGACGATACAGGGGACGCCGCACGAGATGTCGTATCTGACTGACGAGATCATACAAGATGGCGGGACTCGGCGACAAGAGTCCGCGAATCAGAAAACGGCTTTTCCCCAGGCCATTCGCAAATGTCCCGTCAAGTGAATCCATTCGGCAACGCTTACGTTGCGGCATGAAACCGCTTGCGGCGCAATTGACAGCGCCCAGCCGCTTTTGCATAGTCAACCTTGTCGGGCCGCCCTTTTGGGCGGCGCTTATGTTTTTGACGGATCAGGGTCCTCCTGCGATGCGGATGACGGCGCGACGAGAGATCGGGAACTGGCTGCGACGATAACGTCGCCGTCGGGTCGCATGATGCTGGCAAGATGCCGGCTCGCGCCCAGATTGTCGTTCAAGCTCAGCGCCCTTCCGTTCTCATCCGCCCCGTCGCGAGGACCGTCTCCATGTCATCCGCCGTTACTGCTTCCACTGTCCCGTCCGTATTGCTGCCGACCTATGCCCGCGCCCCCGTCGCCTTCGAGCGCGGCGAAGGCGCTTGGGCGATCACCAGTGACGGCACGCGCTATCTCGATTTTGGCGCCGGTATCGCCGTCAACTCGCTCGGCCACGCCCATCCGCATCTGGTCAAGGCCCTGACCGAGCAGGCGGGCAAGATCTGGCACACCTCCAACCTCTACACGATGCCCGATGGCGAGAAGCTGGCGCGCCGGCTCTGCGAGGCGACCTTCGCGGAGCGCGTCTTCTTCACCAATTCGGGCGCCGAGGCGAATGAGTGCGCCATCAAGATGGCGCGGAAGTACCATGCCGCGAAGGGTCATCCCGAGCGCTATCGCATCATCACCTTCGAGGGCGCCTTCCACGGCCGGACGCTGGCGACCATCGCCGCCGGCGGCCAGCAGAAATACATCGACGGTTTCGGCCCCAAGGTCGACGGCTTCGACCAGGTGCCGTTCGACGACGAAAAGGCGCTGAAGGCCGTGATCGGCCCGGAGACCGCAGCCTTGATGATCGAGCCGATCCAGGGCGAGGGCGGCCTGCGTTCGGTGCCGCCGCGCATGCTGCGGCAGCTGCGCGAGCTCTGCGACGAGCACGGCCTGATGCTGATCTTCGACGAGATCCAGACCGGCGTCGGCCGCACCGGCAAGTTCTTCTCCTATGAGCATGCCGGTGTGGCGCCCGACATCATGTCGATCGCCAAGGGTATCGGCGGCGGCTTCCCGATGGGCGCCTGCCTGGCGACCGAAGAGGCGGCCTCGGGCATGACGCTCGGCACGCACGGCACCACGTTTGGCGGCAACCCGCTCGCCATGGCGGTCGGCAACGCCGTGCTCGATGTCATTCTCGGGGATGGCTTCATCGAAAAGGTGGCGCAGACCAGCCTGCGGCTGCGCCAGTCGCTGGCCCAGCTCAAGGACCAGCATCCCGACGTGATCGAGGAGATTCGCGGGGAGGGGCTGATGCTCGGGCTGAAGCTCATTACGCCGAACACCGATTTCGTCGCGGAGGCGCGGGCCGCCGGCCTGCTCGTCGTCGCCGCCGGCGACAATGTCGTGCGCTTGTTGCCGCCCTTGATCATCAGCGATGCCGAGGTCTCCGAGGCGGTCTCGCGGCTCGACCAGGCCGCGCGCGGCGTCGAAGCCACGCTGAAGCGCCCCGCCGCCGAATAAGCCCCGCTCTTTTCATGACCCAAGACTTGCCATGACCCAAGACCTGAAGGAAGCGCCCGTGACGCGCCATTTCCTCGACATCTCCGATTTCTCGACCAAGGAATTGCGCGCCATCCTGCGCGCCGGCGAAGAGATCAAGGCGCGTCGGCGCACCCCTGATGCAGCCGGAGATCGTCTGCTCGAAGGCAAGGTCATCGCCATGATCTTCGAGCAGCCCTCCCTGCGCACCCGTGTCTCCTTCGATGTCGGCATCCGCGAACTCGGCGGTTCGCCGATGATGGTGACCGGCCAGGAGATCGAACTCGGCGAGCGCGAGACCATCGCCGATACGGCCCGCGTGCTCTCGCGTTATGTCGACGCGATCATGATCCGCATGCTCGATCATGATTCCGTGGTCGAGATGTCGAAATATGCGACCGTGCCGGTGATCAACGGGCTGACCAAGCGCCAGCATCCCTGCCAGGTCATGGCCGACGTCATGACCTTCGAGGAGCGCAAGGGGTCGATCAAGGGCAAGCGCATCGCCTGGACCGGCGACACCAACAATGTCCTGACCTCCTGGGTTCATGCCGCCGGCCGGCTCGATTTCGAGCTGGCCATCGCGACGCCCGAGGAATTGGCGCCGCCGCCGGCGCTGCTCGATTGGGCGCGTGACCAGGGCGCCAGGGTGAAGCTGACGACGCGGCCGGAAGCGGCGGTCGAGGGCGCCGATTGCGTCATCACCGATTGCTGGGTCTCGATGGGTGACGAGGAAGGCACGCGCCACAATCTGCTGCGGCCCTACCAGGTCGACGACCGCCTGCTCGACCGTGCCGAGAAGGACGCGATCTTCATGCATTGCCTGCCGGCGAGCCGCGGCGAGGAGGTCACCGATTCGGTGATGGACGGGCCGCAATCGGCTGTGTTCGACGAGGCCGAGAACCGCCTGCACGCGCAGAAGGGCATCCTGGCCTGGTGCTTCGGCGGAGTCTCCGCCTGATGGCGGCTGAGGATCCGGGGGCAGGCGTCGCCGTGCTCGACGACCGGGTGGTGCCGTTCACGGTGCCCGATCTCGACGTGCGCGGCCGCGTCGTGCGGCTCGGCCCCTCGATCGACACCATTCTCGGCCGGCACGATTATCCGGAAGCCGTCTCGCGCGTGCTCGGCGAGGCGGCGGCGCTGACCGTGCTGCTCGGGACGGCGTTGAAATTCGAGGGCCGCTTCCAGCTCCAGACCAAGAGCGACGGGCCGATCTCGATGATGGTGGTCGATTTCAACGCGCCCGACACCTACCGCGCCGTCGCGCATATCGACGAGGCCAAGCTGGAGCAGGCCGTGGCCTCGGGCAATCTGAGCACCGGCGACCTGCTCGGCGAAGGCCATCTCGCCATGACGGTCGACCAGGGCTCGCAGACCACGCGCTATCAGGGCGTCGTCACTCTGAACCGGCAGAGCCTGGAAGAGGCGGCGCATCAGTATTTCCGCCAGTCGGAGCAGATTCCCAGCCGCATCCGGCTCGGCGTCGGCAGCGTCGTCACCGGCGCGGGCCGGGAATGGCGCGCCGGCGGATTGCTCGTGCAGTTCATGCCGCATTCGGTCGATCGCCTGCGCGCCGCCGATCTTCACCCCGGCGATGCGCCTGAAGGCCATGAGATCCTGAGCAGCACCGACCCGGACGGCATCAGCGACGATTCCTGGGCCGAGGCACGCTCGCTGGTCGAGACGGTCGAGGACCATGAATTGCTCGACCCGATGCTGGAGAGCGAGCGCCTGCTCTACCGCCTGTTCCATGAGCGCGGTGCGCGCGTCTTCGAGCCGGTCGTGGTGCAGGAGGCCTGCCGCTGCTCACGCGAGCGCGTGCTCGGCATGCTGCGCGGCTTTTCAGCCGAGGATCGCAAGGCGATGGTCGCCGATGACGGCACGCTCGGCGTGACCTGCGAATTCTGCTCGCGGCGCTATACCTTTGAGGCGTCGGAGGTCGAGGCTGGGCTGCCGGCGGCGGAGTAAGGCGACGGCCAAAGCGTCAAACGGCTCCGCATGTCCGCTTCAGGATACGCACAAAGCCAGACCCGAAACCCTCGCGGCGATGAGCCGGCGGGACTTTCAGCGCGCGCGGGTTCACGACAAAGCGCGGGGAACCCTTCTCCCGGATGGATTCCTCTGCGAAACGCGGCTGAGGACTGATATTTTGACGGCGGATTGTTCGCCTGTGACGGGCGGTCTTCAGCGGTTGGCTTGGAGAGCTCGCAGTCGACCTGGTTCAGCCGCCTGCGATGATGGTGGCGCGCCGGAGATTGTAGACGGTTGCGAAGGCAATCAGGTCTGCGGTGTTGGCGACGAACGAGTGGCATCGCGTCCGGGCTTTGCCATAGAGGCGCTTCATGGCGCTGAAGACAGCTTCGACGGGAGCGCGGCGGCGCGCGATCAGGGCGTTGCGGCGCTGCAGCCAGCGCGGCAGGACAGCGATGTGCTTGTGCCGGCGATGCATGATCCGGTCCTTGATGCCCAAGGCCTTCAGGGCGGCGCGCTGGGCCTTGCTCTCATAGCCGCGATCGGCATAGACGGCGGCCTCGTCGCCGCTGACGAGCCCTGGGGCCATCTCGACGTCCTGTATCCGCGCCGAGGTCACGAGCGCCGTGCGGATCAGGCCCGAGCCCTCGTCGACGCCGACATGCAGCTTGTAGCCGAAATGGGCCTTGCCGTTCTTCTTGCCCCAGTCGGCGCCGGGTTCACGGGGGTGGCCCTTGCCCAGCCCGGCTTCGCGTGACGGGGCAGCATGCGTCGCCTGAACGATTGTGGCGTCGAGCAATGTGCCCTTCTTCAGGATCAGACCCTTGGCCGAGAGCTGCGCGCCGATCTCGGCAAAGCAGGCCTCGAGCACGCCCGCCTGCGCTGCCGCCAGCCGAAAGCGGCACAAGGTCGTCTCGTCGGGCGTGCCGCCATCGAGCGCAAACCCGCAGAAACGTCGAAACGACAGCCGGTCCAGCAGCGCCTCCTCCAGGCCGGGATCCGACAAATCGTAAAGCGCCTGCAGATAGAGCGCCTTGAGCATCGCAAGCGGCGCGTAAGGCGGCCTGCCCGTCTCAGCCTGGCGCAGCTTGCCGGCCAAGGGCGCCAGCCGATCCCACGCGATCAGCCCATCGATCTTCGCAAGCTTCGCGTTCGCACCCAGGCGTGGGTCCAAAAACGCCTCAGCCAAAGACATCTGATCCGACATGCCGATCACCCCGCCGCACCCGAGCGAAGTGAATCAGCAATCAAACCTCAACGCCAGGGCCCTTTCGCAGAGAAATCCGGATGGGAGAAGGGCAGGGATGAGGGCCTGCCGCTGATTGTTGGGGCGCGACTGAGCCGCGGCGCCGGCTTCATCCTGAAAGCATGGGAGGCGATGCGGAGCCGCTTGCGCGATCTGGTTGTCTGGCCTGCCCTCACCCCTGCCCCTCTCCCATCCGGGAGAGGGGTTCCCCGCGCCTCTTCATTCAGCGCTACGCCCGATTACCTCCGGCATTCCGCCAGCAGCCTGCGCATGAAGGCTTCGCCGGCAGCGAACTGCTCCAACGTGATGAACTCGTCGGGCTGATGGGCCTGGTCGATCGAGCCCGGGCCACAGACGATGGTGGCTAAGCCGGCGCGCTGGAAATGGCCGGCCTCGGTGGCATAGGCGACCGCGATGGTGCTGTTGCGGCCGGCGAGCCGCATTACCAGCGTCTCGGCTTCCGATCCTGGATCGGGCGCGAGGCCGGGCACATCCGAGCTCATCACCGTCTCGATGGCCGCCGAGGGCGCAGTCTTGCGCATCCGGCCGAGAACTTCGTCCGAGAGGGCTTTGAAGCGCGCCGGCACATCGTCGGGATCCGAGCCCGGCAAGGTGCGCACCTCCCAGGACAGGTCGCAGCGATCGGCCAGGATGTTGCGGGCGATGCCGCCATGGAACTTGCCGACATGGACGGTGTCGTAGGGCGGGTCGAAGCGGCCGCTCGGGTCGAGCCTGCCTTCCCGCTCATCGGCCATCGCCACCAGCCCGGCCGCCAGACGCGTGCCGGCATGGACGGCGCTGGCGCCCAGATGCGGTTTCGACGAATGCGCCGCAACACCGGTGATCGTGGTGAAGAAGGTGCGGATGCCTTTATGCGCGTCGGCGAGGTCGAGCGAGGTCGGCTCGCCGACGATGACGGCGCGCGGCCGCGGCAGGTCCTTACCCATCCGCGCGATGCCGTCGACTACGCCAAGGCACGTGACCTCCTCGTCATAGGAGAAGAACAGATGGATCGGCGTCTTGAGATCGGCGGCGAGGAAATCCGGCACCAGCGCCAGCGCCAGCGCAATGAAGCCCTTCATGTCGACGGCGCCACGGCCATAGGCCCGGCCGCCCTCGACATGCAGCGTGAACGGATCGCGGCTCCAGGCCTGGCCCTCGACCGGAACGACGTCGGTATGGCCCGAGAGCAGGACGCCGCCGCGATCCTGCGGACCGATGGTGGCGAAGAGCGCCGCCTTGTCCCCGGTCGCATTGGGGATGCGTATGGAGGCGACGCCCCAGCCGGCGAGGTAGTCCTCGACGAAGGCGATCAGATCGAGATTGGATTTATGGCTGACCGTATCGAAGGCGACGAGGCGGGCGAGCATGTCGAGCGGCGCATAGCGTTGCCCGGTCGGCTGGGGGGAAGCAGTCAATGCAGAACCTTCTTCACATAGGGCGAATCGAGCGGAAAGAGCGGCACGACCACATCGAAGATCGCGCCGTCCTCGCCGAGCATGGCGTAAAAGCCGCTCATCGAGCCGTCCGGCGTCATCAACGGGCAGCCGGAGGTATAGCTGAAGCTCTCGCCCGGCCGCAGCACCGGCTGCTGGCCGATGACGCCGTCGCCGCGCACCTCATGAACCTCGCCGCGGCCATCGGTGATGAACCAGTGCCGGGTCATCAATTGCACGGTCTGAAGCGACAGATTCACGATCTCGATGGAATAGGCCCAGAAATAGCGGCGCTGCTCATGCGAGGATTCCCCCTCCATGAACTTCGGCGCGGCGGTCACGCGCACGCCATGCGTCTCCGCTTGATACATCGTGACGGCTCCCTCGATGGCGCGGGCATCGCGCGGCCCGGTCGTGGCCGGCGGGCGAGGCCTCTGTTATGAACCGGGCGACGGCGGCGTCAATCCTGACGCGGCGCGACAGGCAAGCGCAAGCCCGGATGCCCGGCTGATGCTCGCACCACCGGCAGCCATGCCGGGCGATACCGATCCAGGACCCAGTTGGCGCGTTCAAGCGCCGATTTGCCGAGTCGAGACGCCCAAACAGCCAAGACACCCAAACAGCACTGTGGATGGCCGCGCCGGAAACGCGGAATACGCCGCGTTTTCACTGTAAGCTTCCGCCAAGCCCTTCATCGGACATCTGAGTATGAATTACGGAATTTGGCCTTCGCAGACAATTCGCTCGGCGATCGCGGACGGGACCATACGCGCGAGTTCGCAGATTCATGAGGATCTGATCCAGCCTGCGAGCCTCGATCTGCGCCTCGGCGCCACCGCGTTCAGGGTCCCGACCAGCTTCCTGCCGGGCAAGGGCAAAGCGGTTTCGGAGAGGCTCAAGGATCTCGCGACGCATGAGGTCGACCTGTCCAAGCCGCAGGTGCTCGAGCGCAATTGCGTCCACATCATCCCGCTGCAGGAGCGCGTCTCGCTGGGGGCGGATACGAGCGCCCGGGCCAATCCCAAGAGCTCGTCAGGCCGCCTCGACATCTTCGTCCGGTTGATCGCCGATGGCGGCACGTCCTTCGACGAGATCCCGGCGGGCTATGACGGGCCGCTTTATGCGGAGGTCGTGCCGCGCTCGTTTCCGATCATCGCGCGCGCCGGCGACACGCTGAGCCAGTTGCGCTTCCGTCACCACGCTTCTGATGCAGCGCAGCCGGCGAACCGATCGATCTCCGTCTCTATCGATCTGGAGGGCGCCGCCGCCGACGGGGTCATCGCCTACCGGGCCCGCAAGACCACCGGCCTGATCGACCTGCAAAAGGTCGGAGAATACGATCGGAACGATTTCTGGGAGCCGATCAAATGCCGTCCCGGCCGGCGCGAGCTCGTCCTGGTCCCGGACGAATTCTACATCATGGCCTCGCTTGAAGACATCGTCATCAACGAGAACGAGGCGGCCGAGATGGTCGCCTATGACACTGCGGTCGGAGAAGTGCGGGTGCATTATGCCGGCTTCCTGGACCCGTTCTTCGGCCGGGTCACCGATTCCTCCGGCAAAAGCAAGATCGTCCTTGAGATCAGGAGCCACGACGTTCCGTTCATGCTCGACCATGGCCAGAGGGTCGGCACGATCGTCTTCGAGAACATGATCGAGCGCCCCGACAAGCTCTATGGGCAGTCGATAAAGTCGACCTATCAGGGCCAGGGGCTGAAGCTCGCGAAGCAGTTTTTCTAGGCTATTGGGATTCGCGTGTTGAATCCCGTTGGGAGCCAATAAGCGGGCTCAGCTGGACAGCCTGCCCTCGTCGTCGATCAGGATAAGTCGGGCGGGTGGGGCATCGCTCCAGGCCCAGAGTACGAGATTGAGATCACTCGCTCCGGCCCCGGCAGCGAAGCTGCGGACCAAAAGCCCGCGATAACCCTTCGCCATCAATCGCTGCGCGAAGGACTGCGTTCGAGATTTGCCGTTCGCCTTCGCCTCGTCGCGCCAGCTTGGCGCTGCGAGCAGATCGGCGTCGATACCCTCTGCAGCGATTGCTAGGGTATCGCGCGTGTCGAAGATCTGCTCGATCGCCGCTTCATAGGAAACGAGCGTGGTCGGTTGGAGGCTCCCGACTTGGTTGGCCTCGCGCAACGCTGTCATAATAGACAACGAGGTATAAAGCGCCGGCACGCCCTTTGGATTGAACCGTCCGCCATATAATGCAGCTCCACGACCGGATAGCGGTTCGCGCGCATAAAGCGGATTGAGCGCGCGATAGAGCTTCCCCTGGTAGTTGAGCGCCATCGTCAGGCGTGCACGCCCGCATCCACCGCGTCGACATAGTCGAGAACATCTTCGGCACGACCCGCGCGCACAAGCTGCATCGCGGTCTGGCCGGAAAACCCGGACAGCGGTTCCGAACGATACCAGGCATAGGCGATCAGCGCTGAGCCAAAGCGCGGCTCAACTTTGTTGATCACCTCGATCATCTCGCGCAGCCGGCTTTGCGTCCGGTCCGATTGAACCCGGTCGCGGCGCTGGACGGCGTCCTTGCCGAGACCAGCGGTACGGGCGACCTCTTCGCTGGTGGTGCGGAAAACGTCGGCGATTTTGCGAGGAGCAAAAATGCCGTCATCCGCGTACTGAGCAAGACCCATGATGCTCTCTCCTTGCTCCGCTTATTCTGACGCTATATTGCGTCAGAATAAGCGGAATGCAAGAGCGCCGGCCCGTCCATCACAGAAACCCGATCGAGATCCACGGGATGAAGGTGATCAGCAGCAGGCCCAGGAAGAGCCAGGCCAGGTAGATCCAGATGCGGCGCATGCCGGCATCGGGCGGCACGTCGCCAATGATGCAGGCGGCGTAATAGCAAAGCCCGAAGGGCGGCGCGAACAGCCCGAGCCCCATCGCGAGGATGACGACCATGCTGTAATGCACCTCGTGGATGCCGAACTGCTTGGCGATCGGGAACAGCAGCGGCCCGAACAGCACGATCGCCGGAATGCCCTCCAGCACGCTGCCGAGCACGATGAAGGCGATCACCGAGATCAGCAGGAAGCCATTGGCGCCGCCCGGCACGTTTGCCATGCGCGCTGCCAGTTCGTGTGAGAAACCCGACTGGGCAAGCGCCCAGGCCATGGCGCTGGCTGCGCCGACGATGAACAGGATCGCGCCCGAGAGCGAGGCCGTCTGCACCAGCATCGGCAGGGCGTTCTTCCAAACCAGCCCGCCGCGATAGATCAGGAGCCCGAGCACGAGGCTGTAGGCGATGCCGATGGTCGAGACCTCGGTGGCGGTCGCGACGCCCTCGACCACCGCGCTGCGGATCAGGAAGGGCAGGATCAGCGCCGGGATCGCGATCCAGAGCGTCTTGGCCACGAGCGACATCGGCGCACGCTCGATCTTGATGCTGGCATCCTCCTCTTTTCCGGCGCGATAGCGCGCCACCAGCGCCAGCACCAAGGCCAGCACCAGCGCCGGCAGGATGCCGGCGGTGAACAGCGCCGCGATCGAGACACCGGTGACCGAGGCGATCGCGATCAGCACGATCGAGGGCGGGATCGTCTCGCTCATCGCGCCCGACGCGGCGAGCAGCGAGACGAGCTCGCCATCCTTCATGCCGCGCTTGCGCATCTCCGGAAACAGCACCGGGGCGATCGCCGCCATATCGGCGGTCTTCGAGCCTGAAATGCCCGAGACCAGCAGCATCGCCCCCAGCATGACATAGGACATGCCGCCCCGGACATGGCCGAGCACTGAGGCGAGAAACGCGACCATGACGCGCGCCATGCCGGTCGCCTCGACCAGTTGCCCGAGCAAGACGAAGAGCGGCACGGCGAGCAGGATCAGCGAGCTCATGCCCTCATCGATGCGCCCGACCACGACCAGCAGCGGCGTCCGCGTCGTGATCAGCAGGAAGGCTGCCGTTGCCAGGCAGAAGGAAAAAGCGATCGGCACGCCCGCCATGACGGCAAGGCCGAGCAGCCCGACGAAGAAGATCAGCAGGTTCCAGTTGCCGAGCCCCTTCAGCGAGGGGCCGATGAGATAAAGCGCACCGGCGATCAGCGCATACAGCGCCGCGACCGAGAGCACATCGCGCCATGAATGCCGCGCCAGGCTCAAGAGCACGCTGACCAGCGCGATCAGGCAGCCCACCGGAATGGCGGCGGCGCGGATGGTGCCGGGCCAGCCGAGTGCGGGCGTCTCAACAAAGGACTGATCCTCCATATACTCCCAGGTCGGATGCAGGATCAGGGCAAGGAAGATCGCGACGCCCCCGGCCGCAAGCGTTGCCGCCCAGGCCTCGGCGCGCGGCGAGAGGAACGAGACGAAGAAGGTCAATCGCATATGCGATGTGCGCTGGACGGCAATCGTGCTGCCCAGCATGGCGAGCCAGAGGAACAGGATCGAGGCCAGTTCGTCCGACCAGATCAGCGGCTGGTGGAAGGTGCGGGCGAGAATCCCCAGGAACAGGATCACCACCTCGGCGACGACGACCGCCGCGGCAGGGATTTCGACGAGCAGGCGCAAGCCGCGCTCGATCCTCCCGATCAACCCGGAGCTGCGCCCCGGGTTGAGTGCGACCATATTATGCGGATCGCCGATCGCCGCGCTCATGCCAGCGCCCCGACCACGGCCTCGAGCGCCTTCCAGTTATCCTCGCCGAACTTGCCGCGCCACTCCTTGTAGAAGCCGGCCGCGCTGAGGCCCTTGCGGAAAGCCTCCTTGTCGGCGGCCTCGAAGGTCAGGCCCTTGGCGATGAGCTGGTCCTTCAGCGTGGTGTTGAGCTTGGTCGTGTCGTCGCGCTGCTCCAGCGCGGCGCGGTCGAGTTCGCGCTTGACGATCGCCTTCAGATCATCGGGCAGGGCGCTCATCGAGCGTCGATTACCGAGGATGAAGAACGGATCCCAGATATGGTTGGTCTCGGAAACGTATTTCTGGACCTCGTAGATCTTGCCGGCCTCGATGGTGACGAGCCCGTTTTCCTGGCCGTCGACGAGGCGGGTCTGCAGCGCCGTGTAGAGCTCGTTGAAGTTGATCGAGGTCGGGCTGGCGCCGAGGGATTTGAACAGCGAGGTGAAGATCGGCGAGACCGGCACGCGGATACGGTAGCCGGCGAGGTCTGCCGGCGTCTTGATCGGCTTGGCCGAGGAGGTGATCTGCCGGAAGGTGTTGTCGGCCGGTTTGGCGACGACGAGCGCGCCGGTCTTCTCGATCTGCGTGGCGATCAGCTTGCCGAGATCGCCATCCATCGCCTTCCAGACCTGGCCGTAATCGGCGAAAGCGAAGCCGACATTGGCGATGCCCGCAAGCGGTGCGACGGTGGAGAGCACCGAGCCGGCAATGTTGAGAAAATCGACGCCGCCGCTCCTGATCTGCGTCAGCAGATCGGTATCGGAGCCGAGCTGCGAGGCGGGGAAGAAACGGATCTCCATCCGGCCGCCGCTCGCCTCCTTGATGCGCAGCGCAGCCTCGCCGAGCCGGGTGTTGATCGGCTGGGTCAGAGATTGTCCGGTCGCGAGCTTGTACTCGAATTCGGCAGCGCGCGCCGGCCCGGTGCGAATGACGACGAGCGGGATGGCGGCTGCACCAGCAAGGAGGCTGCGCCGGGACAGCGTCACGCGCTGCGACGATGCGGGCGCGGATGAAGGCTTGTGATGATCTGGCATGGACGGTCCTCCTGAATTTTGTCTCCAACGTCGCTGATGCGCGTCGGTATCCTGTTCGAGTCTGGCTGCGCCTGGTCTGAAACCCGCGTCTCGGCTGAGCGCCGGTCGCGCCAGGCGGCGCGCATGGCGGCGCCGGCGCCATCCCGCGGCGGGACATGCGCGTATTCGGCTATGGCCGGGGGCTGTTCGAGCGGTCCTCTTCCTTGGGCGGTCCGGTTTTTGCGCCGGTATCCAGCGTTCCTGACGCCTCTCTGAACGGAGGCTTTCCCTTCTGGCGCCGACCTTGCGGCCGTCTCCAGCAGCGTCAGCCTAGATTGCTGGCCACTGCGCACAATTGAGTTATATTTCGCGTCCTTTTAGCTGACCTTAAAGGTTCGCGATGCAGATTCCGTTCCGCTCGATCATCGTCTTCCATGCGGTGGCGCGCGCCGGCAGCGTCTCGCGCGCCGCCGAGGAGCTCCGCGTCACGCCCTCTGCCGTCAGCCAGCAGATCCAGGCGCTGGAGCTGCATCTGGGAACGGCGTTGACACTGAAGGTCGGCCGCAACATCACGCTGACCGAGGCCGGCGAGCGCTATTTCCAGATGGTCGGGCGCGAGATCGAGCATATCGCCGATGTGACGCAGCATGTGCGCGGCATCCGCTCGGCCACGACCCTGACGGTGCGGGCCGCGCCCAGCGTCTCCAGCAAATGGCTCCTGCCGCGCCTCCACAGCTTCGTGGATGCCAATCCAGATATCGAATTGCGGCTCGACGGCACCAATGAACCGACTGATTTCAGCAAGGAAAACGTCGATATCGAGATCAGGCATGGCGAAGGCGTCTGGCCCGGCCTGTTCATCGAGGGGCTCGGACGGGAGCGCTTCTTCCCGCTCTGCTCGCCATCGCTGCTGCCGCCAGCCAGCCTCAAAGCCGCGGATCTGCCCGAGCAGCGCCTGATCCACTCCGTCAAATCGCAGATGCAATGGCCGCGCTGGTTTGCCGAGGCCGGGGTCGAGCCGGGGCGACGCTGGCATCGTGTCCTCTTCGACCGCAGCCATATGGCGATCGACGCTGCCGCCAGCGGCATGGGCATCGCGCTCGAAAGCGAATTGCTCGCCTGGCGCGAGCTTGCCGACGGCACCCTGATCCGCCCGGTCCGCGACGCCCCCGAGGTCATGGTCGCGACGCAATGGATCGTCTGCCCGCACAATCATCTGCGGCACCGCAAGACCCGCACCTTCCTGGACTGGCTCCGGGTCGAGCGGGATCGTTCGCAGGTGCAGCACACTGAGGCCGCGACAGTTTAGCCGTTCTACATCGTTGGCGCAGATAATCTGAATTGCCCCGATGCCGGCCGCTCCCTAACCTTCTGGTCGTAGCAAGGCGGGGCATATTGACCTCTGGTTGCGACAACCCGCCGCTCGACAGGGAAACGCAATGACCAAAGAGGATGTCGCCTCAAGCCCGGCGACGGCCCTGGCGGCTATCTGCGCCCCTCCCGGCCGAGCCTTCGCGACGCTTTTCCCGAAGACCGCTCCCGATCCGGCTTTGAGGCCGGCGCGCCGTTAAATCCGTTTTTCTAGAGGACACGTCATGAATCTGCATCGCATGCTGCTGGAGCGTCAGGCCGCGGGTAAGCCGGTCACCGTCGGACTGATCGGAGCGGGCAAGTTCGGCCTGATGTTCATGTCGCAGGTCCGCTCGACCGACGGCATGCATCTCGTCGGTGTCGCCGATCTGAACACCACCCGCGCCCGCTCGCAGCTCAAACTCGGCTGCTGGCCCGAAACGCAATACGCCGCGACCTCCGTCGACGACGCGCTCAAGAACGGCAGCACGATCGTGACCGACAATGCCGAGGCGCTGATCACGCATCCCGGCGTCGAGGTGATCATCGAGGCGACGGGCGACCCCGGCGCCGGCATCCGCTTCGCGCTCAAGGCGATCGAGCACGGCAAGCATATCATCATGGTCAATGTCGAGGCCGACGCTGTCGCCGGGCCGCTCCTGGCGCGCAAGGCGAAGCAGGCCGGCGTGGTCTATTCGCTCGCCTGGGGCGACCAGCCGGCCTTGATCGCCGACCATGTCGACTGGGCTCGCGCCGCCGGTTTCAAGGTGGTCTCCGCCGGCAAGGGCACGCGCTACCACCCGACCTACCACCAGTCGACGCCCGAGACGGTCTGGGACATCCTCGACAAATACATGAAGATCAAGGATCGCAACTCGATCAATCCGAAGATGTTCAACTCCTTCGTCGACGGCACCAAGTCGGGCATCGAGATGACGGCGGTCTGCAACGCCACGGGACTGCATTCACAGGCCGACGGCCTATCCTTCCCGCCGGCGACGCGCTTCGAGCATGCCGAGATCTGCAAGCCCAAGGCCGATGGCGGCGTATTGGAGCGCAAAGGCGTCACCGAGGTGACGTCGTCGGTCTATCGCGACGGCAGCGACGTGCCCCATAGCCTGGTCATGGGCACCTATGTCGTTTTCGAGAGCGACAGCGCCTATAGCGAGGAGTGCTTCCGCGAATACAGCATGCTGCCCGACAAGACCGGCAAATACGCCTCGCTTTATCGCCCGATCCATATGATCGGCCTGGAGCTCGGCATTTCGGTCGCCTCTGCCGCGCTGCGCAAGGAATCGACGGGCGCGCCGATCTGCTTCAACTCGGACGTCGTCGCCACCGCCAAGCGCAAGCTCACGCCGGGCGAGATGCTTGATGGCGAAGGCGGCTTCTGCGTCTGGGGCAAGCAGACCCCGGCCGATGCCTCGCTGAAGGAGGGCTATCTGCCGCTGGGCCTGGCTCACAACGTCAAGCTCAAGACCGAGATCGCCGAGGGCCAGCGGATCAAATGGGACGATGTCGTCTACGATCCCGATAGCCAGGCGGTCCGCGTCCGGCGCGAGATGGAAGCGGCTTTCCGCCAGCCCAACGCCGTGTGACGGCCAGAGCGAGGTGATCTTTCTCGGAACCGCGCCGTCATCCCGGGCAAGCGCAGCGCAGTCCCGGGATCCATCGTAAAGCGCTGTCGAACCCTATGATGGATCCCTGTGTGTTTGATTGGTGTCATGATTGGTGCGGGCGGGAAGCCGTTGGATCCCCGGTGGCAAACACCGCGTTCCGGCTCGGTTCCCGCCCGCGTTCGAAGACCCCATCCTGAACAGTTGACCGAGGCCGCTTGCACCGGACCTCGCAGCACAGGGACAGGCACCATGACCATACACCCCTGCTTCATCGGTTGCGATATCGCCAAGAGCCATCTCGACCTGTTCGAGGAGACGAGCGGGACGAGCCTTCGGATCGCCAATACGAGTGAGGCGATCGCGACCTGGCTGTCGTCGCTCGACTGCCAGGCCAGCTTCGTCGCCTTCGAGGCAACCGGCCCCTATGACCACACGCTGCGCCAGACCCTGGAGCAGGCCGGCTGCCGCTTCGCCCGGATCAATCCGGCGCGCGCCCGCGACTTCGCCCGCGCCACCGGCCGCCTGGCCAAGACCGATGCGATCGACGCCGAGATGCTGGCTGCGATGGCGCGCATGCTGGCGCTCATGCCCGACGCAGCCTCCGATCCCGCTCGCAACGCCTTGGCACAGCTGCACAAACGCCGCGATCAGCTCGTCGAGATGCGCGCCGCCGAGCGCGTCCGCGACAGCGAGGGGCAAGATCCCACCGGCAGCCTCGCCCGCCATCTCGCTTGGCTCGATGCGGAGATCGCTACGCTCGAGCACCTCGTCAGCGAGGCACTGCAGGCAGATGAGACCCTGACAAGGACGCAGGCCCTGCTGCGCTCGGCGCCCGGCATCGGCCCCGTCACAGCCGCCACTCTCATCGCCCTGATGCCCGAACTCGGCCACGTCTCGCCAAAGGCCATCGCCGCGCTCGCAGGCCTCGCACCCTTCAACGACGACAGCGGGCGCAGGCGCGGCCAGCGCATGATCAAGGGCGGAAGGCGACGCGTCCGCAAAGCCCTCTACATGGCCGCGCTCGCCGCCATCCGGACATCTGCGCGCTTCAAGACCTTCTACGACGCAATCCGCGCACGCAGCCCAGCCGCAAAGGTCGCCATCATCGCCGTCGCAAGAAAGCTCCTCGTAACCCTCAACGCCATGCTCAAAACTGACACCGCCTTCCAACCATGACACTCCAAACAACACAGTTGCCGGAGCTGCGCGGCGGAGCCTGTCCTTGGGCCGGCCGAAGGCCGGACCCGGGGGCCGCTTGTCCGGGATGACGCGGAGGGTAGGACCGCGGACAGAGAGCATACCGGCGCCGTTTCCACCCCAACCCATTCTACTCTAAGCCCTGCACAACGCCGGGCCCTGTCGAGAGACAGGGCCCGGTTTGCATGTGATCAGCGGCCGTGGTCGAACGCCGCGTCGATGATCTCGCAGCCCATCCGTGCCAGCGCCTCGTCCGCATAGGCCGAGCGGTCCCATGTGCCCTCCGCGAGGCTTTCGCGCGTCTTGAGCTCCTTGGCGAGCTTGCCCTTGGCGCGTTCGAGGATGGCCTGCGCCTCGCGCGGCGGAACGATCAGGACGCCGTCACCGTCGCCGAGCACGATATCGCCGGGATTGACGACGACACCGCCGCAGGAGATCGGCACGTTGATCTCGCCCGGCCCGTTGCGATGCGGGCCGCGAGGGGTGGCGCCGCGCGCATAGACGGGAAAATCCAGCTCGCGGATGGCGTCGACATCGCGCATCGCGCCATCGATCACGAGGCCGGCGAGGCCGCGCTTGCGCGCCCAGAGCACCATGTTCTCGCCGGCGAGCGCCGTCGTCAGATCGCCGCCATCCTCGACGATCACGACATCCCCGGGCACGGCCATGTCGAGCGCCTTGTGGACCAGGAGGTTGCAGCCCGGCCGGGCCCGCACCGTGAAGGCACAGCCCGCCATCAGCGCCCGGTTCCACGGCCGGATCGCGGCATCCAGACAGAACAGCCGGTTCATCTCGTCGGCGATATTGGCGACCGGGATCACGGCCAGTGCTCGGACCAGGCCCGGATCGGGGCGATTGATCCTTCGGAAAATCCGGAAGCCGACATTGCTCATGGCGTGTACGTGTCCAGTTTCGACGGGGTATGAAGCGAAACGGCTGAGATCTCAGCCGAAACCATAAAGTTCTGCGGGATTGTCGACGAGGATGCGCGTCCGCACCGCCTCCGCGCCGGACCAGCCGTCGAGGAGATCGAGCAGGGCGGCGTCATCCGGCTTGTGCCCGGCAGGCTCGGTGATATGCGGCCAGTCGCTGCCCCAGACGAGCCGCTCGGGCGCGAGATCAATGAAGGCGCGCGCGATCGCGCTGGCGTCAGGGTAATCCGGCGCGCCGGCTTGCGTATTGAGATAGGCGCCGGCGAGCTTGACCCAGGCCCGGCCGGCCGTAACCAGGTCGCCGATCACCGCGAAGGCTGCGTGCTCCGGTCCCAGTGACGGCGGCAGCCGGCCCATATGGTCGAAGACGATCGGGCATGGCAGGCGCTTGAGCAGCGCCGCATGCGCGACGATCTGGTCGCCCATCATGTGAAGCTGCGCGTGCCAGCCGAGATCGGCGATGCGCCGGGCCAAGGGCTCGATCATCTCGATGGTCGTGACGGTGTCGGCCGGGTTCCAGACGCTGAAGCGCAGACCGCGCACGCCGCCTGCGTCGAGCCGCTTCAGTTCGTCATCGCTGGCGCCAGGATCGAGCACGCCGATGCCGCGACCGGCCCCATCGAAGCGACGCAAGGCGTCGAGCAGGCAAGCATGGTCCTTGCGATGGAACTTGGACTGCACGACCACCGCCCGCTGCGTGCCCAGACGCGCCTGCAGCAGCCGGTAGTCGTCAAACGTCATGCCGGACGGCTTCGCCGCATCAGGGCTCGGAAAGCGCGGATCCAGGATATGGCAATGCGCGTCGCAAGCACCCGCCGGCACGGCGGAGCGAGGCGCCGCCATGCCAGCAGAGTTGGGGACCGGACCATCATCCGCCATCGGCGGCTCCTTCGCGCGATCGATGACCTTCAATCGATCTTGATGTTGCGGGATTTGACGGTGGCGGCCGTGCGGCCGATCTCGTCATCCAGGAATCGCGCGAAGGCGTCGGGCTTGTTGCCGACCGGCTCGAGCCCGAGCTTTTCGAGCTTCGCCTTGATCTCCGGATTGGCGACCGCGGCGACGATTTCGCGCGAGAGGCGCTCGACGATGGCGGGCGGCGTGCCCTTCGGCGCGAACAGCCCGTTCCATTCCTGCGTCTCGAAATCCTTGAGGCCGCTTTCGATCAGCGTGGGAACCTCGGGCAGCAATGGCGAGCGCTTCGGGGAGCCGATGGCGAGCGCCCGCACGGAGCCCGACGTGACCTGGCCGAGCGTGGAAGCCGTATTGCCGAAATAGAGCGAGACGCGGTCGCCGATGACATCGTTGAGCGCCGGCGCGCCGCCGCGATAGGGCACATGCACGATGTTGAGGCTGGCAGCATGGTTCAGCGCCTCGCCGGCCAGATGAGAGGCCGATCCCGCACCCGCCGAGGCGTAGCTCGCCTTCTCCGGGTTCTTGCGCGCGTAGTCGAGCAGTTCCGCGACCGTCTTGTAGGGCGCCTTGGGGCTGGCCACGAGGATATTGGGCGCGATCACGACGAGCGAGACCGGAATGAAATCCGCCTTGGGGTCGAAGGGCAATTTGCGCAGGGTCGGATTGGCGGCGAAGGCCGAGGCATCGAAGAGCAGCGTGTAGCCATCGGCCGGGGCCTTGGCGACGAAATCGGCGCCGATCACGCCGCCGGCGCCCGGACGGTTCTCGATCACGATCTGCTGGCCGAGCGCCTGGCTCATCTGCTGGCCGACGATGCGGGCGGTGCTGTCCGCGCCGCCACCGGCCGCATAGGGCACGACCATCTTGATCGGCCGGTCCGGATATTGCGCGAGCGTCGGCAAAGGTGACAACGCAAACAGTACAGCGGCGATACGGAGCAGCGTCTGGCTCATTTATGGATATCCTTCCTGGATCTGCATGGTCTGGCACTATCGATGGGGCCGGGATCAGCCGCTGTGGAGCACGCCGGCCTGTGCCAATTCCACTATCGCGTCCTCGGTCAAGCCGAGCCCGGCCAGGATCTCGCGGTTATGCTCGCCCAGGCGTGGCGCCCGAGTGCGGATCGAGCCCGGCGTGTCGGTCAGGCGCGGCACGACATGGTGCATCGGCAGCTGGCCCATCTCCGCATCGGGGTAGTCGGCAATCAGCTCGCGCGCGATCACATGCGGATCGGCCATGATCTGCGGCGTATCGTAGATCGGGCCTATCGTGACCTCGGCCTTCTCGAAGAAGGCGACGTTCTCGGCCTGGCTGCGCTGCGCGATGAAGGCGCCGATGATGGCGTCCAGCTCCTCGACATGGCGCAATCTGTCGGCGTTGGTGCGGAAGCGCGGGTCCTCGATCAAGTCCGGCCGGCCGATCGCGCGGAAGAGCCGTTCGGTCATCTTCTGGATCGAGCCGGACAGGCTGACATAGGCGCCGTCGCTGCAGCGATAGGCGTTGCGCGGGGCGGAGTTGGTCGAGCGGCTGCCGGTGCGCGGCTTGACCTTGCCGGTCAGGCGGTAATTCGCGGCTTGCGGGCTCAGGATCGCGAAAAGCGGGTCCAGCAGCGGCAGATCGACGACCTGGCCCTTGCCGCCATTGATCTCGACCTCGCGCAACGCGATCATCGCCGCCGAGACGCCATAGAGCCCGGCGATGCCGTCAGCGAGATACATCGGCGGCAGCACGGGCTCCCGATCGCCGAAGCCGTTGATCGCGGCGAAGCCCGAGGCGCCCTCGATGACCGTGCCGAAGCCGGGGCGCTGCGCATAAGGCCCGTCCTGCCCCCAACCGGAGATGCGGATGATGACGAGGCTGGGATTGATCGCGAGCAGCGCTTGCGGCGAGAGCCCCATCTTCTCCAGCACGCCGGGCCGGAAGCTCTCGATCAGGATCTGGGCGCTCGGGACGAGGTCGCGGATCAGCGCGCAGGCGCGCGGGTCGCGCAGGTTGAGGCACAGGCTCTTCTTGTTGCGCGCATAGACCTTCCAATGCGTCTCGATGCCCTCGGTCTTCCAGGCACGCAGCGTGTCGCCCTCGGGCGGCTCGACCTTGATCACCTCGGCGCCGAAATCGCCGAGCACCTGGGTCAGGACATTGCCGGCGAAGAGACGCGACAGATCGAGGATGCGGATGCCGTCGAGGCTGCCTTTCGCGGCCGGCTCGTAATCGCGGCGATGAAGTTCGCTCATGTCTCAGATGTCCGGATTGGTCTGCGCGCGCTCGGCCGCATCGGCCAAGGCGACGATGGCGCGGGCGCGAGTCAGAAAGGGCGCGTCGATCATCTGGCCATCGACCATATAGGCGCCGACGCCTTTGGCTTGCGCCTCCTCGGCGGCAGCCAGGATCGTCCGGGCGCGGGCGATCTCGACCGCCGTGGGCATGAAGCTCTCATTGGCGATCGCGATCTGGCTTGGATGGATGCAGCTCTTGCCGGCGAAGCCATGGCGCCGGGCCGCCGCGCACTCGGCGCGGTATCCGTCGGGGTCATTGACCCCGCCGAAGGCACCGTCATAGGCCGCGATGCCGGCTTCAGCGGCGGCGAGGCGGACGGCAACGCGGATATGCGCCAGCGCCGCCTCGTCGCGCCGGTCGATCCCTGTCGGTTCGAGCAGGTCGGCATAGCCGATCTGGAGCCCGACGACGCGGGGATGGGCGGTTGCGAGTTCGGCCGCCCGGCGCAAGGCCTTCGGCGTCTCGATATTGACCAGCAGCCCGGTCGGCTGGGTACGACCAGCCGCGGCATCAAGCGTGTCGAGCAGCTGGGCAGCCTGCCGCACCGTCTCGGCATCCTCGACCATCGGCAGGTTGACGAGGTGCACGCTCGGCATGACCACCGCCGCCATATCCGCTTGGAAATGCCGGGTGCGCAGCGCATTGACGCGCACGACGACGGTCTTGCCGCGCGCGGCTTCGGGAGCGCGCAGGAACGCCGCGAGCTGGGCCCGGGCTTCGTCCTTACGCTCTTCGGCGACGGCATCCTCCAGATCGAAGGACAGCGAATCCGCAGCCGAGCCGGCCGCCTTGGCGAAGAGCTCCGGCCGCGAGCCGGGGACGAAGAGCTTGCTGCGCATCAGCATGGCGAAGATCCCTTGTTCAAAGCGGGTCCCTTGTTCAAAGCGCTTCGGGGCCGTTCTGGAAGATCATGATCGCTTCCGGCGGGATGCGGACCAGCACCTCTGGTGAGCTCACCGCCCGGCTGGTCTGGACACGCAGCCTGAAGCCTTGCCCCGTCATTTCGTGCTCATGGACCGAGCCGAGATAGGAGCTGTGCGTGATCCGCGCCCCGAGCACATTCGCGCCGGGAGCATCGGTCAGTTCGATGCGCTCGGGCCGCACCGCCAGGACGAGCTTGCCATTGATCGCCTCGGGGCAGGAGCTGGCGACGAGCTGCGTGCCGTCGCCGAGCCGCAATTGCGCCTGCCCGGCGGAGCGGCCGACAAGCTCCGCCTCGATGAAATTGGCCGAACCGATGAAATCGGCGACGAAGGCGTTGGCCGGGCGCTCGTAGATATCGGTCGGCGTGCCCAGTTGCTGGATCTTGCCCATGCTCATCACCGCGATGCGATCGGATACCGCGAGCGCCTCCGACTGGTCGTGAGTGACGTAGATCGTCGTGACGTTGAGCCGTTCCTGCAATTCACGCAGCCAGATTCGGGCCCGCTCGCGCAATTTGGCGTCGAGATTGGACAAGGGCTCGTCCAGCAGCAGCAGCCGCGGCCGATAGACCAAAGCGCGCGCCAGCGCGACGCGCTGCTGCTGGCCGCCGGAGAGCTCGAAGGGATAGCGCTCGGCATATTTGCCCATCTCGACGAGATCGAGCCCTTCCTTGATGCGGCTGTCGCGCTCGGCGCGCCCGACCTTGCGCAGCTCCAGCGGGAAGGAGAGGTTCTGCGCCACCGTCTTGTGCGGCCAGAGCGCGTAGCTCTGGAAGACGAGGCCGATATTGCGCTTCTCCGGCGGCACGGCAATGCCCTTGGCGCCGTCGAAGAAGACCTTGTCGCCGATGCGGATCGTGCCGGAGGTCGCTTCATTCAGGCCCGAGATCGCAAACAATGTCGTCGATTTGCCGCAGCCGGAGGGGCCGAGCAGCGTCAGGAACTCGCCGGAGGGGACGGTGAGCGAGATGTCGTCGACGGCATTGACGTCGCCATAGGCGATGGTGAGACGGTCGAGAACGAGATCAGCCATAGATTTTGGCTCCCAGGACGCGGCGTGCGACCAGCACGAAGATGGCGGTGATGACGACCTGGATGGTCGCGAGAGCCGAGACGGGGCCGTTATCGCCCTGGGCCCAGAGCTGCAGCATCGTCGTACCGATGATCTCGGAGCCGGGCTGGAACAGGAAGACGGCCGTCACATACTCTTTGAAGAAGTGGATGAAGAGCAGCGCGAAGGTCGAGAACAGCGCCGGCTTGAGCAGCGGTGCGATGATACGCGTCACCGTCGTCCACCAGTCGGCGCCGGAGATGCGCGCGCCGCGATCGAGCTCGTCGCCGATCTGGGCCAGCGCCGGCGCGATCGTGCCGAAGCCCACCGGGATGTAGCGCACCATGAAGGCGAGGATCAGGATCCAGATCGTGCCGCGGATCGCATCGAGCCCCGGCACCCAGATCACCGCGTAGAAGAAGCCGAGGCCGGCGATGATGCCGGGCAGCGAGCGCGGGAACAGCGCGATGTATTCCAGCGGGCGCGCGCCCTTGAACTCGGAGCGGCGCGAGACCAGCGTGATGATCGCGACCAGAGCAGTACCGATCACGCCGCCGATCAATGAGATCAGCACCGAATTGCCGATCGAGCGCATATAATTCGGCGTCTGCAGGATCAGGTCGAAATTCTTCGTCGTCAGCAGCGTCCAGAACGGCACGAGCGGGGTCAGGAAGCTCACGCTCGCCCGCATCAGCGTGCCGGCGAAGACGAGGACGATGGTGAAGAAGACATAGGCGAACACCGCCGCGAAGACGATCCAGCGCCAGCGGCCGAGATCGAGCAGAGCAGGCCGGCTCGCCTTGCCGCGCACGGTGACGAAGCGGTTGCTGCCGACCATGAGGCGGCCCTGGAGCCAGACCAGCAAGGCGACGATCGCCAGCAGGATGAGCGCGGCGGCGCCGACGATGCCGTAATCGGGCTGGACGGCGGCGTTGATGCCCTTGTCATAGAGGAAGCTGGTGATGGTCTCGATCTTGTTGGGGGCGCCGAACAGGAGCGGGATCGAGAGCATCTCGATTGCGACGACGAAGTTCAGCACGGTCGAATAGATCAGGGCCGGGCGCATCATCGGCACGGTCACGCTCCACAGCGCCCGGAACGGACCGGCGCCGACCGAGCGCGCCGCCGCCTCGAGCTGCGCATCGGCCTTGCTGACGGCGCCCAGGCACATGAGATAGGCGAGCGGCGCCTGCGACAGCCCGGCGACGACGCCCATGCCGGAGAGGGAATAGAGGTCCCACGGCGTCACGCCGGTCCAGCTCCGCACCGCCAGCGTGACGTAGCCCGAGGGGCCGTACATGGTGAGCCAGCCAAAGGCGATGACGAGATGGCTGACGAAGAGCGGCCAGACCAGGATCTCGCCGAGCCAGCCTTTGCCCGGCAGGTTGGTGCGCCCGATCACGATCGCGGCGAGCGCCCCGAAGACCTGGGCGAAGATGGTCGAAACAACCACGAAGATCACCGTGTTGAGCGCGATCTCGCCGATGCCGGCTTCAGTGACCAGGCGGCCGAAATTGCCTGCGGTCAGCGCAGCCGAAGCGTCATAGAGCGGCTTGCTCAGGAAGGCTTGCATCGCGATCGGCGCGATCGGCCCGATGACGAGCAGCGTCGTCAGCGCGGCGACGCTCCAGAAGATCAGGCGCGAACGGTCGAAGCCCGTTCGCTCGAGGGCGGCATCCATGATGGGGCGAACCTTGTGATCGGCAACCTTGTGGTCGGAATGGCCGCAGCGGCAGCGGCTGCGGCGTGCGGACGGCCTCAGCGGCCCTGCATGGCGGCGTTCCATTTCTCGACGAAGGGTTTGGCTTGCTCGATCAGCGCCTTGTCGAAGCCGACGACGATCATGTTCTTCTCGCCGACCTTCTGGGCGATGCCCTGATAGGTGTAGCGGACCTCGCTTTCCGCCACGTCCTCGCGATAGGGCACGAGACCGCCCTTGCCGAGCAGGGTCTGGCCCTTGTTGCTGAGCAGGAAATCGAGAAAGAGCTTGGCGGAATTGATGTTGGCCGCCTGCTTGGGAATGCCCATGCCGCGCAGCATCACCGGCGTGCCGTCATCGGGGAAGGCGAAGCCGAGGATCTTGCCGCCCGGCTCGTCGAGGCGCGGGAAGATGGTGATGCCGGAGACCGCGATGCCGACGACATATTCGCCGGCCGCGATCTTCTCGTTCATCGGCCCGCCCGAGACCTCGCCGCGGATCATCGGCCCGATCGTGCGCAAGGCCGCCCAGCCGGCATCGCCCTTCTCGTGCAAGGTCTGCCACCAGGCCGCGAGGCCGAAGGAATTGCGCGCCGCGTCATAGGTGGTGATCCGGCCCTTATAGGTTCCCGGATCGGCCGCGGCCATCTTGGCGAGCGAGGCGAGGCCTGTCGGCCGCTGGCCCTCCTTCAGAAGTGCCGTGTTGTAGGTCAGCACCAGCGGATCGGACGAGGCCACGAACACGCCGGGATAGGGCTTGCCGAAGGCGGGCACCTTCTCGGCCTCGGGGCTCCTGTAGTCGAGCATGCGCCCGTCCAAGCCATAGGCGGCCCAGCGGTCATTGGCGCCGGAGATCAGCAGATCGGCCGTGCGCGCGCCGCTACCGGCCTCGGCCTCCCAGCGCGAATGCACGGTGCCCGAGCCGAGATCGAGCGTCTCGACCTTGATCCAGGGATAGATCTGGCGGAAGCCGTCGAGCACTGGCTTCCAGTTGTTGTTCGCCATGTTGGAATAGATGACGAGCCCGTTTTCCTTGCGCGACGCCTCGATCGTCGCGCCGTAATCGGCGGGATAATAGCTTGGCGTGGCCGGCGCCTGCGCCGAGCCGATGCCAGGCGAGGCCACCAGCGCGGCGGCAGCGAACAGACTAGTCAGAAGGCCCTTGATCACGGTCGTTTCTCCCTGTGTTTTTCGCAAAGAACGCCGAGCGCTTCGCAAGCTCGTGGCTTGCCTGCGCGGCGGCGGCGATGGTCAGCGCCTTCAGGCGCTCTTGGTCTTGCGCGATCCGCTCACGCGGTCCCGAGATGTTGAGGGCGGCGACGACCCTGCCGTCCTGCGACAGGATCGGCGCCGCGATTCCGGCTGCGCCTTCGACGACGCCCTTGAGATTGACGAAGGCGCCGTCGCGCCTGGCGGCTTCGACATGCGCCCTCACGGTTGCCGCCGTCGCGTCATCGAGCCCGGCGAGATAGGCCTCGCGCTCAGCCTGGCTCATTCCCGTCAGCAGGACGATGCCGCTGGCGACTTCGTGCAAGGTGCGCGCATGCGAGATGTCCCGGTCGTAGCGGATCTCGCGCAGGGGCAGGAGCTTGTTGAGATAACGGACCTTGCCTTCGGTCAGGATGGCGATGAAGCCCGACTCGCGGGCAGCGTTGACGGCCTCGCGCAGGACGGGTTCGACAACCCGCAGGATCGTGCCCCAGCCCTGCTGCCCGGGAGAAGGCTCGCCCGGCAAGCGGATCAGCACATAAAGCCCGTCGGGCTGCCGCAGCACATAGCCGGCCGAAACCAGCGAGCGCAGTAGCATGAGCGCGCTGCTCTTGGGCACCGCCATCGCCTGCGTGATCTCGGCAAGCGTCGCCGGCTCGTAGCGGCGCGCCAGCCATTCGATGAATTCGAGGATGCGCTCAGCGCCTCGCCCACTCATCCGTCGCCTCATCCCGTCGTTCAGTATTTTGAACGTGTTTTATTTTATGAATGAGCCATAGCGCCTGGGCGCCGGGGCTGTCAAACCGCAGGCCTGAGCACAGGGCCACCTCGGCGCGAGCCCGCAGTGGGATCGACCGAGGTGATGATTGTGTTCGTGGGTGGATGAGAGCATCGCCCTCTTGGAGCGATGCTTCGCTAGAGCTCGATGACTTGAGTTGGAACCACCACCGTCATTCCGGGCTCACGCCTTCGGCGTGCCCCGGAATGACGGCGGAGAATAACGCCATCGCTCAGCGCCGGACGCCATCAGTATCAGCTCATGCTCACCAGATCCGGCGTCTTCGCCTCCACAAGCCCGGACCAGTCGGCCTCGATCCGGGCGCTGACCCCGGATGCGAGCGCTTCGGGACGGCCGCGGCCCTCTGCCTCCTCCTCGATCCAGTAGGCGATCAGCTTGCTGCGACCATCCTGGAAGACGGGCATCTTGCGGGCCCGCTGGCGGATCGCGCGGATGGCCGTCTGCTCGCCCGATCCCCAGAGATAGCCGCAGCCCTCCGGTAGCGGAATCCGCTGGAAAATCTCCGCCAGCCTGCTGGCGCGCAAGCCGTTGCC
Organism: Bosea sp. 685; assembly: GCF_031884435.1. Classification (NCBI taxonomy): domain Bacteria; kingdom Pseudomonadati; phylum Pseudomonadota; class Alphaproteobacteria; order Hyphomicrobiales; family Alloboseaceae; genus Allobosea; species Allobosea sp. 685. The sequence continues at coordinate 6,128,881 of NZ_CP134779.1, read as the reverse complement.
GGAGCCGTGCAGCCAGGTCACCAGGGCCCGGGGATGAGGCGGCAGCGCCTGTTCGTGCGCCGCGTCGGCAACCTCGATGACGACGCGGCTGGCGATATCGTCGGGCGTGTCCTCGAGGAGCCGCGCCAGGGCCGGCAACCCGGTAGCATCGGCCAGCAGCACCTGCCAGCGGACATCCGGTGGCGGCTGATACAGGCCGCGCGGATTATTGATGACGATGCGGTGCCCGGGCGAAGCGGCCTGCGCCCATTCGCTGGCCAAACCGCCCTCATGCACGACGAAATCGATGTCGAGCTCGCGCGCAGCCGCATCGAACCGGCGCACGGTATAGGTGGAGTAGCGGACCGGCGGCTTGCCTTCCGGATAGGTCCAGCGCCCTTCGCCATCGATGATGGGGAGCACGGTTTCGCCCGTCGCCTCATCCGGGAAGAACAGGCGGACATATTCGTCTCCGATCCCGGTGGAGCGAAATGCCGAGAGGCCGTCTCCCGCGAATGTCAGCCGCACCATGCCCGGTGTCAGCAGCTGGCGCCGCGCGACCGCTACTTCGTGAAACATCTGCTGCGTCATCGATCGTTCCGAACCTGCCCTTGGATCGCCAAGGCCTGTCTCATAAGTCGTCGCGCGCAAGTTGAAAACCGATCTACAAGACTATCTCATTGGTATATTTCTAAACTATACACGTTGAAGCGCGGAGGAGCGGTCTGAGCATGGATCATATTCTATCGTTTTCGCTTGTGTAGGGCGATGTGCCATGTCGGCAAGTCCGAACGACGTCGAGTGTCTGCACATGTCCAAACATCGTCGGCACGAACGTAATCCGGGGTGGTATGTGGTGGACTAGACGAGACGTTCCGTCTCGCATAGCTTGGCTCATGACCTCTACCGCCATCACCGCTCCCCGCCGATCGGCGCAGTCCCATGAGGCCGTGCTCGCAGCCGCGGCCGAGATTGCTGGCCGGCGCGGCTACGGCCATGCAGGGATCGAGGACATCGCCGCGCAGGCCGGCGTCGGCAAGCAGACGATCTATCGCTGGTGGCCCAACAAGGCCGCGCTCTTCATCGAGGTCTATGGCCGGCTCGTCCCCACCGGCCTCGGGGCCGAGAATGCGGGCAGCCTGGCCAGCGATCTGACGCGGCTCCTGCAGCGACTATCCGAGCTTTATGCGGACACGCCCGCCGGCAACATCCTCTCGGGGCTGATCGCCGAGGCCCAGGCGGATCCCGGCCTCGCCAATCAATTGCACGACGCCTATGTCGCGCCGCGCCGGGAGATTCTGCGCTCCATCTTGAAACGGGCCGCTGATCGCGGGGAAATCGCCTTTCCCGACAATGCCGACTTCGTCATCGACCTGTTCTCGGGCGCCGTCTGGTTCCGGATCCTGCTCGGCACGCGCCGCCTCGACCCAAAATTCATACAGCAGCTCGTCGATGCCCTGCTGCGCATGGTCCAACCCGCCATGACGCTACCTGCGGACAACCAAGCGAGCGGCTGATCGGAAGGGAGCTGCGATGGCGCGCATCGATCCACTCAATGTGGCCCATTACTGGCGGGACCACCGCCTGGATGGCCTGAGCCTGATGCGCGCCGACTTCCAGACGCAGCAATACGCTCCGCATCGCCACGAGGCGTTCGTCATTGCCGCGACTGAGTTCGGCGGCTCCGTCGTCAGGAGCAGGGGGCTTGTCGAACAGGCGAGCGCTTCAACCCTGCTGGCCTTCAACCCCGCCGAGCCGCATTCGGGCGGGATGGGAGCGAGCCGGAGATGGCGCTATCGCTCACTCTATCTCGAGCAAGCCGCGATCGACGAGGTGGCGCGGGGGCTCGGCATCCAAGCGGTGCCTTATTTCACCCGGAACCTGTTCCCCGATCTCGACCTGATCTCGCGCTTCCTCCAGTTGCACGGCGTGCTCCAGGATGGGCGCGACGCGCTCCAGGCCAATGAGCTGATGATCTCGACATTCGCGCTGCTGTTCGCGCGCCATGGCAGCGGCGGCGGCCGCATCGAGCCCGCGCCGCGCGATCGCGCCCGGCTGAAGACGGCCCTCGACATGATCCGGGCGAGGCTGAACGAGGCTCTCTCGCTCTCCGACCTCAGCCAGGCGCTGGCGCTGACCCAGTATCAGGTCATCAGCCTGTTCAAGCGGACGACGGGGCTGACGCCCCATGCCTATGTCACGCAGCTTCGCCTGGACGTGGCTTGCCGCCGCCTCGCTCAAGGCACTGGTATCGCCGATGTCGCGGTCGATTGCGGCTTCTACGATCAGAGCGCCCTGACCAGGCACTTCAAGCGCTGCTACGGCATGACCCCGCTGCAATTCGCCACGGCCGCCCGCAGCTGAATGGGCCGGGGAGCTATCGCGCCCCGGCCCTTGATCGATCAGCCTTCGCGACCGGCCGGAGCGGCTGTCAGGATCGGATCGGGCATGCCGAGACCTGCGGAGGCTCCGCGCGGACGACCATGCAGTGCCAGGATGATCGCAGCGCTGAACGCCACCGCCGCGGTCACATACCAGGCCGGCGACAGGCCGTTGCCGGTTCTGGCGATGAGCCAGGTCGCGATGAACGGCGCAAAGCCGCCGAATATCGTGACGGCGAGATTGTAGGCGATCGAGGTCCCCGTCGAACGGATCTCCGCCGGGCATATTTCCGCGATCGCGGCCGGCGCGGTGCCGGTGAAGGCCGCGATCAGGGTGGCGAAAACGATCTGGAAGGCGAGCAGCGACCACAGCGTCGGCGACGCGCTGAGGAGCGCGAGCAGGGGATAGGTCAGCACCACGATGGCCAGCGCCGGACCGACCAGAAGCGGGCGGCGGCCGATGCGGTCCGACAAGGCACCGAAGACCGGCGCCAGCACGAGCAGCACGACCAGGCTGACCGCGTTGGCCAGGAAGGTCGTGCTCTGCGGCAGGTGAAGCTGGCGCACCGCATAGGTCGGCATGTAGATCAGGAAGAAATAGGTGCAGACGGTCCAGGTGATCGTGATGCCGAAACCCGTGGCGATGCTGCGTTTATGGAAGCGCAGCGCCTCGCTCAGCGGCGAACCGGGCAATTTGGCGGCGGCTTGCGTGAACTCCTCGGCTTCCTCGGTCTGCGCGCGGATATAGAAGCCGACGGGGCCGATCAGCAGGCCGAGCAGGAAAGGGATGCGCCAGCCCCAGCTCTCCAGCGCCTCCTGGGAGAGCAGGCCGGTGATCGCCGCGCCCAGGAGCGAGCCGAGCAGCAGGGCGCAGGCCTGGCTGGCCTGCTGCCAGCTCGCGAAGAAGCCGCGGCGGCCTGGAGGCGCATGCTCGACGAGAAAAGCCGTCGCGGCGCCGATCTCGCCCCCGGCCGAGAAGCCCTGGATGAGGCGCGCGAGCACGATGATGGCGGGAGCCCAGGCGCCGATGCTGGCATAGGTCGGCGCGAACCCGATCATGGCGGTGCCGAGCGCCATCAGCAGGATCGTCACCGACAGCGCGAATTTGCGCCCTTTGCTATCGGCCATGCTGCCGAGCACGATGGCGCCGACGGGCCGCATGAAGAAGCCGACGCCGAAGGTCGCGACGGTCAGAAGCAGCGACACCGTCTCGTCGCCGGCGGGAAAGAAAAGCCGCGAGATGATGATCGCGAAGAAGCCATAGACCGCGAAATCATAGGTTTCGAGCATATTGCCGATCGTCGCCGCGATGATGGCGCGACGGGATTTGGCGCGCATGGGCGCCGAGATTGGCCCGGACGGCCCGAGGCCTGTTTGCATCTGTTCTGCCGACATGAAGATCCCCTTGTGTTTTTGTGTTGCCTTAAGCTGCTTTGTGTTGCCTTAGGCCTCGGCCCATTGCGTCGCGCGACCGAGAAAGCGCATCGCTTCGTCGAGCTGTTCCGCCGCGATCCATTCATCCGCCTGATGCGCCTGCTCGATCGAACCCGGGCCGCAGACGACCGTCGGGATGCCCGCCGCCTGGAAGAAGCCGGCCTCGGTTCCGAAGGGCAGCTCCAGCAGCGGCAAGGTACCGCCGAGCCCCTGCGCGATCGTAAGCGCCGGATTGTCCGCCTCCGGCCGCAGCGGCGGAATCATCACGGTTTCCCGGGTCTCAGGCGGCGGGCCGGGCCGCGCCGCGCACTGCACGAACGCATCGGTCGCGCTCCTCAACGCGGCGATGTCGGCGCTCGCGGCCGGCCTTATCTCCCAGAGGACCTCGCAGCGGCCTGGCACGATGTTGATGCCGGTCCCGCCCGAGATCTGACCGACATTGAACGTCGTCCGGTCGTCGCCCTTGGCGTCTTGCGTCCCGTGTCCGTCGAGAAGGCCGACGAAACGCGCCGCCGCCGCGATGGCGCTCACCCCCTTGCCGGGATTGCCGGAATGCACGGCATGGCCGTGGAAAATCGTCCGGAATCCGAGATAGCCGCGATGACGATCGCCGATACGCATGCCCGTGGGTTCGCCGACCACGACGAGGGCTGGCCTGGACAGGTTCGCGACGAGATCGGCGACGAGCCTAGGGACGCCGAAGCAGCCGATCTCCTCGTCATAGCTCAGGGCCAGGTGAACCGGGCGCTTCAATCGCGCCTGGCCCCATTGCGGCGCGAAGGCCAGGCAGCAGGCGACAAAACCTTTCATGTCGGTCGCGCCGCGCCCGTAGAAGCGGCCGTCGCACTGCCTCAGCTCGAAAGGGTTGCTGCTCCAGCTCTGGCCGTCGACGGGCACCGTGTCGGTATGGGCGGAGAGCACGATCCCACCCGGCACATCCGGACCGAAGCTGGCGAGCAGATTGGCCTTGGCGCCGCCGCTGTCATGCGTGAGCCGGATCCTGGCGCCGGCGGTTTCGAGCAGGGCCGTCGCCCAGCCTACGAGCTCCAGATTGGAGTTGCGGGAGGTCGTGTCGAAGGCGACGAGGCGATGGAGCAAACCGGCGGGCGTCATCGGGTCGCTGATCATTGGATAGCTCATGCCGCCCGCGCCCTGGCCGAGGTCAGGCGCTCCTGCGCGACATTGCGGGCCGCGGCTGCGGTCGGGATGCCCGCCTCGTCCGCCAGTTCGTAGATTCCCGACAAGGTCTCGCCGATGGCGCGGACGCGCCGCTCGGCCTCCGCCCGGTCGAGGCCGATCCGCTCCAGCGCGAGCTGGATCATCCCGCCGCCATTGATCACATAATCGGGCGCGTAGAGGATGCCGCGCTCCCGCAGCATCGCATCGTGGCGGACCTCATCGGCGAGCTGGTTGTTGGCGGCACCCGCGACCACCGAGACCCTGAGCTCCGGCAAGGTTATGTCGTTGATGGCCGCGCCCAGCGCGCAAGGGGAAAAGACATCCGCCTCGACGGCATGGATCGCCTGCGGATCGGCCGGCCTGGCGCGAAAGACATGGACCGCCTCCTGCACCAGCTCCTCACGGACATCGCTCACGATCAGCTCGGCCCCAGCCTCGGCAAGCAGCCGGGAGAGATTCCAGCCGACATTGCCGAGCCCTTGCACGGCAACGCGCACGCCTTTGAGGTCGCTCTTGCCGAGACGATGGCGAACGCTCGCCGCGATGCCGACGAAGCAGCCGAGGGCGGTGCGCGGCGAAGGGTCGCCGCTGCCGCCAAGGCTCTCGGGCAGGCCGAGGACATGGTCCGTGGCAGCGCCGATCTCGGCCATGTCGGCGACGGTCGTGCCGAGATCCTCGCCGGTGACGTAGCGCCCGCCCAGCCGCGCGACCGCCACGCCCACGGCCCGCAGCAAGGCCGGGGTCTTGTCGCGCCGCGGATCGGCCATCACGACCATCTTGCCGCCGCCGAACGGCACGCCTGCGACGGCGGCCTTCAGGCTCATGCCACGCGAGAGGCGCAGGACATCGGTCAGGGCCTCGGTCTCGTCGGCATAGGCGCGGATGCGGCAGCCGCCGATCGCGGGCCCGAGCGCCGTACTGTGGACCGCGATGATGGCGCGCAGGCCAGTAGCCGGATCGCAGACATGGACGACCTGCTCATGGCCGGAGAAGTCGACGGAACGGAACACCGTCATGCCTGGGGTCTCTCTCGAATGGGGTAAGGAATCGGTCACGGCTTGGCGGAGGTTTTGCGCGCCGGGCCGAAGCCGATCATGCGGAACGGCAGGATCGCGATCGCGAAGCCAAGCAGGATCAAGGCGATGCCGACGAGGTGGAAGGTCCGGACGGGCTCGCCGAGAAGGAGGAAGGCGAGAGCCGACGAATAGACCGCCACCAGATGGAATGACGCGCCGGTCAGGGTCGGCCCGAGCGTCGCTACACAATGGTTCCAGCACGCAGCCCCGATCAGCGAGGCGAATATGCCGATGAACAGGACCGAGGCGATCGTATGGGGCGCGAACGGCAGCGACCGCCCCGACGCCTCCTCGCCGATCCAGAACGGCAGCAGCAGGATCATGGTCACGAGCGACATCACCGCCAGGAACGCCATGTCGGAGAGGGTCCTGGGGCGATAGCGCAGCAGGACGGAATAGAGCGCGTAGCCGGCGACTGCGAGCAGGACGAGGATTTCCCCGCCGCCGACCGAGAGCGAGGCGAGGGCCGCGATGTCGCCCTGGCCGATGATCCAGGCGACGCCGATGAAGGAGATCACGATGCCGGCGATCGTCCGCATGGAGGGAACATCGCGCGCGATGATCCAGGCGAAGAGCGGGACCATCAACGGCAAGGCGGAGTTGAGCATCGCGGCGGTGGCCGCCGGCGTGGTCTGCAACGCGACATAGTTGAGGATCGGGTAGCCGGCGAAGCCGCTGATGCTGATGGCGGCGATAAGGCGCCAATGCGCCAGGATGTCCCGGCGCTTGGCGACGAGTTCGCGCCAGACGAAGGGCAGGATGCATGAGGACGCCACCACCCAACGCCAGAAGGTCAGCCCGAAGGGCGGCAACTCGCCGGCATAGGCCCGGCCAATGAGCAGATTCCCGGCCCAGAACAGCGGCGGGAACGGCAGCAGCGCATAGGGCCTGCGCCAGAACAGGGCACCGATGCCGCCGGTCCCGCGCGCGCTCACGACGCTGCTCCCTCGCAGCCGAAGCAGCCGCCGACGCGCTTCGTCGCCAGCGTCAGCCTATCGAGGTCGCGATGGTGGAATCTCTGCGCCATGCCCTGCCAGCCGTTTCGAGCGTGCCGGGCAGCGTGATGCGGAGGCGCCTGATGCTATTGGCGAAAATCGAGGATTTCAGAAAAGAAGCGCCGCCTCGCCATCTCCCTGGCGAACCGGCGATGCCACTTTGCCAGGCAAGGGCAGCGCGAATCGAGATCGCGCATTGGCCCTTATTGGGAGATGACTCGCGCCGACGATCCCGCTATGGAGGCAGATGTCGGTGGCAGGCGCATGCCCGCGAACCGGCATGCGGGCGTAGTTCAGTGGTAGAACGTCAGCTTCCCAAGCTGAATGTCGTCGGTTCGATCCCGATCGCCCGCTCCAAAAATCTGTTTAATTGCAGCATTTTAGCGCCGGTTTCCATCTAGCCGTGCCAATGAGCTCCACTCTCTGGCATGGCTTGGCAGGGAGCGCGAGCGTGTAATTTCAATGGGTTAAGACTAACCGGCGCTGCGCAAGGGGACTGGCCGCCTTAACCCGCACCGAAACGCGGCAATCGGTGGCAGTCTCTTTCGTCGAGCGAGTCCGCTTACGACCATCCTTAGCGGACGGTCGCTGACATGCTAGATCGACACGCATCGTGGCCACGCAATAGGGCTATGGCCTCGACCGATGGGACCGACATCCATGACGAGGGCGCTCACGGCAACCTTTGCCTTGTGCTTATACGCTGGTTGCCCGGCGACGGGTACGGAACTCGTCAACCTCGATGATTTCATTGGCGGAATCGAAAAGGCCGATAGCGATTCCGCGTGCAGAACATCTGCGCCCGTATCGGCTCTTTGGAAAGAGATACGACTTCGATACGTCCCCGACCCGGGTGCGTCGCGCTTGGCAAAAGTGAACCTTCCCGCGCAATTCGCGGTAGCATTCGGCAAGGCAAAATTAGAAAAGCGCGATATTGCGGGTTATCGACGAGTAAGTATCCCGTTAACGGGAATATATCGCGGCCTTCGCACTCAACAACTTACCTTCGACATGGGTATCGAGAACGGCATAAGTGTCGTCTCCATTCTATTTGCTGCTTCGCAGCAAGAAGTTGAAAGTGTTCTCGGAAAAGACCTCGCTCGTGCAACGCCAACATCGTGGGGAGAGGCGAAGATCGTCAGTCGTGGCGGAGCCGCAGAGCTGGTTTGCGACCTCTCAAGCTAGGCGGACAGCGACTATGACGTCGCTCGCAACAGGCCTTTCATTGCGAAGTCTACGCCTCGCCCAAACCGCTCAACCGGCTGAATTTCCGGACGTCCGCTAACCACCACCCCCTACTGACATTTGCAGCCAGCGGATTCCTTATCCAACCAAAATGGATAAGATGCGCGCGCAGATCGTTTGTAGCTCTGAGTTCAAAACTCCAATGATCACAAAATTCAGAAATACAAAAACCAAGCTGCCAATTCTGACAACGAGTTCATCGGTTAGGTAGCCAAGCATCCCGACTATGATTCCGATGTATGCAGAAATTAGATACACGGCATAAATTTTAAGGCGAAATGCAAACTGATTGTTGCCACTTGGGAATACGACCCAATTGGCGATAGATAATTCGACACTATCGAACACTAGGATTCCGACGAAAAAAAGCAGCAGGATGCCGACTAATTTGTTCGTGGCGTTGAAAGATTTTGCAGTCACTTTAGGCCGTTGATTTCGTAGAACGGGCAAGACTCATACAAGGATGGATTTCCGCTTTCCACCCACCCGTTGAGGGCATTGTCGGTCTATACGTTCGGGAACGCAGGTGCCGCAATTCAACGACTTGGCCCCGCTTCCCAAGCTGAATATCGTCGGTTCGCCCCCGATCGCCCGCTCCAAAAACCTTTTATTACAACAGGTTATAGAGCTTTCTCTCGAGCAGTGTCGGTCATCCGAACTCTCTGGCTTGGTCTGGCTGGGAATACCGGCGTGCATTTTCAATCGTTCAGGAATTTGCCCGCGCGCCGCGCGGGCATCTCAGCCGGTGCGTTCGGCGATGGCGGTCCCTGCCGCCCAGCCTGATGACCACGCCCATTGGAAGTTGTAGCCGCCAAGCCAGCCCGTCACGTCGACCACTTCACCGATGAAGTACAGGCCGTCGACTGTGCTTGCTGCCATCGTCCGTGAGTTCAGAGCAGACGTATCGACGCCACCGAGCGTCACCTCCGCTGTCCGGTATCCTTCCGATCCGATGGGCATGACCTCCCAGCCCTGAATGGTGGACGCGATCGCCGCGAGCTTCTTGTCGCTTGCGTCGCCGATGGGTCCCGCCCAACCATGGGCATCGGAGAGATAAACAGCCAATCGCTTCGGCAGAATATCACTTAGCGTATTGGCGATGCTTCTGCGGCCGTTTTCCTGTCTGGAAGCGCGCAAATCGGCGAACACGTCCCGCGTGGGCAGGAACGCGATCCTGATCGGTGCCTTCTCGCGCCAATAGGACGAAATCTGCAGGATCGCCGGGCCGGAAAGCCCGCGATGGGTGAACAGCAGCGCCTCGTCGAATGTGGTCTTGCCGCACGAGACCCGCGCATCTGCAGCGACGCCGGCCATCTCGCGAAACCCGGCAAGAATGTCTTCACCGAATGTCAGCGGCACCAGGGCTGGGCGTGTCTCCGTCACCGCCAGACCAAACTGGCCGGCGATCTGGTAGCCAAGGCTGGATGCTCCCATTTTCGGGATGGATTTTCCTCCGGACGCAACGACAAACTGCCGGCACCGAATTTTGGCAGCCCCCTCACCGCCAAGCACGATCGCAAAGCCGTCATCGCTCCGCTCCAGGCTTTCCACTGTGGTTCTGAGGCGCAATTCGCAGGCCGCGCGCGCCATCTCATCCATCAGCATTGCGATAATATCCTTGGCGGAATCATCGCAGAAGAGCTGCCCCAGTGCCTTCTCGTGATAGGCAATGCCGTGTTTTTCGACCAACGCCACGAAATCATGCTGCGTGTATCGGCCCAGCGCAGATTTGGCGAAATGCGGATTATTCGACAAAAAATTGCGCGCGCTTGTTCCGATATTGGTGAAGTTGCAGCGGCCCCCGCCGGAAATGCGGATTTTTTCGCCGGGCGCTTTGGCATGATCGACGATGAGAACACGCCCGCCGCGCGCTGCGGCGTGGATCGCGCACATCATTCCAGCAGCACCGGCACCGAGGATGACAGTGTCGAAACGCTCAATCGACATCGAATGCTGCTTGAGGAATGTCCGATCCAGTTGGATCGCTCAATCGCTCCAGCCCTTTGTTTGAACGCGTTTTCTTCACGCGAACCGGTGTCCAATTCGCTCGAAAACGCTCTAGCCCCAGAACAGCCCTGACGGCCATTGCGCAGCGCCTCGAATGGCATCGCAGTACGCTTTGCCTCGCGTAGATGATCCGCGATCGTCGATCAACCGGTGAGACTGCAGGCGAGGATCTTGTCGCGACTCTGCGATCCGGTCTGCCAATCCCTTAGGGAACGCGGGGAAGACATTCAACGGCTTGGCGCCGCTTCCCAAGCTGAATGTCGTCGGTTCGATCCCGATCGCCCGCTCCAAATTCCCTTTAATTTAAATGGGCTGCCCGAATTTGACTTTGCTGGCCGTCAGAATCTGACGGGACCAGAGTCGAATGATTTCAATGTGTTGCCGCAGTCCAACCTCTCGCGCGGCTAGTGTTCGCGTACGACCCGTTGCGGATGTATCATTTGCTGTTGGCGAGCGCGGCTTCGCACGCTGCAATGGCATCGTTGATCTCGTCGTTGATCCCGGGGGTAGAGCCTTTTCCCGACCATTTGCGCAGCCCGCTAAGCAACGACGGGTTGGCTATCGCATGGGCAGCCTGAAACGTGCCGTAACCACACTCACTCCGCTCCAGCTCGTGCAAGACAAGCGGGAGGGCTAAGACCGAATCGCGCTCTGCCAGCCCAAGAAGTGCCTCTGCACGAACGGACGCATCACAGTCCTGGGTCGCCTTCAAGAGCGCCTCTCGCACTGCGAGTGTGTCTATCTCCAGCCCGGCCAACAACAGGGTGGCCCAATCGCGGTTCGACGTATCTGCGTCGCTCATATAGCCAATTAGCAAGCGCAGATTCTGCTCGGCAAACTCCGTCCCGGTAAGAGGCACTTCGCCGTTGGCGGCCCTGACGAGAAAGTCCGAAGCGGGGACGTAACCATCGTGCATGTCCTCGATGTGAGCCGAACGTGCCACGTAGAGCTGGATTGCTTGCGCCGTCGCCTCGGCTCGCCTTTCCTGACCCGAGCGGACACCGAGCACCATATGTTCGCGCTCGATCCGAAGGAGATATTCAACCGCTTGCGCAATTGATCCGCCCGCACGGAAATCAGCTGCGACCTTGCGAAGGTAGTCATCGTATTCGTCGGCGAACGACTTCTCCTGCCACTGCTCTCCGGCAGCGAGCAAACCGATTGGGTCCCAATTTCGCCAGCCGATTTCGCGCAGGCCTGACAGCAGATCATCACTCATCGGACGGCCTAGTCAGTTCTATCGTGTCGGTGAATGTCAGCGTCAGTGTTGCACGCTGCGAGCCCGGAATTGCTTTGAGAGCCAAATGCGCTATCCGGCCGGTCGATGGCATCAGCGTATCAAATAGGATCGTCTCTCTGTCGAACTTGACGCTGGAGACCTCAAAATGCTCGCCGTCATTGGCATCAACGGCGGTGATCTTGAGCCCGCCGCCCTCCACGACAATCTCGTATTCCGCACTGTTGTAATCGTCTTCGGATCGCCAGCGACCAAGGAGTACAGTGGGAAACTGCAAGAAAATTACGTTGCTCATGCCAGCCTTATCCGCTGAGCGAGTTAAGGGCCGCTTTCGACCCTTAACTGACCTGCGAGTAACGAAATGGCCACGCAGCCACATCGCCATGCCCGCGCATTTCGCGCCGGTATTTTAGTCACGTACGGCTGCGGCCTTGTTCCATCGACTGAGCAGCCCGAGTGATGCCCAGACGGCCCAGCGTGGATAACGCACAACGCCCCATGGGTAGCTGTAGAGAGGCCATTCGTATGGCTCGTCTGACTGCAGAAAGCGGATGCAATTCGCGACGACCCCACTTAGCTTTGGATCGGCGCGATCGGCCTCGTGAGCTGTTTGCTCTTTGAAATCGTCGTAGAGGCACCAGACGAAATCCTCCGCCGCCGTGATACCAGGGTCTTTGCTATCCGGCCAAGCTTCCTCGAGCTGCCGGTTCGTCGTCGTGCCAGCCCAAAATTCCTCCACCAATGCAGCGGCGCGATCTCGGCCTGTTCTGTCGATCATGGCATCCATGATACCCAATTCACACGCCCGCTTTCCACCCGTTGCGGACAACGGCTCGTTCGATGATGATACCCCATGCGCGATCAAGGCCTCCCTGACGACTTTCAGAAGCTGAAGGTCGGCGATATCTTCCTTGCAACCTATCCCGCTCTCAGCGGCGATATGGGCACTGCAATATGCCTCGTAGTCGGCCTGAAAGCTGGCCAACTCGGCGCGCGAACCGTCACGACGCAATGGGCACTGAAGTTTGACCGATCATCGCGGGCCGCCGTCTCAGATTCTGGAACGCCTTTCATCGTTCAGCATGCGAAGCCCCTGCCGCCCGATGTTCATGCCGCCCTGGTTGGTTTGGACCAAAGGTATTCCGTCGGTGGGGAGGCAACGCTAACGAATGAGGAGAAGCGGGCCCTTCTGTTCGTAGATAGTCTGTTGCGAACGGAGGACCGCTAACGACCCATAGCCGACATTGGCAATGACAGCCCCCAATCTCGCTTGTGGCTGTTTTGTCGCTGTCCGATTGGGGGAATGCAGGCACGTTAAATCAACGGCTAGGCCCCGCTTCCCAAGCTGAATGTCGTCGGTTCGATCCCGATCGCCCGCTCCAATCCTCCCCCAGCGCTCATGACCTGCGTCACGGAGGCCGCTTCCGGCGGCGGCCGCGCGGGGGTATGAGTTGGCGCATGACGCAAGCGCAGGACGATCCGCAGCAGGATACGGCCCCGCCGTCGCGAGCGGGCATCCTGCTGCTCGCCGGCGGCGCGCTCGGCCTGCTTTTGACCGGGCTCTTGCTGTGGTGGCGCGAAGGCGACCGGCTTTTCACCGACGGTCTCATCGCTGCCCTCGTCGCCTGCTTCTGAGCCTCAATCCAAACGCCCTGAAACCGGATCGCCCGCTGTGCAACGCCGCCTCATCCTGCCCCTGATCGTTTTTCTTCTGGGGGCGCTCGCGCTCGCCGCCGCCGCGATCATCACCTTTTCGCCGACACGGCAAAATCAGACGGGAACAGCGAGCGTCGGCGGGCCGTTCGCGCTGACGACCCCGGACGGCAAGACGCTGACCGACAAGGAGCTGCGCGGCGCGCCCTTCCTGGTCTTCTTCGGCTTCACCCATTGCCCCGACATCTGCCCGACCAAGCTGTTCGAGATCTCGGAGATGCTGCGCGCCGCCGGTCCCAAGGGCGAGAAGCTGCGCGCGCTCTTCATCAGCGTCGATCCCGCACGCGACACGCCGGAGACCCTGAAGAGCTATCTCGGTAGCTTCGACCCGCGCATCGTCGGACTGACCGGTGACCAGGCGGCGATCGACGCCACGGTCAAGGCCTATCGCGCCTATGCCAAGAAGGTCCCGCTCAAGGATGGCGACTACACCATGGACCACACCGCGCTGGTCTATCTGATGGGCAAGGACGGCAATTTCATCGGCGCCTTCAACAGCGAGCGGCCGCCGGCGGAGGCCGCGGCGGAGTGGCTGCGGCATCTATAAGGCTCGCACTGCCGCGCGAGGCCATGGGCGGTCTTGCCCGCCCGGAGGCATCGGCAAGCCATGGCTGCCGGTTTCAAATGACGGCTCGATAGGGCAGCCGAACCGGCGGGTGCGGCGCAAGCTTCGATCGACCCGGACGTCTAACGCCATCACGAACGACTGACGCGCCATACCATTGCGTCGTTGTCTGGGAGACGGAGCGGATCTTCCAGGGATGTCGCTTCATCGGCGCGGAACTGTGCAGCCGGGCGCGGCGTTACCAGCGTGGCATGAACCGCCGCTGGAGGTCGCGATGGCCGATTCAAAACCGGATGTTAAACTGGCGCCCGAGGGACAAGCGGAGATGTCCTACAATACGGCGATGACGCGGATTCAGGAGCTCGCCGGGTCTGCCGAGAATACGCCCGAGCGCGACGAACTGGAAAAGCTTCGCAGCGAGGTTCAAGATTACGAGCGTAACCTCAGCCGGGCCGAGGCGAAGCATTAGAGCGTTTTCAAGCGACGTGGACACCCGTTCGCATCAAGGCCGCGTTCAAGAGCGCGGCGTCGAAGGCCTCAGGCTGGCCGGCTGACAATCAACCTTCGGCGCGCCCGCGCAAACTACGCCGGCAGCTTATGCATGAGCTCCAGCTGAGCCAGATGCTCTTTGATATGGCCGCGAATCAACATCGCGATCGAGCGGTGGGTCGGATTCTTGCCATTGGTCAGATAGACCTCCTGAATTTGCAGAAGCCGCTGGTGCCCTTCGATCTGCCCTTTCACATAGGCCTTGTCGAATTCCGGACCGGACGGCATCGCCTTCAGAATCTCGACCATGGCTTTCGCCTCGGCACTCAAGGGCGGAGGAGCGGTTTCCGACATACCGGTGGCAGCCTTGACCACGGATGCCACCACCTCTTGCTCGGCCGCCTCGAACTGGGCAAATCGCCGGACATTCGCATCGACGGCCTTGGTGGCCGCCGCGCGGCTTGCCTCAAGCGACATCGCACTCGCTTCCAGGGTTTCCGCCGCATGTTTCTGTTCAGGTGACATTCCAGCCGGCGCGCTTTGTCCAAATGCTGCCGAGGGGAGAGCAGAAACCATTGCCGCTTGCAGAAATGACCGGCGATCCATGAAACTCTCCCCAGATTCGCTAAAACTTAAAAGGGGTGAACTTCCGCCAGCGCTGAATGTTCATTTGCGCGCGAAACCTGGCATCCGCAGGCTACGGACCTGCCCAAACCGGCATCAACTGGCGAGAGTGCCCGATTGCGACAGGTGCCGCCCCGGCCACCATTGGGAGGGGAAGGGCCGGGGCGGCAAGGCTGCGCAAACGCGACGCCCGATCGGTTAGTCGCGGCAGAACCGGAACAGGTTCACAAGGCGCGCCACATTCTGGATTGGGCGCCTGAGCGCTTTCGAGCGATGTGGTCACCGGTTCGCGTGAAGAAGGCGCGCCTCAATAAAAGGCTAGCCAGCCATGCCGAGCGTCGCGGTTGCGCAGACTGCTGCCTTAAACGTGCCAGCATCGATGTAGCCTTTCGACATAAGGCTGCCTTCGAGGGTCGAGAGGATGCCGGGCGAAACTCCAGAACCGAACGTTGTCGAATATGCTGCTCGCCATGCTGACACTGATGATGAAAGCCGTCAGGCGCCGGCGGGCGCGGACCAGACGGCGGCGCAGGCGTTAGAGCGTTTTCGAGCGAGCGACCCAGCCAGATCGATACGAGAAACCGGTGCCCACTTTTTCACATCCTGCTCTCGCCGCAGCCAGGCACGCGCTGCGAAGACGGCGATGGCTCGGGATTTGCTCCTTATGCCCGGCGGGGCTTCTTAAGGCTCGGGTAACCATGAAGCATCACTTTTGAGCGGATAGAGGCCACCCCCGGCGCAAAGCTACCTTGGGAGTGAATTCATGGATGCCTTTACGATGGTCATCATGGCCTGCGTGTCGGGGGAGCCGACCTGCACGGCAACGCGAATCAGCGAGATGGGCTTCACGAGTGTCGAAGCCTGCGAAGCGCGGATCGACGACATCACCCGCTCCATGACCAAACAGCTCGCCACTCATCAGGAATTCAAAGGTCGCGAAGTGACCTATGACGTCTCCTGCCTGGACAGGACGCAGCTCTGGCGCAAGCTCGGTGTCGCGCAGGCCGATACCTAGCCTGGGTCGCGGGACGCGGCATGCCGGCTGATTCGCCGGAAACCGTCACCAATCTTGATCGGTGGGGGGTAAGGCGGGGATAGTCCCGGTTGATCCCGGGTAGTCCCGCCTAGAGCGTTTTCGAGCGAACTGGAGATCGGTTCGCGTGAAGAAAACGCGTTAAAACAATGATCTAGAGCCGTTGAACGATCCAATTGGATCGGAAACCGCTCTAGTTCCAGCTATTCAGCTTGGAAGGAGATGGTGGAGCCAGGCGGAATCGAACCGCCGACCTCTTGAATGCCATTCAAGCGCTCTCCCAACTGAGCTATGGCCCCACGCTAGCCGGCTGATTTGGGGGTCAGCCGGGATATTCCCGGGCGGTCATTCCTCACCTTTGGGGTGATCGACCGTCCCGTCCTTGTCACTGCCGCGAGCGGCGAAGCGCTCTATAGGCGGGAGTGCCGGAAGACTCAAGCGCTGAATGTCGCCTAATCGTCATTCCTTCACAGCGCCTGCCTTCACAGCACCCGCCGAGAGGGCGGAATCCTCAGACGTCCTCGTCGCCTTCGATATCGCCGTCGATCAGATCGGCGACGTCGTCATCGCCTTCCTCGTCTTCCTCAAGGAAGGTGTCGTCCTCGGGGGCGATGTCGTCGTCCTCGACTTCGATATCGTCCTCGCTGGTGACGACGGCCTCCTTCTCGGTGGCCTCCGCGTCGGCTTCGTCGAGCGAGACGAGTTCGACTGCGCCGTCGGCGACCTCGATCTCATCCTCGTCATCTGCGGGCTTGGCGGCGGCGACTGCCGCCGCCTTCGCCTGGGGCTCGAACATCGAACGCGGGAAGGTCTGCCCGGTATAGGGCGAGACGATCGGATCCTTGTTCAGGTCGTAGAATTTGCGGCCCGTCGTCGGGCAAACGCGCTTAGTGCCAAGTTCCGGTTTCGCCACTGCGTCGGACCTTCAATCATTCATGTTCTGAAAAGCAGGCGCGTCCGTTAGTCGGGGCAGACGGCCCTGTCAAATGTTGATTTCGCCCCGAGGGGCGCGTGACGCCTGGCTAAGGGTCATGCTAGGCAGCCCGCGCTTCCCCCAGACCAGCCGGCAGAGACCAAAGTGGCCCACGCGCAGCACCTGATCCCCGTCACCGCACGCAGCAGGGGCCCACTTTCGGGACGCGTGCGCGTGCCTGGCGACAAGTCGATCTCGCACCGCTCGCTCATCTTCGGCCTGCTCGCGATCGGCGAGACAACGATCAGCGGCCTGCTCGAGGGTGAGGACGTGATGCGCACGGCCGATGCCGCGCGCGCGCTCGGCGCGATCGTCCATCACGACAGGCCGGGCAGCTGGCGCGTCCGCGGCGTCGGCGTCGGTGGATTGCGCGAACCCGGCGGCGTGCTCGATTTCGGCAATGCCGGCACCGGCTCGCGCTTGATGATGGGCGTCTGCGGTGCTCATCCGATCACCACGGTTTTCGACGGCGACGCCTCGCTGCGCAAGCGCCCGATGCGGCGTATCCTCGACCCGCTCGAACTGATGGGTACGACGATCGTCGCGCAGGAGGAGGGCGGGCGCGTGCCGCTGACCCTGCGCGGGCCGAAGGAGGCCGTGCCGATTACCTATCGCACCCCGGTCGCCTCGGCGCAGATCAAGTCCGCCGTGCTGCTGGCGGGCCTGGCCGCGCCCGGCGAGACGACCGTGATCGAAACGGAGGCGACGCGCGACCACACCGAAAAAATGCTGACGCATTTCGGCGCGGAGGTCTCGGTTTCGCCGGATGGCGCTCATGGACGGCGCATCGTGCTCAAGGGCCAGCCCGAATTGCAGGCCGCGCCGATCATGGTGCCGACAGACCCGTCCTCGGCCGCCTTTCCGCTGGTCGCGGCCCTGATCGTGCCGGGCTCGGACATCCTGATCGAGAGCGTGATGACCAATCCGCTGCGCAGCGGGCTTTTGACCACGTTGCGCGAGATGGGCGCGGATATCAGCGTCGAGAGCGAGGCGAATGAGGGTGGCGAGGCGGTCGCGACGCTGCGCGTGCGGGCCGGCGCCCTGAAGGGCGTCACGGTTCCGCCCGAGCGCGCGCCCGCGATGATCGACGAATATCCGGTGCTGGCGGTCGCGGCCTCCTTCGCCACGGGCACGACGCGGCTGCGCGGCCTGCAGGAATTGCGCGTCAAGGAATCCGATCGCCTGGCCGCCGTCGAGGCCGGGCTGAAGGCAGCCGGCGTCATTTGCGCGATTGAAGGCGATGATCTGGTCGTCGAGGGCAGAGACGGCGCGGTCGACGGGGGCGGCCTAGTCGCGACCCATCTCGACCACCGCATCGCCATGAGCTTCCTGGTGATGGGGCTGGCGACGCGTCAACCGATGACGGTCGATGACGGCGCGATGATCGCGACGAGCTTTCCGAGCTTCGTTGCCCTGATGAACGGACTTGGAGGCGACATCGCATGAGCCGCAACGATGGGCGGGAGCGGCTTGTCATCGCGGTCGACGGTCCGGCCGCCTCCGGCAAGGGCACGCTGGCGCGCCGGCTCGCCGCGCATTATCGCCTGCCCTATCTCGATACCGGACTGCTCTACCGCATGGTCGCCAGGGCCGTACTCGATGCAGGCCACGACATCCAGGACGCGGACGCCGCAGCGGCGATCGTCGCGAGCTTCGATGAAGCCGCCTTTCCCGAAGACAGCCTGCGCGGGCGCGAGATCGGCGAGGCGGCTTCCGTCGTCGCTGCAATGCCGGCCGTGCGCAGCGGCTTGATCGCGCGCCAGCGCCGCTTCGCCGGGCAAGCCGGCGGTGCGGTGCTGGACGGGCGCGATATCGGCACGGTGATCTGCCCGGAGGCGCGCGCGAAACTCTTCGTCACCGCCACGCCCGAAGTGCGCGCCGCGCGCCGCCATCGCGAGCTGACGGGGCGCGGCGAGCCTGCCACTTTCGAAGGCATCCTGGCCGATATCCGCCGGCGCGACGCGCGCGATTCCGGCCGCAGCGACGCTCCCCTCAAGCTGGCCGAGGACGCCGTCCTGCTCGACACCTCGGCCCTGACCATCGAGGAAGCGGCCGCGGCCGCGATCGGCATCGTCGATGCCCGTCGCACCGACGTCGAGACCCTTCCGGGTTCTGTTGGAGGATCCTAGCTTTTCCGGGCGATCCGCACACCGATCCAGGTCACGAGAATGCGATAATAAGCGACTGAGCGTGCCCAGCTTTCGGCCTTGGCGGGAAACGAAACGAAGCGCACACTGCCGTCACGATAGGATGACGGAGGTGGCGATGCGGCGTTGGCTGTTCGGTCTCTTGAGTCTCACGGCAGCGGGTCTGTTGACCGGCACGGCGACCAAGGCGCAGCAGGCCGCAGCGCCCGCTGAGGAGGTCGATGTCGCGCTCGTCCTGGCGCTCGATGTGTCCTATTCGATGGATATCGACGAGCTCGCCTTGCAGCGAAACGGCTATATCGAGGCCTTCCGCTCCAAGGAGCTGCATAACGCAATCGCCAAGGGGGCGATCGGCAAGATCGCCGTGACCTATTTCGAATGGGCCGGCACCGACTTCCAGCACATCGTCAAATCCTGGACCATCATCGACACGCCGCAATCGGCGCTGGCCTTCGCCGAGGAGCTGGGCGAGGCGCCGACGCGGCGCGGCCGGCGCACCTCGATCTCAGGGGCAATCGACCTCGGTATGGCGCTTCTGGAAAAGTCCAACGTCACGGCGATGCGCCGGGTCATCGACATCTCCGGTGACGGCGC
Source organism: Bosea sp. 685 (assembly GCF_031884435.1). Lineage (NCBI taxonomy): Bacteria > Pseudomonadati > Pseudomonadota > Alphaproteobacteria > Hyphomicrobiales > Alloboseaceae > Allobosea > Allobosea sp. 685. The sequence goes on along the minus strand of NZ_CP134779.1, from coordinate 6,109,210 downwards.
CAACAATGACGGGCGCCCCGTCACTGCCGCGCGCGATGAAGCCGCCGCCAAGGGCATCAACATCAACGGCCTGCCGATCATGCTGAAGCAGGCGAGCTATTTCGATATCGACAACCTCGACGTCTACTACAAGGACTGCGTGGTCACCGGCATCGGCGCCTTCGTGATCCCGATTCGCGAGCGCCATCAATTCGTCGATGCGACGCGGACCAAGCTGGTGCGCGAGATCGCCGAGATGCCGCGAGATGGCGAGGCGCTCGTCCAGAAGGCGCAGTCGACCAGCCAGAACCCGAGCTGCCTGGCGGGCGAGCGGCAATGGCGCGACCGGATGGGGAATTGAACAGCGACACGCGGGAATTCTACTCCGTCGTCGTGGTCGGACTTGCGTCATGGTCGGGCTTGTCCCGACCATCCACGTCTTCGCTGATCCAGGCTTGTGTTCAAGACATGGATACTCGCCACACGGGCGAGCATGACTGCACAGCCTCACGTCCCGCGCGGCTTCGCCCTTGTCGTCGGCGGGGCAGCGGCCGGATCGTCCGGCCAGGGATGGCGCGGGTAGCGACCCTTCATCTCGGACTTCACCGCTGACCATGAGCCGCGCCAGAAGCCAGGCAAGTCGCGGGTGATCTGGATGGGCTTGTGCCCCGGCGAGAGCAATTCCAGCACCAGCGGCACGCGCCCGCCGGCCAGCGCAGGGTGGAGGCCAAGCCCGAAGAGCTCCTGTACCCGCACCGAGATCGTCGGACCGGCCTCGGCGGCATAGTCGACCGCGAGGCTGGAGCCCGTCGGCGCGGTAAAATGCGTCGGAGCCTCGGCATCGAGCCGGCGTTTCAGATCCCAGGGCAGAAGCTCGGCCAGCGCCGCATCGAGGTCGGAGGCCTGGATCGCCGCAAGTGACGCACGCCCCAGAAGATGCGGCGCAAGCCATGTCGCGACATCGGGCCCAAGGCCCTCATCCGTCAGGTCGGGCCAGTGATTGTCGCCGCTCGAGGCCACCATCGCCCTGCGCAGGAATGCGACGCGCTCGCGCAATTGCACTTGCGCCTTCGTCCAGGGCAGGAGCCCGATGCCGAGCGCGGCGATGCCCCCGGCCAGCGCCGTGGCATTGTCCAGGGAGGCGTCGACCGGCAATGGCCGTTCCGCCAGCAGCAGCGCGCCATAGCGCCTGACAGCGCGGACACGCAGCGCTCTCGCAGCCCGCTCGAATGTGACCTCGCTGCGCTCCTCGATCGTGAAAGGCGCCAGCCCCTCGCCCGCGAGCCAGAGGGTTTCCTCCTCCGTGATCACTACCGCCGCCATGATACGCGCCTGCTGGGCGGCCCCGGTCATCTCCGCGACCACGAGCCAGGGCTCGCGCGCCAGCCGCTGGGAGGGCTCCAGCGCCGCGCCGCGGCCATTGGCGAGCAGATACTGGCCGGAGCCCGCGCTGCGCGCCCTGGCGATGCGGTCAGGATAGGCCAGCGCCAGCAAGAGGCCAGGCCGCAGCGCCAGCTCCCGCAGCTTCGGACGCGCCTTCTCCGCGCTGCGCGCCCAGCCTTCGGCCAGCCGGCGCATATCGGCAGCGCGGCCGCCGCGCTCGCGGCCGAGCCGCTCCAGGCGCTCGGCAAGATCGATCGCATCGCCGCCCAGCCCGCGCTCGACCAGCAACGCGGCAAGCGCGGCCGCCGGGCTCGCCTGGCCGAAGCCCGCGGCGGCGACGACCATGCGCGCCAGCCGGGGTGGCAGCGGCAGCGCCTGCAACGCCTTGCCCTCCGGCGTGATGCGGCCATCGCCGTCGAGCGCGTGCAGCGTCGTCAGCAGGGCGCGCGCCTCCTTCAGGGCCGGTGCGGGCGGCGTATCGAGGAAGGCGAGGCTCGTCGGGTCGGTCACACCCCAGGCGGCGCAATCGAGCAGCAGGGGGGCAAGGTCGGCGGAGAGGATTTCGGGCCGTGCGAAGGCCTCCAGCGCGCCGGTGCCGGCCTCCTCCCAGAGCCGGTAGCAGATGCCGGGCTCGGTGCGCCCGGCGCGGCCGCGACGCTGGTCTGCCGCCGCGCGGCTGACGCGGCGCGTCTCCAACCGGGTCACGCCGATATCGGGCTCGTAGACCGGTACGCGGGCAAGGCCTGAATCGATCACCACGCGCACGCCCTCAATCGTCAGCGAGGTCTCGGCGATGGCGGTCGCCAATACGACCTTGCGGCGGCCCTTGGGCGCAGGCAGCACGGCGCGGTCCTGTTCTGCCTGGTCGAGCGCGCCATAGAGCGGTGCGATCTCGACGGAAGCCTCGCGGATGCGCTCGCGCAGGCGCTCCTCGACACGGCGGATCTCGCCCTGCCCGGGCAGGAAGACGAGCAGCGAGCCCGCCTGCTCGTTCAGCGCCAGAAGCACGGCCTCCGTGACCTGATCCTCGATGCGCTTCAGCGGATCGCGGCCGCGATAGCGTGTCTCGACGGGAAAGGCCCGCCCCTGGCTCTCGATCACGGGTGCATCGCCGAGCAGTCGCGCGACGCGCGCGCCATCGAGCGTCGCCGACATCACCAGGATGCGCAGATCCTCGCGCAGGCCCGCTTGTGCATCGAGCGCCAGCGCCAGGCCGAAATCGGCATCGAGCGAGCGCTCGTGGAATTCGTCGAAGAGCACGGCCGCGATGCCGTCGAGCCCGGGATCGTCGAGGATCATCCGGGCGAAGACGCCTTCGGTGACGACCTCGATGCGGGTTTTCGGGCCGATCTTGGAGCCGAGCCGGACGCGCAGGCCGACCGTCTCGCCAACGCGTTCGCCCAGTGTCTGCGCCATGCGGTTGGCCGCGCCGCGCGCCGCGAGCCGGCGCGGCTCGAGCAGAATCAGCTTGCCGCCCTTCGCCCAGGGTTCGTCGAGCAAGGCGAGTGGCACGCGCGTGGTCTTGCCCGCGCCGGGCGGCGCGACGAGGACGACGTTGGGCCGCGCCCGCAGCGAGGCTGCGAGTTCGTCCAGAACGGCATCGATGGGAAGCTTCGTGTCGAAGGCGCGCATGACGTCTCGCCTGTGGCGCGACGAGAGGCGAAGCGCAAGTCTTCGGAGCACAAGCCTTGAAGCGGAATGCGGCGCCCGGGTTTCCGGCAAGGCCCGATGCTCGACCCAGGATGCTTGCAACAGGAATCGATTGCCCAAGGCTGGCAGGATTCGGCAGGATCGCGCTGTCGACCCGCTGAAGCAGGTCCCGCTTTCGAGAGACCCAATGCATGTGAGCCTCATTCGTCGCGGCCTCCTATGGTTCATCGGCGCATCGGCGTTGGGAGGCGCGTCCCGCGCCGACGAGCCAAAGCCTGCTCCCGCGACGCCTCAACCGTCCGTCATGCCACGCCATGTCCTGTGTTTTCTCGGGCGCACACACGATCTGGCGCGGCTGTCCGAAGCCGCCCGCAACGCGATCGGCACTGTCGCCAAGGGCTTCAGCGTCGACACGGATTATTCCCAGGATGAGGCGGATGACCGGATGGAGCGATCATTTGCGGTGTGCTGGGATCGCGTGCAGCCCAATGCCTGGACGGACTCGGACGAGCGGGCCGTCGCGGAGCATGGCTCGGTGCTTTATGTGATGGGGCCGCAAATGACGGCCGAGACGGCCGTCGAGACCTCCGCCACCGCCTTGCTGCTGGCGCAGCAGCTCATCCAGGCCGGAGCGGTGGCCGTGAAAGGGGAAAGCGCCGGGATCGCGCATGGGCTGGCGCGCTGGCAGGAGCTGGCAGCCCAGGCGCAAGCGGCGCGCCAGGCCGTGCGCGATCCCGGCGACAACCTGGCGCTCGGCCGAATCTGCCGCCTCGCCTTCGCAAAACGCCCGCTGGAGGCCAAGGGCTATCTGGAAAGCGTCGGCTTTCACCTCGTCGGGCTGCCGGAGGTCTATGCGCCGAAGTCGCTGGGCAGCGAACGGGCGGTCGTCGCGCTCATGGACGAGGTCGCCGACGAGATCGCGAAGCGCGGGCTGGAGGTGACGCTGCGCGAGCGCAAGGCGAGTCACTCATTTGCATCGACCTATGACGAGGACGAATTCAAGTTCAATCCCTATGGGATCGTGAGGCTTCGGGCCTAGTTTCGGACTGAGCCCGCCCTCGCCTCAGGCCGCCTGCTTCAGCCCGACCTCGAAGGGCGACAGCGCGACCGCCCCAGTTCGCACCGTGACCAGCGTATTGGCCGGCAGGGCCTGCCAGCAATCGCGCGCGGCATCGACCGGTTCTGAGGCGATGATGACGCTGTCGCCGCGGTCGCAGAGATAGAGCGTCGGCGGCTTGGGGTCGGAGGACCAACGCACGGCATGGACGCTGTCGCCATCGGCAAGCGCCGCGGCGCAGCGCAAGGGCTCGCGAATGCCGGCCTGCTGCATCAAGGCGAGCGCTTCGCCCAGCGCCCAGGCCAACGCCTCGCCGGGAGAGAAACCCTCGGCCATGCGGGCCAAGGTGAGCAGGAAAATCGCCTCGGAATCGGTCGTGCCGACGCGCACGCCATAGAGCGCATCCGGAATCAGGCTCTCCAGCTTGCGGCGGATCAGGCCGTAGCCGCCGATCTGGCCGTTATGCATGAAGAGGTGGTGGCCATGGGCGAAGGGGTGGCAGTTGGCCCGCGTCGTCGCGGTGCCGGTCGCGGCGCGGACATGGGCGAAGAACAGATGCGAGCGGACCTGGCGCGCGATCGAGAGCAGGTTTTCATCCGCCCAGGCGGGCCGTACCTCCCGGTAGAGCCCGGGCTCCGGCCTGTCGCCATACCAGCCGACGCCGAAACCGTCGCCATTCGTGCCGGTCTTGGTTTCCTCGGCATGGAGCGACTGATGGATCAGCGAATGGCAGGGCGCTGCAACGAGATCCTCAAGGAAAACGGGCGCGCCTGAATAGGCGAGGAAACGGCACATGATCGGTCCCGAATCGGCTGCGGCCGGGATGCCGCCAGGAGGAGATTATTCTACAGGGATGAATGCCGGCATAACAATCGACCCATGCGGGTCATTCCGCAGGCGCTGCGGCGCGCAGTGCCGCGGCGCAGATGCGGAACCGCGAGACGAAAAGGCGGCTCATCCCGACGACGGTCCCGTGCCTGCACCACATCGCGCTGTGCTGCGGCGCGCACAGGATGACGACGGGCTACTCGCCGCAGCTGAAATCGAGCTTCGCGCTCTTGGCGCTGCGGCCGATTTTGACCTCGATATCGAGCGGCGCACAGGTCGCGTTGTCGAGCAGGAAGGCCTTGTGGATGCGCCCGCTCTCGCCAAACAGGAAACCGCCATAAACGCGCCGCAGCAGGGTCTTCTCGCCGGTCTTGGCCCGCTGCCTGACCGTGATGGAGGCAAGGTCGCGGGCGATCTTGTCGGAGGATTTGGTGTTCTTCGCGCCGGTGAACACCAATGTCACCAGAACCGCGTCGGCCGGCTCGCCGGCATCGCCCTCGCCGATGACCGTGTTGTGCAGCGCCTTGTTGGCGCCGATGAGATTATCCGAGAGCTTGCCGGAGCGTTCGAGGAAGATCTGGGCCCTGATCTCGGCGATTAAGACCTGGGCGAAGACCGGGCTGGCCAGGGCCGGGACGAAGATAAGGGCCACCAGAACTGGCAGAAGCGCTCGCATCCTCGAAATCCCCTGATCGTCTCTCGTTGCGTCAGCCGGGCCTATACTGATTTGGCCCTCGGTTGCTAGGCTTTCGGTCCTCGGCTAACCAGCTAGGCACTGGTGATGATGACAACCACGCGAAAAGCGGGCGGGGAATGGCTTTGGCGGGCTTTCTGACACGAACCGGCGCGGTGCTCGCGCTATGCCTGATCTCCAGCGCGGCGCTGGCTGCAGGCGATATCGGCGGCGCGGCGATGGGAGCGGCCTGGGCGCTGCCCTTCGCCGGCATGCTGCTCTCGATTGCGCTCGGCCCCGTGCTGTTTCCGCATTTCTGGGAGCTGAACTACGGCAAGTTCGCTGCTTTCTGGTCGGTGCTGGTGCTGGCGCCGCTGGTCCTGTCGCGCGGCTTCGACCCGGCGCTGGGCGCGCTCCTGCATACGGGGCTGCTCGACTATATCCCCTTCATCATCCTGCTCTTCGCCCTGTTCACGATCGCCGGCGGTATCCTGATCATGGGCAATCTGCACGGCACGCCCGCGACCAACACGGTCCTCCTGGCGATCGGCACGCTGATGGCGAGCTTCGTCGGCACCACGGGCGCCTCGATCATCATGATCCGCCCGATCCTGCGCGCCAATGACGCGCGGCGCTTCAACGTCCATGTCGTCGTGTTCTTCATCTTCCTGGTCTCGAATATCGGCGGCTCGCTGACACCGCTCGGCGACCCCCCGCTATTCCTCGGCTTCCTGCGCGGAGTGAGCTTCTTCTGGACGACCACGCATCTGCTGCCGGAGACCGGCTTTGCCGTCATCGTGCTGCTGGCGCTGTTCTATGGGCTCGACAGCTGGTTCTACCGCAAGGAGGAGGGCCTTCCCGCGCTCAAGGACCCGACGCCGGACCGCGACATCAAGCTCTACGGCAAGGTCAACATCGCCCTGCTCGGCGGCGTCATTCTCGCCATCCTGATGTCGGCAAGCTGGAAGCCGGGCGTCGCCTTCACCGTGCACGGCATCGCGGTGGAATGGCAGAATCTGGCGCGCGACCTCATCCTGCTCGCGCTGGCGGGAGTTTCGCTGAAGCTGACGCCGGGGCCCGTGCGCGCCGGCAACGAATTCAGCTGGGGGCCGATCAAGGAGGTCGCGAAACTCTTCGCCGGCATCTTCATCTGCATCATCCCGGTTCTGGCGATGCTGCAGGCGGGCCGGAACGGAGCCTTCGCGCCGCTGGTCGCGCTGGTCAGCCATGTCGATGGCACGCCCAACAACATCGCCTATTTCTGGCTGACCGGGGCGCTGTCCTCCTTCCTCGACAACGCGCCGACCTATCTCGTCTTCTTCGAACTCGCCGGCGGCGATCCCAAGTCGCTGATGACAACGGGCGCGCTGACGCTGACGGCGATCTCGGCCGGCGCGGTCTTCATGGGCGCCAACAGCTATATCGGCAACGCGCCGAATTTCATGGTCTATGCTATCGCCAAGGACCGGAAGGTCGCGATGCCGAGCTTCTTCGGCTACATGCTCTGGTCGGGCGCGATCCTGATCCCGCTGTTCCTGGTGCAGACGCTGTTGTTCTTCAGGTGAACCGGCGATGTCGTCATGCCCGGGCTCGTCCCGAGCGTCTCTCGCCGGGGCTTCTCGGGTTCCCCGCGGCTTGCATCGAGGCTTGTGCATCGATCAACGCCACGCATGGCTGATGTCACCGTCTCTGACTTGAAGCCTGGCTGCCTGTGCTGGCAGATAGCGTTGAGACGATCACGCCGCAGGACACATTTCCATGACCGACGCAGCTGCCAGCAAGCCCTCTCTGCCGACCTATGCCGATGTCGAGGCGGCGGCGCTGCGCATCAAGGGCGTCGCCCACCATACCCCGGTTCTGACCTCGGCTACCGCCAACAGGCGTACCGACGCCAGCCTCGTCTTCAAGGCCGAGAACCTGCAGCGCATGGGCGCCTTCAAATTCCGCGGCGGCTATAATGCGATCGCCGCATTGTCGCCGGAGCAGAAGCGCGCCGGCGTCGTGACCTACTCCTCGGGCAATCATGCCCAGGCGATTGCGCTGGCGGGCAAGCTGCTCGGCGTACCGACGACGATCATCATGCCGGAGGATGCACCGGTGGCGAAGGTCGAGGCGACGCAGGCCTATGGCGGCGAGGTCGTGCGCTATGACCGCTACAGCCAGGACCGCCTCGCGATCGGCGGCCGGCTCGCGGCCGAGCGCGGCCTGACCGTGATCCCGCCCTACGACCACCCTCATGTCATCGCCGGGCAGGGCACGGCGACCAAGGAGCTGATCGAGGATGCCGGCCCCCTCGACATCCTGCTGGTCTGCCTCGGCGGCGGCGGCCTGCTGGCGGGGGCGGCCTTGGCTGCCAAGGCGCTGAATCCGGGCTGCCGCGTCTTTGGCGTCGAGCCCGAGGCCGGCAATGACGGCCAGCAATCCTTCCGCTCCGGCAAGATCGTCAAGATCGCGGTGCCCAAGACGATCGCCGACGGGGCGCAGACCTCGTTCCTGGGCGATCTCACCTTCCCGATCATCCAGGCCCTGGTCGAGGACATCGTCACCGTCAGCGACGCCGCGCTGATCGACGCGATGCGCTTCTTCGCCGAGCGGATGAAGCTCGTGGTCGAGCCGACCGGATGCCTGGCTGCCGCCGCCGCCTTCACCGGCGCGGTGCCTGTCGCGGGCAAGCGCGTCGGCGTGATCTTGAGCGGCGGCAACGTCGATCTGGCGAGCTTTGCCCGTTTCATCGCGCCAGCCAGCTAAAACCTGCGGTCGCGGGCCATTCCGGCGTTGACGCCGGGCGCGGCAGCGACTATACGCCTGCCTCTCGCGACGGTCCGCGCAAAGCAACGGCCGCCGCCCACGCATTTTCCATCACGGTCGCGGTCCGACCCCGCCAGGCACATAGCCTGAGGCGAACGGACGCGATGACAACGAGGACGTTTCGATGGCCAATACGACGTCGGCCAAGAAGGCCACGCGCAAGATCGCGCGTCGCACCGAGGTCAATAAGGCGCGCCGCTCGCGCATGCGCACCTTCCTGCGCAAGGTCGAGGAGGCGATCGCCTCCGGCGACAAGAGCGCCGCTGCCGACGCTCTGAAGGCTGCCCAGCCGGAGATCATGCGGGCTGCTCAGAAGGGCATCGTTCACAAGAATACGGCGTCCCGCAAGGTCTCGCGCCTGGCGCATCGGGTTGGCGCTCTCGCCTCCTGATTTTCGCCATTCCGCAGAGCGGATTTTCGACTGAAAAACCCGGCCGCGAGGCCGGGTTTTTTCGTTGGCTGCAAACCTGCTGTGACCCGGCTGCTACAGCGCGCGAATGATTGATTCGGAGCGCGTGTCAGCAAGATTCTGCAATCTTTCCACGGCTTTGCGGGGTTGACTCCCGGAGCGCTCTGAGGGCGCAAAATCGGCCTCTCCGGCGGTTTTGACCGCGCAGCGAAAGCGCTTATTTTTCATGAGTTTAGCGGGCAAAGGATTTGACCCTCGGGATTCCCCCGGACTCACCTCGGGTGGATCGCACATTTGGAAAAAAAGATTCGCCCCCGGCGGCATGGGGCATCCGTAAAGAAAATCTTAAGTTCCACAACCAATTGCGCGGTGAATGCCGGTAGGTCAGGGTACCCCTTTCGGGCCTCGACTCTCGGAAGCCGGCTGAAGGGGATGTTGATCCCTTTCGAGAGCGCCCTGTAAGGTCATTTCATCGCCGGGCGGACAGCAATGGCCACCGGGGATTTTCATAAGAAATGAGGGTGTTTGGCTCGCGACCCAGGGGGGTTGGAGGATGCGGCTCTTTGTCTTGTCAGATTGAGATGAAGTGCGGCTTCGTCCCGCGGCGGGCTTTCCAGGCGTAATCGACAGGAGCGAAGGCAGGCCCCCCTGCGAGCGCGCAGCGTTCGCGGAAAGCCTGTTCTATCGACCGGACAGTAGCGCCGGCGAGGCTGCCGCATTGCGGCGGTTCTCGCTCAAGCGCGCCAATTTTTTAAAAGAAACGGGGCAACACACATGTTTGAACGGCAGGAGACAGTGGCAGCGATCGAGGCAGTGGCGGCGCCGCTTCCCTTGATTGCAGCCACGATCACGGAGACGATCGCCCCCCTGCAGGGTTCGCTCGGGGAGGCCTGGGACCGCGTTCGCCGCCGCTTGCGTGCGGAGCTTGGCGAGGACGTGTTCTCGAGCTGGTTCGCCCGCGTCGAGATCGGCGGGCTCGTCGACAGCGTCGCCTATCTGACCGTGCCGACCCGTTTTCTGAAGAGCTGGCTCGAGGCGCATTACGCCGAGCGTCTTCAGGTCAATTGCCAGGCCGAACTCGGCGCCGTGAATGGCGTCATCCTGTCCGTCCGCCAGGTGTCGCGTGACAGCGCCCCGGCTCCGGTGCGGGAGATGGCCGCCGCGCGTCCGCGCTCTGCGGTGGCTACGCCCGTGGCGGCTTCCGCTGAGGTCCGTCATGGTGAGGCAGCGACGCCATGCGAGCGCGACATCGTCGACGCTTGCGGCACGGTGCTCGACCGGCGCCTGACCTTCGAGAACTTCATCGTCGGCAAGTCGAACCAGCTCGCTTTCGCGGCTGCCGAGCGTATCGCTGCGGCTCCTGCCGGATCGACGCCCTACAACCCGCTCTACATTCATGCCGGCGTCGGCTTGGGCAAGACGCATCTGCTGCAGGCGATCGCTCAGGAGGCGCGCCGCCAGGGCAAGCGCGTCGCTTATTTCACCGCCGACCGCTTCATGTACGGCTTCGTCGCCGCGCTGAAGTCGCAGACCGCGCTCGCCTTCAAGGAGAAGCTGCGCGGCATCGACCTGCTCGTGGTCGATGATGTGCAGTTCATCCAGGGCAAGTCGATCCAGCAGGAGTTCGGCCATACGATCAATGCGCTGATCGACGCCGGCAAGCAGATCGTCGTGGCCGGTGACAGGCTCGCCAATGATCTCGAGGCCCTGGACGAGCGCATTCGCTCGCGTCTGGGCGGTGGGCTCGTGGTCGAGGTCGGCGATCTCGACGAGACGCTGCGCGGCAAGATTCTTGGCGGTCGGTTGGCGGCGCTGCATGCCGCCCATCCGAATTTCCACGTCAATCCCGATGTCGTCGCCTATGTCGCTTGCGTCGTCGCCACCAATGGCCGCGATCTCGACGGCGCCGCCAACCGCTTGCTCGCCCATGCCACGCTGTCTGGCCAGGCGGTCACCCTGGAGACGGCCGAGGCCGCGATCCGCGATCTGGTGCGGACCCGCGAGCCGCGCCGCGTCAAGATCGAGGACATCCAGAAGCTGGTCGCAACGCGCTACAATGTCAGCCGGGCCGATATCCTTTCGGAGCGGCGGACGGCGGCGGTGGTGAAGCCGCGCCAGATCGCGATGTATCTCTCCAAGGCGCTGACCCCGCGCTCCCTGCCCGAGATCGGCCGCCGGTTCGGCGGGCGCGATCACACCACGGTGCTGCATGCGGTGCGCAAGATCGAGAAGGCGATCACCGAGGATCGCTTGCTCCATGACGAGGTCGATCTCTTGAAGCGCATGCTGCAGGAGTGAGCAGCAGGAGTGAGCGACGGGCATTGAAGCCCCTCCGCCCGCTTTGATTGTGATTGCCGGCGCGCCTGCCCTTGCGCCGGTGGCGCGCCTCCGGCAATGTCGCGGGCCATTCCGCCGCCCGCGCCTCCTTGGCCCGGGCGCAATCACGCCAGAAGACTAAGAGATATGAAGGTCACGGTCGAACGTTCCACGCTGCTGAAGTCGCTGGGCCACGTGCATCGCGTGGTGGAGCGCCGCAACACGATCCCGATCCTGTCGAACCTGCTGCTCAGTGGAGCGGAGGCCGGCCTGAGGCTCAAGGCGACCGACCTCGATATCGAGGTCGTGGAAACGATCGCCGCCGATGTCGCCGAGCCCGGCGCGACGACCGTCCCGGCCCATACGCTGTACGATATCGTCCGCAAGCTGCCCGACGGCGCGCAGGTCTCGCTTGAGACGACTGGCGAGACCGGGCTGACCCTGCGCTCGGGCCGCTCGCGCTTTCAGCTCCAGACCTTGCCGGAAAGCGACTTCCCCGACATCACGGCCGGCGAGATGGCGCATCGCTTCGTGCTCCCGGCGGGCGAGTTCAAGCGCCTGATCGACAAGACGCAATTCGCGATCTCGACCGAGGAGACGCGCTATTATCTGAACGGCATCTATCTCCACACGCTCGATGTCGAGGGCCGCAGCCTGCTGCGCGCGGTCGCCACCGACGGCCACCGTCTCGCCCGCGTCGACACCGCAGCGCCTGCAGGCGCTGCCGGCATGCCGGGTGTCATTATCCCGCGCAAGGCCGTCTCCGAAATCCAGAAACTGCTGGAGGACGGCGAGACCGAAGTGGCGATCGAATTGTCCGCGACCAAGATCCGCGTCGCGACCCAGGCCGTTGTACTGACCTCGAAGCTGATCGACGGCACTTTCCCCGATTATCAGCGGGTCATCCCCAGCGGCAACGACAAGCGATTGACCGTCGACAAGGGTGATTTCGCGGCCTCGGTCGACCGCGTCTCGACGATCTCCTCCGAGCGCGGCCGGGCCGTGAAGCTCTCCATGGCCGATGGCCGCATGACGCTCTCGGTCACCAATCCCGATTCCGGCTCGGCGACCGAGGAGATCGAGGTCGACTATGATGCGAGCCCGCTCGATATCGGCTTCAATGCCCGCTATCTCATGGATATCGCCGCCCAGCTCGATGGCGACACGGCCCTGCTCAAGCTGGCCGATCCCGGCTCGCCGACCGTGATCCAGGATCGCGAAGGCGCGTCTGCGCTCTATGTGCTGATGCCGATGCGCGTTTAGAGCATTGCGCGAAAAAGTGGGCACCGGTTTTTCGCTGGAGCAATGCTCTAGATCCTTGGAATCGATCACGTTTTTTGCATTCGGGCGTGACCGTCCGAATGCGACGTGATCTAGCCGGCATTCAGCGTCGTGACGGCCGTCGCGCGCCTGATCCTTCAGGATTTCCGCTCCTACGAGGCTCTTGATCTGACGATCGAGGGCCAAATCGTTGCGCTCGTCGGCGAGAATGGAGCGGGCAAGACCAATCTGCTGGAAGCACTTTCGCTGTTTGCGCCTGGGCGCGGCTTGCGCCGCGTCGACCTTGCCGACATGGCGCGCCAGGGCGGACCGAGCTCTTTTGCCGTCTCGATCGCGCTCGCCGATGACGGGCCGCGCCTGGGCATGGGGCTGAGCGAGCGCGATGGCGAGGGCAAGCGCAGCCGCCTCTCACGCATCGATGGCGTTCCGGTCGGCTCGGCGCTGGCCTTCAGCGAGCATCTGCGCCTGGTCTGGCTGACGCCGGATGTCGATGGGCTGTTCAGGGGCGCCGCCGGCGACCGCCGCCGCTTCCTCGACCGGCTGGTGCTGGCGGTCGACCCGACGCATGCGACCCGCTCGAACGCGCTGGAGCGCGCCTTGCGCTCACGCAACCGTATCCTCGAGGAGACGCCGCATCAGACGCAATGGCTCGACGCCGTCGAGCGCGAGGTCGCCGAGCTTGGCGTCGCGGTCGCCGCCGCCCGCGCCGAGACGGTGGCGCGCTTGAGCGCGATCATCGCGGAGACCCGCGATGACGCCTCGCCCTTCCCCCATGCGGAGCTGGCACTGGCGGGCGAACTCGATACTCTGGTGGCACAGCGGCCGGCGCTCGACGCCGAGGATGAGTACCGCGCCTTGCTGCGGCAGAGCCGGGCTCGCGACCGCGCCGCCGGGCGAACGCTGATCGGGCCGCAGGCCTCGGATCTCGAAGTCCGCCATGCGCCCAAGGACATCCCCGCCGAACTGGGGTCCACCGGCGAACAGAAGGCGCTTCTGATCGGCCTCGTGCTCGCTCATGCCAGGCTGGTCGCTGCGATGAGCGGCATTGCCCCGCTCGTGCTGCTGGACGAGATCGCCGCCCATCTCGATCCGCGCCGGCGGGCGGCGCTCTATGACGCCCTGCTCGCGCTCGGCTGCCAGGTCTGGATGACCGGGGCCGACCCGGCGCTGTTCTCCAGCCTGCCGGAGGGGTCTGAGCGCTTCCTGGTCAATGCCGGGCGTGTCGTCCCGCTGAGCTGAGATTGCCCTGTGGTGGGAGGCCGCGCGGACCCAGCAGGGACGGTTAACCATTTTTGACGAGAGTGAGGGCGATGCAACCGTCGCCGCCCTCCTTCACGGCTGCCGAGGCCGCTCTCGCCGCTCGCCTTCTGGCGATTCTGGAGCCGCATTTCGACGCTTCGGTGTGCTCGCTCTACAGGAAGACCTTCGGCAGCGGCGAGCTCTGGCGGCATCAAGAGACATTTGCCGACGAGGCGTTGAAATACCGCTATCTGTTCGGTCTGCGGCTCGATGCGGATTATCTCGCGGCGAAGAAGCGGATCGTCGCCCGCGCCAATGGCGGCAAGATCCACCTCGCCGATTACCCGCAGTTCTTCCTCGAGGATTTCTCCAACTTCCTCGCCGTCATCGTCTCGCTTTGGAAGCGGCGCTGGGGTCCGATCGATGACGCCCTGCGCGTCTTCTGCAGGCTGATGCTGACGGATATCTCGTTCTCGCTGGCTTGCTTCGACGAGGCGATCGAAACCGAGACGGAAGGCCGCCTGAACGCGATCGAGCACGCCTTCCGCAATGGCATCGCCGAGCGCATCTCGGCGATCGAGGCCGGCATGAGCGAGGTTGCCGGCTTCTCCGAAGCGCTGTCCGGCAAGGCCGGGGCCACGCTCCAGGCGGTCGCGGGAACCCAGCGCCGCCCCGAGCAGGTCTCGGCCTCGGTGGCGGAAATCGTTGCGGCGACCCGCGCTTTCGGGGCCTCGAGCGAGCGGATCAGGCAGGAGAGCGCGATTTCCCGCCGCGCTACCGATGAGGCCAGTGCGGAATGTCGCGGCATCACGGATAATGTCGCCACGCTGCGCCAGGCGAATGAGCGGATCGGCAGCGTCGTCGAACTCATCCGCAACCTTGCTTCGCAAACCAATCTGCTCGCCCTCAACGCCACCATCGAGGCGGCGCGCGCGGGCGAGGCCGGGCGCGGCTTCGCGGTCGTGGCCGCCGAGGTCAAATCGCTGGCGACCGCGACCAACAGCGCCACCGAGACGATCCGCCAGGGCGTCGCCGAGGTCGTCAGCGCGGGCCAGGCGATCGAGGCCGCGGTGCGCGAGCTCAGCCAGACCATGCAGGCGATGCAGGAGAGCGCCCGGATCGTCGCCGAATCCGTTGCCGAGCAGACCGGCCGGATCCACGCCATCGCCGAGCGGGCCGAGACCTCGTCCTCCGGTGTCGATGCGATCGCCAATCATGCCGCGCTCGTCGAGGGGCTCGCGGGCGAGGCGGCGGAACTGGCGCGGCAGATGGACCAGCGCGTCAAGGCGGCATCCAACCTGTCGCAGGAGCTGGAGCGTTCGATCGGCGACTTTCTCGGCGAGGTCGCGCAGGCCCGCGCCGACAAGCACCGTGCGGTCGTGCGTGAGGCTGTCTGATCGATCAGACCACGCAATGCGATGGGACCGGATGCGGCAAGGCTGTTAGCCTTGGGCACCATCACGATAAGCGGTCGCACGGATATGGATTTTTCGAGCCTTCTGATTTTCGCCGGTGTCTATTTCCTCGCCGTCGCCTCGCCGGGGCCGGGCATTGCGGCGCTGGTGGCGCGCTCGCTCGCCACCGGCTTTCGCCGCTCGCTGCCCTTCGCCGCCGGCATTGCCGCGGGTGACCTGATCTGGCTCTCGCTGACCGCGCTCGGGCTTGCCGTGCTGATGCAGAGCTTCCACGGACTGTTCGTCGCGATCAAATATGCCGGCTGCTCCTATCTGATCTATCTCGCCTTCAGGCTCTGGACGGCGCCTGCGGGAGCGTTGAAGCAAGCTCCGGCGGCGCGCGGTGAAGGGTGGCGCCTGTTCCTGGGCGGCATCGCGCTGACGATGGGCAATCCCAAAGTCATCGTCTTCTTCCTGTCGATCCTGCCGCTGGTCGTCGACCTCTCCGCTCTGACGCCGCTTGCCTTCGCCGAGATCGCCATGCTGATCACATTGATCATCGGTTCGACCCTGATCGCCTATGCCTATGCGGCCGACCGGGCACGGCGGCTGGTGGCGAGCCCGCGCGCGCTGCGCCGGATCAACCGGCTGACGGGTGGCGTCATGGCGGGGGCTGCAGCCGCCATCGCCATCCGAAGCTGAACCTCCGTGCTGCTGCTGGCGGCGGGCCTGCTCGATCTCGGCTTCGCGCTGTTCCATGCGGCGTTCTGGCGGCTTTTCGGCTGGCCGGAGCGGCTCGCGCCATCGGGCGGGCTGAACAGCGCGATCACGCAAACGCTCAATGTGATGCTGAGCTTCGTCTTCGTCGTCTATGGCGCGGCGCTGATCAGCCAGGCGGGAAAT
This sequence comes from Bosea sp. 685, assembly GCF_031884435.1. NCBI lineage: Bacteria > Pseudomonadati > Pseudomonadota > Alphaproteobacteria > Hyphomicrobiales > Alloboseaceae > Allobosea > Allobosea sp. 685. The sequence continues at coordinate 6,093,290 of NZ_CP134779.1, read as the reverse complement.
CCCGCGGCATCCTGGCTGCTGCCCGTCGCGGGCGGCCTGTTCTGGCTGCTGCGATTGGCGCTCCAGTGCCTCTGGTTCGATCTGCGCCCGTTCGCTTCCAGGCTGATCACGGCGGCCTTCGTCCTGGCGGCTGTGCTTCATCTGTTGGCCGGACTGTCCTGAGGCTGGCAATCCGCGCGGCGGTCGGGCACACCACTGGGCATGCCGCAATCCCGCGAATCAGCCGCCCGCGCGATCCTCAAATCCGTCTTCGGCTATGACGAATTCCGTCCCGGCCAATGGGAGGTGATCGCGGCCGCCCTTGCCGGCCAAGACGTCTTCGCCGTGATGCCGACGGGTTCGGGCAAATCGATGTGCTATCAGCTGCCGGCGCTGGTCGCGGGCGGTTTGACGCTGGTGGTCTCGCCGCTGATCGCGCTGATGCGCGACCAGGTCGGGCAATTGACGCGGGCCGGCGTCGCCGCCGCCTCGCTCAATTCGATGAACAGCGAGACGGAGGCCGCCGAGGCCTGGGACAAGCTCAATGCCGGCGAATTGCGGCTGCTCTTCGTTTCGCCCGAGCGGTTGGCCGGCGAGGGGCTGGTCTCGCGCCTGCGCCGGCTCGGCGTGACCCGGCTCGCCATCGACGAGGCGCATTGCGTCTCGCAATGGGGCCATGATTTCCGCCCCGAATACCGCCTGCTCGCCAAAGCGCGCGAGGCGCTGGGCGGCGTGCCGGTGACGGCCCTGACCGCAACCGCCGACCGGCAGACGCGCGAGGACATCGCCCAGCAGCTCTTCCCCAAGCCGCCGCACAGCGTCGTCCACTCCTTCGACCGCCCGAATCTGAAGCTCGCCTTCGCGCCCAAGGACCAGCCCAAGCGCCAGATCGCCGAGTTCCTGACGCGCCATCGCGGCGGCAGCGGCATCGTCTACTGCTCCTCGCGCGGCCGCACCGAGCGTTTGAGCGAGGGCCTGCGCGAGAAGGGCTACAACGCGCTGCCTTATCATGCCGGCATGGAGCAGGGCCTGCGCAACCGCAATCAGGACATCTTCCTGCAGGAGGACGGCGTCGTCGTCTGCGCCACCATCGCCTTCGGCATGGGCATCAACAAGCCCGATGTCCGCTTCGTCGTCCATGCCGACATGCCGGGCTCGATCGAGAGCTACTACCAGGAGATCGGCCGCGCCGGCCGCGATGGCCTGCCGGCCGATACGCTGACCCTCTACGGCATCGAGGACATGGCGCTGCGCCGCCGCCAGATCGACGAGAAGGCGGTCGAGGACGAGCGCCGCCGGATCGAGCACAAGCGCCTGAACGCCATGATCGACCTGTGCGAATCCGCGCTCTGCCGCAGGAGCGCGCTGCTCGCCTATTTCGGCGAGGAGACGCAGACCTGCCGCCATGGTAACGCGCCGATCCGCTGCGATCTCTGCGGCGGCGAGGCCGAGTTGACCGACGCTACGCTGGATGCGCGAAAGCTGCTCTCGGCGGTGGCGCGCTCGGGCCAGCGTTTTGGCGCGGGCCATCTCGCCGACATCCTGACCGGCACCATGTCCGAGACCATCCGCCGCCAGAACCATGATGGGCTGAAGACCTTCGGTGTCGGCCAGGACAAGCCCAAGAGCGCCTGGACCGCATTGACGCGAAAACTCTTCGCCGCCGGCGCCCTGGCCGAGGCCAGCGTCGAGCATGGCGGCTTCTGCCTGACCCCGAGGGGTGAGGATATCCTGTTCGGCCGCGAGGCGATCGCGCTTCGGGCCGATCTCCATGCCGATCGCCGTACGCGCCGCGCCGGGCGCGAGGCGGCCCGTGCCGACGGGCTCGATGAGGGCACGGCCGGGCTGTTCGAGCATCTCAGGCAGCTGCGCCTGTCGATCGCCCGCGAGGAGGGCGTCGCGGCCTACATCATCTTCACCGACCGCACCCTGATCGCGATGGCGCGCGAGCGGCCGCTGGGGCTGGAGGCGATGCGCGCGATCGAAGGCGTCGGCGAGCGGAAGCTCGCGCAATATGGCGAGGCCTTCCTGGAGGCGATCGCGGGGTTTGCGGGCTGATTCAGCCTAGAGGCTGTAAGACTCGCGCACGCACGCGTACACGCGTGAAAAAGCCGTCATTACCCCCTATATTCAGCCATACGAATCAAGACGATCGCGGATGCCCGCGCCTCCGCCGAAGGACCACGACATGAGCGATGCTGCCCGCGACCTTGAAGATGCCGCCTATGGCGCTGATTCTATCAAGGTTCTCAAAGGCTTGGATGCGGTGCGCAAGCGCCCCGGCATGTATATCGGCGACACCGATGACGGCTCGGGCCTGCATCACATGGTCTATGAGGTGGTCGACAACGCGATCGACGAGGCGCTGGCCGGCCATGCCGACCTCGTCACCGTCACGCTGAACGCCGAGGGCTCGGTCACCGTCACGGATAATGGCCGCGGTATTCCGACCAATATCCACAGCGAGGAAGGCATCTCGGCGGCCGAGGTCATCATGACCCAGCTCCATGCCGGCGGTAAGTTCGACCAGAACTCCTACAAGGTCTCGGGCGGCCTGCACGGCGTCGGCGTCTCCGTGGTGAACGCGCTCTCGGTCTCGCTGAAGCTGCGCATCTGGCGCGGTGGCCAGGAGCATTTCATGGAGTTCCGCCATGGCGATGCGGTGGCGCCGCTCGCGGTCGTGGGGCCGGCCGGCGACAAGCGCGGCACGGAGGTGACCTTCACCCCGTCCCAAGAAACCTTCACCATGATCGAGTTCGACTACAAGACGCTCGAACACCGCCTGCGTGAGCTCGCCTTCCTGAATTCGGGCGTCCGCATCGTCCTGACCGATGCCCGCCATTCCGAGGTGGTGCGCGAGGAGTTGATGTATGAGGGCGGCGTCGAGGCCTTCGTACGCTATCTCGACCGCGCCAAGACGGCGATCATCACCAAGCCGGTGATGCTCTCGGCCGAGAAGGACGGTATCACCGTCGATGTCGCGCTGTGGTGGAACGACAGCTACCACGAGAACGTGCTCTGCTTCACCAACAACATCCCGCAGCGCGACGGTGGCACCCATCTCGCCGGCTTCCGTGCCGCGCTGACGCGCCAGATCACCGGCTATGCCGAGACCTCGGGCATTCTGAAGAAGGAAAAAGTCGCGCTCACCGGCGATGATTGCCGCGAGGGCCTGACCGCGATCGTTTCGGTCAAGGTGCCCGACCCGAAATTCTCCTCGCAGACCAAGGACAAGCTGGTATCCTCGGAGGTGCGCCCCGTCGTCGAGAACGTCGTCAACCAGGCGCTCTCGACCTGGCTCGAAGAGCACCCGCCCGAGGCCAGGCTGATCGTCGGCAAGGTCGCTGAAGCCGCTGCCGCGCGCGAGGCCGCCCGCAAGGCGCGCGACCTCACCCGCCGCAAGGGCGCGCTCGACATCGCCTCGCTCCCCGGCAAGCTCGCCGACTGTCAGGAACGCGATCCAGCCAAGTCCGAGCTCTTCATCGTCGAGGGAGACTCGGCCGGTGGCTCCGCCAAGCAAGGCCGCGCCCGCGAATACCAGGCCGTGCTGCCCTTGCGCGGCAAGATCCTCAATGTCGAGCGGGCGCGCGTCGACAAGATGCTCTCATCCGAGCAGGTCGGCACGCTGATCATTGCGCTCGGTGCCGGCATCCGCGAAGAGTTCAACGTCGAGAAGCTGCGCTACCACAAGATCATCATCATGACCGACGCGGACGTGGACGGCTCCCACATTCGCACCCTGCTCTTGACCTTCTTCTACCGGCAGATGCCGGAGGTGATCGAGCGCGGGCATCTCTTCATCGCCCAGCCGCCGCTCTACAAGGCGGCGCGCGGCAAATCGCAGACTTATCTCAAGGACGAGCGCGCGCTCGAGGATTACCTCGTCGAAACCGCGCTCGACGGCGCGGTCTTCAAGACGAGCGACAACGCCGAGCGGGCAGGCTCCGATCTGCGCGTCCTGATCGAGGAGGCGCGCGGCATCCGCTTCACGCTTGGGCAATTGCATTCGCGCTATGACCGCCGCGTCGTCGAGCAGATGGCGATCGCCGGGGCGCTTCATCCCTTCTCCGAAGACAGCGAAGCGCAGGCCAACGAGAAGGCGGCCGCCGTCGCGGCGCGTCTCGATGCGATCTCCGACGATCTTGAGCGCGGCTGGGAGGGCAAGGTCGCCGATGGCGGCTTCCTGTTCTCGCGCATGGTGCGCGGCGTGAAGCAGGTCGCTGCGATCGATGCCGGCCTGCTCGCCAGCGCGGAGGCACGTAAGCTCGATGCGTCGAGCGCCTCGCTGCAGGAGGCCTATGCCAAGCCCGGCCTGCTCAGCCGCAAGGGCGACGACCATGCCGTCAACGGCCCGACGGACCTGTTCGATGCCGTGACCGCCATCGGCAAGAAGGGCGTCTCGCTGCAGCGCTACAAAGGCCTCGGCGAGATGAACCCGGAACAGCTCTGGGAAACCACGCTCGACCGCGAAGCCCGCTCGCTGCTGCGCGTCAAGAACGACCAGAACGACGAGGCCGACGACCTCTTCGTCAAGCTGATGGGCGATGTCGTGGAGCCGCGCCGCGAATTCATCCAGAGCAACGCCCTCAACGCGACCGTCGATACCTGAGCTGGGCTGCCAGGGGCCGGTCCGAAAAACCAACTCCTGCGAATCGTCAATCAAGACAATTGGGCAGCCGAGGCGGCGCGACCCATAATCTGGGTGAGTGAGAGGGCAGGCGCACACCGACCACGTCAAACATCATCCGGCTCTCATCAAGGAGTTAGAGCAGGATCAATGCGAAAAACCGGTGCCCAATTTTTCGCATCCTGCTCTCGCTCTTAGATGAAGAGACGGTCGATCGAGCTGTCCGGAAACGGACCCAGCTAAAAGGACCTTCCCGTTCCTGATCGATATGTTTGTCATCAACGCTCCCCAAAAAAGGATTGGGGCGGGAATGCGGTAAGGGCGCCTCAGATCTTCCAAGCCGCAGTGCGTCCCGGCTGGACGGCGTCGGCAGGCTGATAGCCGCTTTCGCCTCCGAGGATGTTGATGCCCTTGCCGTCCGGCGAGACGGGCCGCCAGGCCGCGATATCGGAAGTCGGCGTGCCGGTATGAGCGAAGCGGGCCCAGCTTGTCAGCATCAGCTCGGACAGCCTGGCTTCGGCCTGGCCGGCTCCCACCTTGGCGCTGAAGAACGGGTGGCGATAGGTGCCGAAGACGAACGGGATCTCGGCCGTGTGCGGCACGCCGCGCGCCGGTGGCGCGAGGGGATGATCGAATTCGTAGAGATAGGCGGCGTGCCCGGCCCGCGCATGGCGCCTGGCGGCCTCGAGCGCGCGCAGGCGGAAGACGATGTCGCCATACGCGGCAATCCCGAGACTTTTCGGATCACCGCTCCCGACCGGCGTCGCGGTGGACCGATAGGCCTCGACGATCTCAGCCACCGGCAGATGGGCTGCCTCCGGGCGATAGATCGCGACCAGATCGCGGATCATCGCCTGCAACTCGGCTTCCGTCTGCGGCGGCTTCAGCCCGCCCACAGCTTTGCCGTCGGGATTGACCAGATCGTACCAGAACACGCCTTCGTCGCGCGTCGTGCCGATCAGCATGGGGACGGCCGGCAATTGCCCGTCACGTGGCCAGGCCGTCAGCACCTTACCATCGAGCACAGGCAGGATTGGCGGGCGTCCGAGCGAGCGCACCATGGCCGGATCGCGCGCCTGAAGAAGCTCGGCGTCGTGGAGCTGCCGGGCGGGAAGCTCGCGCAGGCCGGCGATGCTGGTCCCGAGCCGCTTCGCCAGCGCCTCCGCATAGGCAGCCGCGGTGTCGGGCTCAGGAAAGCCGGGGGCACCGTGCAGCGAGCCGCTCTGGATGATGATCTTGTCGAACAGTCCGGCATTGGCGGGGTTCTGCGCGATCGTCGCGACACTCTGCCCGCCGGCCGACTGGCCGAAAAGCGTCACCCGCGCCGGATCGCCGCCGAACGCGGCGATGTTGTCCTTCACCCAGCGCAGCGCCGCGATCTGGTCCTGATGCCCCCAATTCGCGAAGGTGCCGGAGTGCTCGTCCTTGAGCTCCGGATGCGCCAGCCAGCCCAGGACGCCGAGCCGGTAATTCACCGTCACCACGACGACGTCGCCGCGCGCGGCCAGTGCCGCGCCGTTCGTGCCGGCGACGAGGCCATGGCCGGTGCGCCAGGCGCCGCCATGGAGCCAGACCATCACCGGCCGCTTGCCTTGAGGAGAGGGCGTCCAGACGTTGAGGAAAAGGCAGTCTTCCGATTGCGGGTCGGCGCCGTCATAGAGCCAGGCAGCCGCGCCCGCCAAGTTCTGGATCGAGGCTGCGCCCGGCTTGCCCGCGTCGCGCATACCAGTCCAGGGCGCGGCCGGCTGCGGCGCGCGATAGCGTAGCGGCCCGACGGGGGCGGCGGCGTAGGGGATGCCGAAGAAGGCGGTGGCGCTTTCTTGCACCAGGCCCTGCAGTTTGCCACTCGCGGTCTCGACCACCGGCATGTTCTGCCCCAGCGCCGTAGCGGCGAGCGTGCTCGATAGGCCTACGAGAACAGTCCTTCGATCGGTCAGAAACATCCCAAAACCCTCCCTGCAGGTCGAATATATTTTAAGCTTGAAATATTTCGGCGCGCAAGTGAAGTCGCTCAATCAGGATCGGCGCGTCACTCCGGCTGGCTGTCGGCGGCCGTGCACCGGCCGAGATCATTGTCTGGATCAGTAGGCAGTTCGCCGGAATTTGACCCGAGCCCCCGATGCCAATGTCGCGTGACGTGGCGAGGGGATGTCGACATGGCGAGATCGACAAAGTGACGACCGATCACGGAGACATAGTGTTACGACGAGATGATTGCCGCTGACGACATGTCCGGCGGCTTTGGATTGACGCGTCGAAGAGATCTCCGCCTCGGAAAGGCCGATATCCATGCCCAGCGCCTCGCGGCCGCCGTCGCTGTTGACGCCGACCGCGACGATCGCTCGATTGTCGCGGCCAAACCCATGATGCCTTAGAGTGTAACCGGGTCACCTAAACGGGCAGACTAGGTTTGTCCTGCTTTGTCATCTGTTCCAGCCCATCGATATGCGTTGGCAGGTGGCAAGACTTTGATGGGCGGCAAGATAATGATGGGCAGCAAGACATGAACAGAGCTGTGCCGGCGCGCGTTCTCCATTTTGATTTGAAACGGGGTCAGCGAGTTCGATGACAGATGCGACACAGATAAATGGGGCCGGTCGGAGGCGCGGTGTACCAGCGGTCGTCGCGATGACGTTCTGGCTGATCGTCCTGCCATTGCTCCTCGCTGCCCTTGGCGTATGGCAGCTCGAAAGGTCTGGTCAGGCCCGCCAATCGGTCGGCGCCGCCAGCGAGGATATGGCGCGGACGATTGCCGAACTCCGACCCATCGCGGCGAAGACTCCCAATGCGATGATACGTTTTGAAGGCGGGCGGTCTTATCCGGCCTCCATGGCGCTCGCCATGGTGGAGAGGGCTGCCGGCAAGAACGACCTTCTTCAAACGGTATCAGCGGTTCGGCATCCCTTTGCCTATGTGACGATTGCCGGAGGCATCCTGGCTTTTTCAGGCGGAGCCGTTGGCATTCTGGCATCCAACCTCGCTGGACGACGGGCTCGCCGCTCTCGTGACCAGCTTGTCCGAAGCTTTATGCGCCTGCGGTTATTGTTGCCGTTCCTGCTGGCAGCGGTGATGCTGGGCCTTGGCTTTGCTGGCTTGGGCGCCACGCTGTTCGAGACCATAAGCCTGCCGTTCTGGGGCGATGTTTCCGGCGATGCTATCAAGCTTGGTCTTGCAGGTATCATTCTTGCCGGGATCGGCCTGTACTGCGCGGTCACCGCCGTTCGGGGGCTGCGCCGCGTCTTTGCGCTCGCCGAACCCGGACCGATCGTCGAGCGGGCACGCATAGCGACGCAACAGGATGCTCCAGCCCTGTGGAGCTTCGTGCGTCATCTCGCCTCGCGCATGCAGGCCGGGGCGCCCGACACTATCGTGATCGGTCTCACCAGCGGCTTCTACGTGACGGAGAGCCGCGTGCGCCTTCTCCCAGGGGACCAGCTTATCGAAGGCCGAACGCTGCATATGCCGGCCCCGTTCCTCGAACTCCTGGACACGGCGGAGATCGCCGCAATCGTCGGGCATGAGCTCGCCCACTTTGTCGGGGAGGACACGCGCTATTCGCAACGCTTCGTGCCCATCTATTCCAGCCTGAAACGTTCGCTCGGCGCCCTCTATCAGGCCGATCTCAATGGCGATTTCGGCATCGGCGCTGGTCTTCGTCTCGGCTATCACGCCTTGTCGCGCTTCGATACGGCGGTGGCGCATTGGAGCCGGATCCGGGAATTCGAAGCCGATCGCCACGGCAGCCTTGCCAGCGGGCCAGATGCCGCCGCTTCGGCGCTCATACGCAGCCACGCCACCGATTCGAATGTAGAGTTCATTCTCGAAAGCGCTTTCCGAGGCGACCGCCAGTTCGGCACGAATCTGGTGGAGGCCGTTGCCGCGCTGACGGCCGAGCGGGGTTTCCAAAACCCCGCCGAGCATCTGGAGGACAGGCAACCGCATCCGACCGACAGCCACCCGCCGACGATCCAGCGCATTCAGGCGCTTGGTGTGCCGGTCGATGAAAAGCTGCTGGCGCATGCGACACGCCGGCGAAGTTCCGAAGCAACCTCTTTCGGGGCCCGCGCATTTGCGGACTGGGGCGCGTTCTGCCGCGATCTGTCCAGCGATTTCCTCGTGAACGCCGATAAGGCTCAAGCCGAATATAGGCAGGAATTACAGACTGCGGTGGCCGGCGTTGCCGATGGGGAGATCGTTCTCTTCGAGAATATCCGTCCGATAGCCGCCCCGGCGATGATGTTGATCGCGGTGCTCTTGGGCGCCTTCATAGCCTGCACCTACCTTTTCCCCATCCAGATGGGATTCGGCGATGACGGGACCAAAAGGGCGATAGTGGCGGCACTCCTTGGAGCTGGTATTGTCTTGTGCCTCGCCTTGTTCGTCTTTGTGCGTCACCGGGTAAGCCACCCCTTCATGGTCCTTACGCCGGAGACGCTGCGCTCGCATTGGCTGGCGCAGCCTGTGCGATGGGACGCTGTTGTCGGATACCAGGTCCATGTTGCCCATCGTCTCGCGCTACAGCTTTTCCTGGCCGATGGCGCGCCGCTCCCCGAGCGGGCGCGGTTTTCCTTTTACAACAAGGTCAATCGCAAAAGACGCATGGTCGAACTCGATGCTCTCGGAATCCGTGGAATGAAGGCGGACGCCTTTTCCGACATGGTGGGACGCTATATCGCCGCCGCCCACGCGCGACAGGCGCTTGCGGCGGACAAAAAATAGATGATCGCGGAGTTCCGTTTTCCGATCCAACTCTCGCTTTTTGCCTTGCGGACCAGGAGCCGAAGCGATCTCGCTTCAGCTTCGCGCGCTGCGTGGGCCCTTGAACTGCTCGCAGAGCGCCTCTGTCGCCCGGACCAGCATGGCCGCATCGACGCCCACGGCCGTGAAGGTGGTGCCGAGCTCGATGCAGCGTGCGGCGAAGGCGTTGTCGGGCGTCAGGATGCCGGCGGGCTTGCCGCAGGCCCCGATGCGGCCGATCGCCGTCTCAATCAGCGCCTTGACCTCGGGATGGCCGGGCTGGCCGACATAGCCGAGGCTCGCCGCCAGATCGGCCGGGCCGATGAAGACGCCGTCGACGCCCTCGACCGAGGCGATCGCCTCGAGCTGGTCGAGCGCCTCGCCGGTCTCGATCTGCACGAGCAGGCAGAGCTCCTCATGGGCGCGCTGGCCGTAATCCGCGACGCGGCCGAAGCGGGTTGCCCGCGTCACGCCCGAGACGCCCCTGATGCCCTCGGGCGGATAGCGCATCGCCGCGACCGCAGCCCGCGCCTCCCCAGCGTTTTGAACATAGGGGATCAGCAGGGTCTGCGCGCCGAAATCGAGCAATCGCTTGATCAGCACAGCATCGTTGCTGGCTGGCCTCACCACTGCCGAGACCGGATAGGGCGCGACCGCCTGCAGCTGCGCCAGTACGGTCAGCGGATCGCCGGGTGAATGCTCGGTATCGAGCAGGAGCCAGTCGAAGCCGGAGCCCGCCACCGCCTCGGCCGCATAGCTGCCCGGCAGGCTGCACCACAGGCCGATCTGCGAGCGGCTCTCGTTCAGGGCGCGCTTGAAGAGATTGGGCGGGAGTTCCATGGCGAATCTCAACTGAACGAGACGCCGATGGCGCCGAGCGGACCGTAATCGGCCTGGATGACGTCGCCGGCTGCGATATCGACCGGCCGGGTGAAGGAGCCGGCGAGCACGATCTCGCCTTTCCTCAGCCCCGTTCCGACAGCGTGCAATTTGTTGACGAGCCAGGCAATGCCGGCGGCGGGGTGGCCCATGATCGCGGCTGAGACGCCGGATTCCTCGATGATGCCGTTCTTCGACAGCGTCGCGCCGACCCAGCGGATATCGACATCCATCGGGCGGATCGGCCGTCCACCGACCACGATCGCCCCGAAGGCGGCATTGTCGGCGATGGTGTCGGTGATCGCGCGCGGAACCTCGGTGCGGTAATCGATGATCTCGAGCGCTGGCAGCACCATCTCGGTCGCGCGCATGACGTCGTAGATGCGCGCGCCAGGGCCTTCCAGGTCCTGCCCCATGACGAAGGCGAGTTCGACCTCCAGGCGCGGCTTGATGAAGTCGCTTGCCTTGATCTGGGCGCCGTCATTGTAGAGCGCGTCGTCGAGGATGCAGCCATAATCCGGCTCGGTCATCTTCGACGCCATCTGCATGGCGCGCGAAGTCAGGCCGATCTTGTGGCCGACCATACGGGCGCCATTGGCGATTCGCGCCTGCGCCCAGAGACCCTGGATGCGGTAGGCGTCCTCGATCTCGATACCGGGATAGGTCTTGCTGAGCTGGGGAATCGGCTGGCGCGTGCGCTCCGCCTGGAGCAATGCGTCGGCACCCTGTTGGCGCTCGTCTTCAGTCAGCATGATGGTCTCCTGCGCGGTCGGAGCAATCTCCGATCCGATTGGATCGTTCAATTGCTCTAGAGGCTGTTATGGACTCTGGGGCCGATTTGACGCGTTTTCTTCACGCGAACCGGGGCCCACTTCGCTCGAAAACGCTCTAGCCGGGCCGGCTTGCGGAATGCAGCGGTGGGTTCGCTACTTGATCGGCGGGCGCGGCAGCACGGTTTCGCCGGGCTCCATCACATAGGTGTAATCCAGCGCGTACCATGGCGTGGCGATGCCGGCATCGGACGGGTGCGGCTGGTCATGGCGGACATAATCGCCGAGCAAGGCCCTGGTGACGCCGAACTGGACGTCCGTGTCGATATGCGGATCCTCGGGATCGTAGACCTGCGAGATCAGGACCTTGAAGCCCGGCTTGACGATCAGCGCATGCAGATGCGCCGGGCGATAGGGATGCCGGTCCTGTGCCGCCAGCAGCCGACCGACGACGCCATTGGTCGGGATCGGGTAACCGACCATCTTCACGGTGCTGAACCAGAAGCGGCCATCCGCATCGGTGGTGAACTTGCCGCGCAGGTTCATCTCAGCCTGTTCGGGATCCTGATTCTCGTAAAGCCCGACCGGCGAGGCGTGCCAGACATCGACCTCGGCGCCGGCGATGGGCGCGCCGGCCTGGTCGACGACGCGGGCCGTCACCAGCAGCGGATCGCCTGGTGTATCGGAGCGGATGATCGTGCCGCCATTCCTGACACGCGGCGCGTTCAATCTCCAGAACGGGCCGAGCAGCGATTGCGAGGTTTCGGTGTTGCCGCCATCGCCATTATTGAGCAGGCAGACCAGCGAGGAGACGCCGAGCGAGCCGGCCATCAGCACCATCTCGTTATGGCTGTCGCTGGTGAGCTTGCCGATCTCGTTCAGGAGCGCGGTCGCTTCGCGAAACTCGACTTCGGTCAGGCGCACGTCGCGGATAAAGGCATGGAGATGGGTCACGAGCGAGGCCAGGATTTCGCGCTGCCGCGGGTTCTGCGTGCGCGCCATCACCGCCAGTGCGTCGCGCGTCACATCGTGGTGATTCTCGATGATCATGGCGTCCTCCTTGCGTCCCTCCATTGATTAAAATCGATTATCTGTCAACTTTGGCGAGCCGGGGTGCGAGTTGGCACGCCGGTTTTTGCCGAGGAAGATTTTCCAGAATTCGAATAACATACTCAAATAAAACAATAATTATTCATACGCCCATCGATCGTTGACGGTGAAGGTTGGGTTTCGTGGCTTGCTCGGTCGGAGTGATTGACATTGATAATCGATTATAATAGCCATCGGTGATGGTTGGACCGGCACGGTTGAAGGGGGTGGCAGCATGAGTTTTGTCGCCGACGAGCCGGCCGATGCATTGGCGTCGAGGGCAGGATTTGCCAGAGGTGGGAGTTCCGCTTCCGAGGAACCCGCATCCATGCCCGGCTCACCGACCCATGGTTCGAGCGACAGCAAGAACACCAAGGCATCGCGTCTGGTCGACCGGCTGCGCGAGGCGATTTTGTCGGGCGAGCTACGCCCCGGAACCAAGATCAATCTCGACGCGGTCAGGCGCGAGCTCGATGTTTCGCTGAGCCCGCTGCGCGAGGCACTGGCCCGCCTGATCGCGGTCGGCCTCGTCGAACTGCACGACAATAAGGGCTATTCGGTCGCGCCGGTTTCACTGAGCAATCTGGCGGAAATCACCCGCCTGCGGGTCGAGTTCGAGAGCCTCGCGCTCTCCTCGGCCATCGCCAATGGCGATCTGAACTGGGAGAGCGACGTCATGCGCGCGCTCCACCGCCTCAACCGCACCGAGCGGGTCGCCGGCGCGCCGGCGACGCTGGAAGCCTGGGAACACGCCCATCGCGACTTCCATATGACTCTGATCGCGGGCTGCGGCATGCCGCTGCTGCTGAATTTCTGCGCCATGCTGCACAATCTGAACGATCGCTATCGCCGGGTTTTTCTGGTGGCGCAGGGTGGCGATCGGAATGTCGCCGCCGAGCACAGCGAGATCGCGCAGGGCGCGGTGGCGCGCGATGGGACTTACGCCTGCGAGAAGCTGCGTGAGCATATCCTGCGCACCGGCACCAATCTGCGCGCCCGCCTGTCCGACCAGCTTCAGCCCTGAGCCGAGAGGGGCGCGATCCTGATGCAGCCGTCATCCGCCTCGCCGCCACCGCTCGGGATCGCGCATTTCACCACGATCGACGTCGCGCCGCTCGATTTCGTCGCCCTTGCCGCGAAGATCGGCTACGCCACGGTGGGTTTGCGGCTCCACCCGGCTTTCCCGGGCGCCCCGTTCTACGAGATTCGGCCGGGCAGCGCGCTGATGGCCTCGATGCGGGCTTTGCTCGCGAATACGGGCCTGCGCGTCCACGATATCGAATTCGTCGTCATCGACGGCAGCTTCTCGCCGGTCAGCCTGGCGCAGGTTCTCGAAAGCGCGGCCGAACTCGGAGCGAAGCGGCTGAGCGTCTGCGGTGACGATCCCGAGCATGGCCGGCTTGTCGCCAACTTCGCCGAGCTCTGCGATCTGGCTGCCGGCTTCGGCCTGGGCGTCGATCTCGAAAACATGCCCTGGCGGCAAGTGGCAACCATACAGGACGCGGCGCGGGTCGTGCTGGAGGCAGAACGCGCCAATGGCGGCGTGCTCGTCGATGCGCTGCATCTCACGCGCGGCGGCGGAACCCCGGCCGATCTGCGGGAGATGCCGCCACATCTCATCAGGAGCGCTCAGCTTTGCGATGCAGGCGCGGATCGGCCCGTATCGGTCGAGGCGATCATCCAGGAGGCGCGCGGCGGGCGATTATTGCCGGGGCAAGGCGTCCTGCCATTGCACAATCTGCTGACCGAGCTCCCGGCCGATGTGACGCTCTCAGTCGAGGTGCCCAATCGCGGCGCCCCGGCGCTGGAGCATGCACAGGCCGTCTTCGACGCCGCGATGACCGTTATCGCGGTCCGCAATCTGGCTGAATCGGCCTGAGCTGATGGTGCAGGCGCCAGATCATTTCCCGTCAGCGACAGACCATCCGCAATACGGTTTCGATGGCGCTTCGGCGGCGGCGCTCGCGCGCCTCCGGGGCCGCCATGTCATGGCCGAAGACCTGCCGGATGCTGGCCTGGTTCGAGACGTTGTAGAAGCTCAGGGCGCTGATCGTCAGGTGGATGTCGATCGGGTCGAGCCCCTCGCGGAACAGGCCTTCCGCCAACCCGCGTTCATAGACCTCGCGGATCATGTCGATCGCCGAGAGGTTCAGCACGCTGATCTTGGTGGAGGTCGCGAGATGGCGGGCGTGGTGGATGTTCTCGACCATGACGAGGCGGACGAAATCCGGATTGTCGGCGTGATAGTCGAAGGTGAAGCCCGTCAGCGTGGCGATCGCCTCGCGCGGTGGCAGCGCTGCGAGATCCAGGCTGCGCTCGAAGGTGCGGATGCGGGCATAAGCCTCCTCCAGCACGGCCCGGTAGAGCCCCTCCTTGTCGCCGAAATAGTAATAGATCATCCGCTTGCTGTTGGAGGTCTTGGCCGCGATCTCGTCAACGCGGGCGCCGCTGAGGCCGTTCTCCACGAATTCGGCGCGCGCCACCGCGAGGATGTCGCGGCGCACGCCTTCAGGATCCTGCGTCCAGCTCGCCGATTTGCGGCGCTTCGCCGGCAGGGGCGGGACGGTCACCATCCGATTCATCTCGCAACGTTCCAAACGGGTCGCGACCCTAGCGCGCTGTGCGCGGCTGTAAATGGACCAGGCAGTTAATTTCGCTTGACCAATTGAACTATCCAGTACAATTGGAATTCGCGGATCTATCGCTGGCATGGCGCGCGTAATGCGCACCGAGCCTGAGAAATCCGCCAAGGCGCCCGATCAGAGGCGCGGTAATCGACGATATAATGCTCGGATCAACCCGTTCAGAAGGTTGGCCGCTCCAGGGAAAACGCCGTGAACTACACGCTCGACTTCTTGCCCGTCATCGACGGGCTCCCCAGCCTGCTGGCGGCCTGTCTCGGCACGCTCGGATTGGCCTTGGGCGGCATGATTCTCGCGATCATCATCGGGATCGGCGGCGTGATGCTGCGCGATTCCGGCATCAGGCAGGTGCGCTGGTTCGTCATCGCCTTCGTCGAGCTGATCCGGAACACGCCCTTTCTGGTCCAGATCTATTTCATCTATTTTGCCCTGCCTCTCGCTGGCATCCGGCTCGATCCGACGCCGACGGCGATCATCGCGCTCGGCATCAATGGCGGCGCCTATGCGATCGAGATCATCCGCGGCGGCGTGCAATCGATCGGCAAGGGGCAGATCGAGGCCGGTCTGGCGCTTGGCCTGCACAAGACCCAGGTCTTCCGCCTGATCGTGCTGAAGCCGGCTCTGCGCGCGATCTACCCCTCGCTTACCAGCCAATTCATCCTGCTGACCCTGACCACGAGCGTGGCCTCGGCGATCGCGGCCTACGAACTGACCTCCGTCGCCCAGAGGATCGAATCCGACAGCTTCCGCAGCTTCGAGGTCTATGGCGCGGTGACGCTGTTCTATCTCGTCATGTCCTGGCTGCTGATGCGGGTCTTCGGGCTGATCCAGTCGCGCTATCTCAGCTATCCGGTCAAGTGAGGGAGGGCGTGATGGGTCTCAACGAATTCCTCTTCCTCCTCGCCGGCCTGAAATGGACGCTGGCTCTGTCGGCCATCGGCTTCCTCGGCGGTGGCGTCACGGGCCTCATCGTCGCGCTGGCGCGGACCTCGGGCATCCCTGTGCTGGAGCGCGTCGCGGCGGGCTATATCGGCCTGTTCCAGGGCACGCCGCTCTTGATGCAGCTCTTTGTGGTCTATTACGGGCTGGCGCTTGTCGGGCTGAAGCTCGATGCCTGGGTCGCGGTCGCGATCGGCTTCACGCTGCACGCCAGCGCCTATCTCGGGGAGATCTGGCGCGGCTCGATCGAGGCGGTGCCGCGCGGCCAGACCGAGGCCGCCAAGGCTTTGAGCCTGAATTACGTCTCGCGGATGAAGGACGTCATCCTGCCGCAGGCGCTGCGCATCTCGCTGCCGGCGACGATCGGCTTCCTGGTGCAATTGATCAAGGGCACGTCGCTGGCAGCCATCGTCGGCTTCACCGAGCTGGCGCGCGCCGGCAGCATCGTCTCGAACCAGATTTTCCAGCCCCTGCTCGTCTTCGGCGTCGTCGGGGCTCTCTATTTCGCCATGTGCTGGCCGCTGTCGCTCTACGGCGCCTGGCTCGAACGCCGCCTCGCCACGGCCACACGGTGAGGATGCCGGCACAACGCGCCACCATGCCTGACTCAAAATGCCTGCCCCACAAGAAGCCAACCCAGCAAGAAGCCAACCCAGGGAGAGAGACCATGACTGATTTGACCCGCACGATGCTGAACCGCCGTCACCTGCTGCTCGGCGCCTCAGTCGCCCTTGCTGCACCTGCCCTGCTGACGCGGCCTGCTCTGGCGATCACGCCGGCCGAGATCAAGAGCAAGGGCAAGCTCGTCATCGGCATCCAGGGCGACAATCCGCCTTTCGGCTTCGTCAATACCAGCGGCAAGCAAGAGGGCCTCGACGCCGATGTCGGAGAACTCTTCGCCAAGGAGCTCGGAGTGACCGTCGAATTCGTGCCGCTTGCCGTGGCCAACCGCATTCCCGCACTGACGGCAGGCCGCGTCGATATTCTGTTCGCGACCATGGCGATGTTGCCGGAGCGCGCCAAGGCGGTGCAGTTCTCCAAGCCCTATGTCGCGAACTACATCACGCTGGTGGCGCCGAAGACGATCGTGGTGAAGACCAATGCCGACATGGGCAAGCTGACAATCGGCGTACCGCGCTCCAGCACGCAGGACACGCAGGTCACAAAGAACGCACCGGAAGGCACCACGATCCGGCGCTTCGATGACGATGCCGCCACCATCCAGGCACTCATCTCGGGCCAGGTCCAGGCCGTTGGCGGCAACATGTTCTATGTGGGACGCCTCAACGCCGCCAAGCCTGACACGTTCGAGGACAAGCTTGAATTCCAGCGCCTGTTCAATGGCGCCTGCACGCGGCTCGGCGAGAAGGAGATCAATGCGGCTGCGAACGCCTTCATCGACAAGATCGTGGCCAATGGCGAGCTTGCGAAGATCTACGCGAAGTGGAT
This sequence comes from Bosea sp. 685, assembly GCF_031884435.1. NCBI lineage: Bacteria > Pseudomonadati > Pseudomonadota > Alphaproteobacteria > Hyphomicrobiales > Alloboseaceae > Allobosea > Allobosea sp. 685. The sequence goes on along the minus strand of NZ_CP134779.1, from coordinate 6,076,179 downwards.
CAAGGTGCCGATGCCGAGCTTCCCCGCCAGCGTCGAAGGCGTTCCCTTCGTCGTTGCCTGACGCCAACACGTCCATTTCGGGAGCCCGGTCATGACCAGCCTTGATCACCTCGGCCCAGCCACGGACACGCCCATGATCGTGATGGAGAGCGTCGACAAATGGTATGGCGGGTTCAAGGCTCTGACCGGCATCAACCTTTCGGTCCGCGCAGGCGAGAAGATCGTCCTGTGCGGGCCGTCGGGATCGGGTAAATCGACCCTGATCCGCTGCATCAACCGTCTCGAAGCCTATGAGAAGGGCGCCATCCGCGTCGATGGCATCACGCTCGGTGACGATTCCAGCACGATCGATGCCATTCGGCGCGAGGTCGGCATGGTCTTCCAGAACTTCAACCTGTTTCCGCATCTGACCGTGCTGGAGAACTGCACGCTCGCCCCGATGCGCACGCTGCGCCAGAGCCGGAAGGACGCCGAAGCCAATGCGCGCCGCCTGCTCGACCGGGTCAAGATCCTCGAGCAGGCCGACAAATATCCGGCCCAGCTCTCCGGTGGCCAGCAGCAGCGCGTCGCGATCGCACGTGCGCTCTGCATGGGCCCCAAGGTGATGCTCTTCGACGAACCGACCTCGGCGCTCGACCCCGAGATGGTCAAGGAGGTGCTCGACACCATGGTCGCGCTCGCCGAGGAGGGCATGACCATGATCTGCGTCACCCATGAAATGGGTTTCGCCCGCCAGGTCGCCGACCGCGTCATCTTCATGGCTTCAGGCGAGATCGTCGAGGAAGCGCCGCCGCAGGTCTTCTTCAGCAATCCCACCCACGCCCGCACCAAGCAGTTTCTCGGCGAGATCCTACGCGAGCACTAGAGCCGGAAATCTGAATCCGTCTCTCATCAAGGAGTTAGAGCAGGATGCGAAAAACCGGTTCCCACTTTTTCGCATCCTGCTCTAGCGCAATTCACGCGAAGTCGCGCGTCGATAAAGCCATCTGGAGTCGATCATGAGCCGCCTCGTCTATGTCCTGAACGGACCCAACCTCAACCTGCTCGGAAAGCGCCAGCCCCATATCTACGGCCATGTCACCTTGGCCGATGTCGAAGCCGAATGCCGCAAGCTTGCGGGCGAATTGAAGCTCGACCTCCGCTTCCACCAGAGCAATCGCGAATACGAGATCATCGACTGGATTCACGCGGCGCGGGATGAGGCTGGTGGCATCGTCATCAACCCGGCCGCTTTCACCCACACTTCGGTGGCGATCCTCGATGCACTCAACACCTTCGAGCCGCCTGTCGTCGAGGTGCACATCTCCAATGTCCATAAGCGCGAGGCCTTCCGGCATCATTCCTATGTCTCGCTGCGGGCCGACGGCGTCATCGCCGGCTTCGGCACGCAGGGCTATTCGCTCGCCTTGCAGCGGGTCGCGCGATTGATCGACGAGAAGGCGGCCTGAGCGACCTCTGGTTGCCGACGATTCAGCGGAGCATCAGATGAAGCCAGTAAAACTTGCCGTGATGGGCGCCGGCCTGATCGGCAAGCGCCATGCCGAACATGTCGAGACGGAGCCGGGCGCGATCCTGTCGGCCATCGTCGATCCCTCGCCGATTGGGCGCGATCTGGCCGAAAAGCTCGGGACACGCTGGTATGAGAGCTTTGCCGCTCTCACTGCGGTTGACCGCCCCGACGGCGTCATCATCGCCACGCCGAACCAGCTCCATGTCCAGAACGGGTTGGAGGTGATCGCGGCCGGTGTGCCGGCCATTGTCGAGAAGCCGATCGCCGACGCGGTCGGGGCAGCTCAAACACTCGTCGAGGCGGCCGAGAAGGCTGGGGTTCCACTGCTCGTCGGCCATCACCGCCGCTACAATCCGATGATCCGGAAGGCCAAGGAGATCATCGAGGCCGGTCGGCTTGGCCGCGTCCTGACGCTGCATGGCAGCTTCTGGCTGATGAAGCCTGATGAGTATTTCGAGATCGGCTGGCGTCGCGAGACCGGCGCCGGGCCGGTCTTCCTGAACCTGATCCACGACGTCGATCTGTTGCGCTATCTCTGCGGCGAGATCGTCTCGGTGCAGGCGCAGGAATCGAACGCGGTCCGTGGCAATGCGGTGGAGGAGACGGCCGTCATCTTACTGCGCTTCGCCAGCGGAGTGCTCGGCACGGTGAACGTCTCGGACTCGGTCGTCGCGCCCTGGAGCTGGGAGCTGACCACTGGCGAGAATCCGGCCTACCCGCAGCAGGACCAGTCCTGCTACCAGATCGGCGGAACGCATGGCTCGCTGACCATTCCGCAGCTCGAACTCTGGTCGAACCCCGACAAACGAAGCTGGTGGGAACCGCTTATTCGCGAACGCGTGCCGTTCACGCCGGAAGACCCGCTCAAGGCGCAGATCCGGCATTTCTGCGAGGTCATCCGCGACGGTGCCACGCCGGTCGTTTCGGGTCGCGAAGGCCTCAACACCTTGAAGGTGGTCGAAGCCGTCAAGCGGTCGGCTGCGACGGGCGCTATGATCGCGATCGACTAAAATGCCTGGATATCGCGGCGAGCCATTAGAGCAGGGTGCGAAAAAGTGGGAACCGGTTTTTCGCATTGATCCTGCTCTCACTTTTAGATGAGAGCGGGACCGTTCAACCTCTTCGAGGAGATGCATCATGGATGACACGGGATCGCGGCCGCTGCGCATCGGGGTTCTGGGCGCGGCGAACATCGCGCGCGCTTTCACCAGCGGGGTTGCGCCGTCAAAGACCGTGACGGTCGCGGCGGTCGCGAGCCGCGATGCTGGCAAGGCGCAGCGCTTCGCGCAGGAATGCGGGATTCCGCGGTCGCACGGCTCCTATGAGGCCCTGCTGGCAGATCCGGAGATCGACGCGATCTACAATCCGCTGCCGAATTCGCTCCATGCGGAATGGTCGATCCGCGCCATGGAAGCGGGCAAGCATGTACTCTGCGAAAAGCCGCTGGCGATGACGGCAGTCGAGGCGCGCGCCATGTTTGCAGCCGCCCAACGGCTCGGACGCCATCTCGTCGAGGCCTATCCCTATCGCGCCCAGCCGCAGACCCTGAAGCTGCGCGACTTGCTGGCGGAAGGCGCGATCGGCAAGGTCCAATTGATCCGCTCCAGCTTCGGCGTCGCCTTTTCCGACCCGAGCAATATCCGCCTGAAGCCGGAGGTCGGCGGTGGCGCGCTGCTCGATGCCGGCAGCTATGCCGTCAGCCTTGCGCTGCTGGCCGCGGGCGAGCGGCCCGAACGCGTCAGCGCCATGGCTCGCTGGAGCGAGACCGGCGTCGATCTCAGCGTCGTGGCGTCATTGGAATTTCCGAGCGGCGCGCTGGCGCAGGTTTCCTGCAGCTTCGCTACGGCCTATCACCGCCATGCCCTGATCGCCGGCGACGCCGGGACGATCGAGACCAGCTACCTCAACCATCCCCCAGTCGGCGGCCCGCCGGTCCTGACGCTGCGGCGCGGAACTACCATCGCGGCCGTCCCGGAGATCATCGAGGTCGCGCCCGGCAACGGCTTCCTGGCCGAAGCCGAGTCGTTTCAGCGTCTGGTGACGCAAGGCGTCGCGCATTGGACCGGCGCGACGCCCGCCGAATCCATCGACATCGCCCTGACCCTGGACGCGATCGGCCAGAGCGCACGCTCGGGCGCGGCTGTGACGATCACGCGATGAGGGGCCGGCCTCGGCAAAGCAAGACCATGAAAGCCTGTTCGCCATGATACGCGGCACGACGAAGCTCATCGCCCATCTCGGCTATCCGACCGAGTCCTTCAAGGCGCCGATGATTTACAATCCCTATTTCGAGCAGCACGGCATCGATGCCGTCGTCGTGCCGATGGGCTGCAAGGCGCAGGATTATGCCGCCTTTCTCAAGCCGCTGTTCAGGCTCTCCAACATTCATGGTGCTCTCGTCACCATGCCGCACAAGGTCGCGACGATCGCGCTCCTGGACGAGGTCATGACCACGGCGAAGGTCGCGGGCGCCTGCAACGCGATCCGCCTTGGTCCCGATGGATCGCTTATCGGCGATATGTTCGATGGCGAAGGCTTCGTGCGTGGCGTCCTGCGCAAGGGCCGCACGCTCCTGGGCGCGCGTACGCTCGTGGTCGGCGCGGGCGGCGTCGGCTCTGCCATCGCGGCCTCGCTGGCCAAGGCTGGCGTCGCCGAACTTGGCCTGTTCGACGCCTACACCCCCATGGCGGAGGGGCTCAGTGAGCGCCTGCGCACCCATTATCCCAAGCTCAAGGTCTCGGTCGGCTCCAACGACCCCGCCGGCTACGACATCGTCGTCAATGCGACGCCGCTCGGCATGAAGGAGGGCGATCCGTTGCCGGTCGACGTCGAGCGCATCGCGCCCTCGGCTTTCGTCGGCGAGGTCGTGATGAAGCAGGAGATCACGCCCTTCCTGGCGGCGGCCCGCGCCCGTGGCTGCGCCTTCCAGATCGGCACCGACATGCTGTTCGAGCAGATCCCGGCCTATCTGGAGTTCTTCGGATTTCCGACGGCTACCGCAGACGAACTCCGGGCGGTTTCGCGGATCAACTATTGAGAGCTCACATCTAGGTCGCGCTGAAAACCGACCAGCCCGTCGCTTCGGCAATCCGCTCCAGCGCCTGCGTACCCAGCTTGGAGTTGCCATTGGCGTTCAGCCCCGGCGACCAGACCGCGATCGAGGCCTTCCCGGGCGCGATCGCCAGAATTCCGCCGCCGACACCCGATTTCCCCGGCAATCCGACGCGGAAGGCGAAATCGCCCGAGGCGTCGTAATGGCCGCAGGTCAGCATCAGCGCGTTGATACGGCGCGCCCGTTGGGCCGAGACGACGCGTGCGCCGCCGGGCTGGTAGAGCCCGCCATGCATCAGATAGCGCCCGGCCATGGCAAGCTGCCGGCATGTCATCGCGATGGCGCATTGGTGGAAATAGACGCCGAGCGTCAGCTCCGGCGCGTGCTGGATATTGCCGAAGGCCTTCATATAGTTGGCGAGCGCGACATTGCGGAATCCGGTCGCCTGTTCGGCGCGCGCCACCGCCTCGTCGATGGTGATCGTGTCGTCATCGGCGAGATAGCGCACGAAGCGCAGCAATTCGCCGATCGCCACGCGCGGCTCATGCCCGGCGAGGTTGATGTCGGCGACAACCAGCGCGCCCGCATTGATGAAGGGGTTGCGCGGAATGCCCTGTTCGCGCTCGAGCTGGACGATCGAGTTGAAGGGCGTGCCGGAGGGCTCGCGGCCGACGCGACGCCAGAGCGTGTCGCCGATCTTGCCGAGCGCTTGCGTCAGCGCGAACACCTTCGAGACGCTCTGGATCGAGAAGGCCTGCTCGGCGTCGCCAGCGGCATGGACCGCGCCATCCGCCGTGACGATACAGAGCCCGAAACGGCTGGGGTCGATCGTCGCCAGGGGTGGAATATAGCTCGCGACCGCGCCGCGATCCTCGGCTGCCGCCATGTCCTGGGCGATATCGCGGACCAGTCGGGTTATGTCCGTCAAGCTTTCCACCCCGCCGGCTTTGCGGCCCGTCCTAGCGCAATTGAGCGATCCGATTGGATCGCTCAATTGCGCTAGCTTTTTGTTTTAACGTGTTTTCTCCGCGCAAACGCCTCGCGTTTGTCGCGAGGGAACCGGCGTCCACTTCGCTCGAAAACGCTTTGGCTCGCGCAACAAGCCTGAGCCGTCCAGGTGGGTCAAGCGCGCCTCTGGATGAAAGCCGTTGCGCTGCGCCTGGATCTGTCGTGATCTTCAGCGCGGGAGAATAGACCGCCGGGAGCCGATGCGATGCAGATGGCCGCGATCTCTGCCCTGATGCTGGGGTTTTGCCTCACCTTGCCCGCCTCGGCGCGCCCGCTCGAACGCGAGCTGCCACCAAAACAGGCCGCTTGCTGGGAGCGAGACTACGACGAAAGCCATCTCAAGGCGCATCCGGGGCAGCTTGTGGCGAGCATCCGGCTGGTTCACCTGCCCGATGCCGTGCCGCCGGAGCCGGGCGGCAGCTATGTCCAGTTTTACATCAACCTGCGCCGGCGCAATGCGGCGACAGGCTATGATTATCAGCTCGGCGGCTTCTGCCGGCCGAATGGCAAGGGCCTGCGCTGTCAGCCGGAATGGGAGGCCGGGTCCTGGCGCATCGACGCCGGCCCCGGCGGCACGCTCGACGTCAGGAGCGACGGCATCGTCGCCAACCCCAACCCCTATGATGCCGAGGAAATCGCGGACAAGGCCGTCAAGATCCCGAGCAAGCCCGACGACATGCTCTGGCGACTCTCGCCCGCGAAAGGGCCTTGCGAGTTGCAGTGACGACGGTCGGGTTCAGACCTGCTGGCTGGACAGCTTGATCAAGCGCTCCAGAGCCGCGTCGAGGAAGCCGCTGGTGCGGGGGTCGGTGATCTCGCCATCTTCGCCGAAGGCTTTGTCGGCGCCGCCGACCGCAACCATCTCGGGGATCAGCAGCGCGCCGAAACCGAGCTCCAGCACGGTGCGCAGCTGCGTCAGACCGCGATAGCTGCCCAGAGCGCCCGGCGAGGCTCCGCCGAGCGCCACGACCTTGCCGGCCAGCCCGGTCGCAGGCGCTCCGGGCTTGGCGACGCTCGCCCAGTCCAGCGCATTCTTCAGCGCCGGCGCATAGCCCGCATTGTACTCCGGGCTGGCGATGAACAGGCCGGCATGAGCGTCGATCTGCGCACGCAGGTCATGGGCCGGCTGCGGCGCATGGCCGAAGCCCGTCGCATCGACCAGCGGCAAGGGGTAGTCGGCGAGCGAGATCAGCGTGACCTGCGCTCCCGCCGCGGTGAGCTTCTTTGCCGCCAGGGCCGCGAGCTTCGCATTGAGCGAGCCGGGGCGCGACGAGCCGGAGAAAACCAGAATTTTGGGTGCGGACATGACGGCCTCGGTCGGATCAGGACGGTCGGGAGCGACTGGCATGAAGGCTATGCCGTTGCACCCGCGACGCCAAGGCTGCCGAGCGCGATGTCACGATTGCGCGGATGCAATGAAGCGCCCGATTATGTCCGAGCAATCAGGGCGTCGGGAAGGCCGCCTCGCAAACCCTATGTCCCATGCCCCATGTCCCATGCCCTGTGTCGCAAGCCCTATGTCGCCTGGCGATAGACCCAGACGCGGGCGGGCGGGATATTGCGCAAGACCCAATCCGAGGCGAAGGCCTTCAGCCCGGAGCCCTTGCGGGGCACGGGTGAGATCACCGAATAGGTGAACTGGATCAGGGGTGCGCCCTCGACCAGCAAGGCGAAGGCGTCCTTGGCGAGCGCGCTGCGCATCGCCGGCGGGCGATTGAACAGGGGCAGGCTGGAGACGACGGCGATCGCCTTCTCCTGGAGGTGGCCTGCCAGCGTCGTCGAAAGCGCATAGGCGTCGCCCTCCACCACGGTCGCGCGGGGAAAGCGCTGGCGCAGCAGCGCACAGAATTCCGGGCTGTATTCGACCAGGATGAGCCGTTCCTCGCTGATGCCGCGTTCGATCAGCGCCTCGGTCACCGGCCCGGTACCGGGGCCGATCTCGATCACCGGCCCGGGAATGGCGGGGTCGACGAAGGACGCCATGCGTCGCGCCAGGAACGGGCTGGACGGCGTCACGGAGCCGGTACGGCCGGGATCGTCGATCCACGACTTGATGAAGCGAGCTTCGTCGCTCAGCTTCGATTTGGCCTCGCCGGCAACCCTGGAAACATGGGTCCTGAACTTCTCGGCTTTCTGGCGGACCTCGCCTTCGACCTTGTAGCGGACCGCGGCGACCCTCAAGCGCGCCTCGGCCATGCTGTCGACGAGGTCGGCAGCGGTCACGCGCACCTCATCCTCGATGCGCACGGCCATGCTCGACTGGCCTAGCCTTGCAGCCAGAGAGCCGGTGCGCGGACGACGATGGTGGAGAGTTTGAGACATTTGACCCCTGATGCTGACGCAACATGCGGCAACCATGACGAAATAATGACGTTACCTGCCCGACATATAGGGTTCAAGAGCCTTGAGGGCACGAAGATCTGCCGCTTGCTGAGGCAGGCGGCGCCTTCAGATCAGCGGTCTCGGCTCGCGTTCCTGTTCGAAAAGCGAGGCCATGCGAGCGGTCAGGCGCGGATTGAGCAAGGTCAATCGCCCGCCTGAGATCGCGAAAAGGCCGGCCCGGCGCAGCTTCGCCCATGTCTTGCTGGTGTGGACGAGCGATAATCCGAGCGCGTCGGCGAGTTGCTGCTGCGAGAGTGGAAACCGGAAGCTGTTCTCGCTCACCAGGCCAAGCGCGTCGGCGCGACGATGGAGCGAGATCAGCAGCGCTGCGATGCGCTCGGCAGCATTGCGCTGGCCGACAGAGGTCAGGTTCTCGTCGAGCAGGCTCTCATCGCGCGAGCCGAGCCAGGCGATCTCATAAGACAGGCTCGGCATCCGCACGAACAGATCCCAGAGCCGCTTGCGTGGAAAGGCGCAGAGCTCGACCTCGGTCAGGGCTTCGATGCCGTGCTGGGCGGCGCTCAGCAGGGACGCCTGCAAGCCGACGAGGTCTCCCGGCAGCAGGATGTTCAGGATCTGGCGCCGGCCGTCGGGCAGGGATTTGTAGCGGAACGCCCAGCCGGAGAAGAGCGTGTAGAGCGCCGCGTCCTCCTGTCCGGGTCGGATGATGTCGGCGCCGGCTGGCAGCAGGCGATGCTCTGTCTTCATCGCCTGGATGAAGCGCACCTCATCGTCGGTCTTGTCCTTGAAGGCCGGCTTGAGCCGGAGCGGACAGGCCAGGCAGGGCACGCCGATGCGGCTCTGATTCGCGCTTGTCGCCATCCTGTCGATTGATCCGCTCTTGCAATGGCTGCCGGCATGCGCGTCTGGCCGGAGAGGATAACCCGGCATCCTGTCACTTGTTCCCGTCTTGCACGTGTTTCTCGCACGCATTCTTGTCTTGTGCGGCGCAGCATGCGTGGAGCGGCAAGGGAACTTGCGCCGCGGCAGGACGTTCTCGATCAGCGTCCGTCATGGTGCCGTGACGATTCTGGAGTGGCCGCTGCATGTCCGACACGCTGAGTGTCCCGAAACGCTCGCGTATGAGCCGCTTCTTCGCGACGGCACTGAAATTCTGGATGGGCAAAACCCGGCTGCGTGCCTGGGGGCTGACGATCGTCGTGCTTGTCTTCGTCGCGGCACAGATCGCGACCGCCGTCGGAATCAATGCCTGGAATCGGCTGTTCTTCGACGCTCTCGAAAAGCGCGATGTCGCGGCGGTCTGGGGCACGATCGGCTGGTTGCCGCTGCTTATCGCGGTCTCGGCATTGACGCTGTCGGCGCTGGTGATCAGCCGCATGCTGCTGCAGATGCGCTGGCGTGAAGATCTGACGCGCCGCATCGCCGGCTGGTGGATCGCCGACCAGCGCTATTACCGGATGCAGTTCACCGCCAAGGAGCAGAGCGCGCCGGAATATCGTATCGCGGAGGATGTCCGCCTCGCCGTCGAACCGCTCGTCGAATTCGCGATCGGTCTGATCAGCGCGGCCGTCACCGCTGCGACCTTCGCCGCCATCCTCTGGCATGTCGCAGGTTCGGCCCGCTTCGTGCTCGGCGGTGTGGAGATCGTGATCCCGAGCTATATGGCGATCGCGGCGATCCTTTATGCGATCATCGCCTCGTTCGCCGCCTATGTTGCCGGTCGGCCGCTGGTCGGCCGCATCTCGGCGAAGAACGAAGCGGAGGCGCAGTTTCGCGCCGAGATGACAAGGCTGCGCGAGAACGCCGAGAGCATTGCGCTGATCCGCGGCGATGCCGATGAACGGACCTCCGTCGGCGAGAATTACGGCCGCGTCGTCGCGGCCTGGCTGGGCGTCATCCGCCAGCAAGGCGTCATCGCGCTGGTGCTCAACACCAATGGCGCGCTGTTTCCGATCGTGCCGCTGCTGCTGATCGCGCCGAAATATCTTTCGGGCGAGGTCACGCTGGGTGCCGTGATGCAGGTCGTCGCGGCCTTCAGCGCCGTGCAAGCGGCCCTGATCTGGTTCGTCGACAATTTCGTGCGGCTGGCCGAGTGGTTCGCCTCGGTGGCCCGCGTCGACGAGCTCCAGGAGGCGCTGGAGGCGCTCGATGTCGGCACGATCATGGAAGGCGAAACCCAGATCAGCCTCGGTGAGAGCGAAGATGGCGCGATCCATATCGAGAATCTCTCGATCGCCCACAGCAATGGCCGCGTGGTCATCGCCGATGCCTCGGTGGTGATCGAATTGGGCGAGAAGGTGCTGATCGTCGGCGAAAGCGGCTCCGGCAAGAGCACGCTGATCCGCGCCTTGGCGGGGTTGTGGCCCTGGGGTTCGGGACGGATTGAGGTGCCGCGTGGCAAGTCGATCGCCTTCGTGCCGCAGAAGCCCTATCTGCCGATGGGCAGCTTCCGCACCGTGCTGCTCTATCCGCAAGCGGATGCGCCGATCCCAGATGATGTCGTCATCGCTGCCATGAAGCGCTGCGGGCTGGCTTATCTCGCCAAGCGCCTCGATGACGAGGATCGATGGGATCAGATCCTCTCCGGCGGCGAGCGTCAGCGCGTCGCCTTCACCCGCCTCCTCATCCAGAAGCCCGACATCGTCATCATGGACGAGGCGACTTCGGCGCTGGACGAGGATAGCCAGAATACGCTGTTGGGTCTGTTCGAGGGCGAGCTTGCCCATGCGACGGTGATCAGCGTCGGCCATCGGATCGGTCTCGAGGAGTTCCATGACCGCAAGATCACGCTGGAGAAGCGCCTCGTCGGCGCTCATTTGAGCTCGCGGCGACTGGGTAAATCACTCTGGCGGCTGTTCCGCAGCCGTGGCTCCGCCAATGACGACGCGGCTTGAGGAGAGGCGGTTCACGTCGACGTGATCGCCGGTCCGCGCCCCGATCGTGCCGAAATGGAACTGTGAGGCGATCCTTGCGTTAACTCCTGCATAAACCGGCTGATGGTGGCTGGTTGTGGCGTTGGGAGAGACAGATGTTGAATGACAGCCTTGCCCCCATCAAACGCGCTGGCCTGTTCTTCGGCTTCATGGGCGTGGCCGTCGCCAGCCTGACATTCGGCGCGGATTGGCAGCGCCCCGACGACCAGAGCTCGAGCACGGTCGCGCAGGCCAAGACTGAGCGCCATGAGCCGACCGATACCCGCTTCGCTTCCGTGGATTCCGGCCAGAAGGTCGTCGATCGCACCAAGCGCGCCATCGCCACCTCGCAGCAGGCCATGGCGGAGAGTGGTCCAAGGGTGATCATCCGCTGATTTGATTTATTTTCGCGGGGGCGGAACCGTTTCCGGGGTCGCGCGTTGACGACCCAGCGCTCCCTCGCGCGATGCACTTCGAGCCGCCTCCGGGCGGCTCGTTTTTGTTCGTCGCGGATGCTGTCGCAGAAGCGGCCAGGGGGATACGATGTATCTACGCATCCGTCACGCCACCACCTATCGCTATGCCGCTCCGGTGCAATTCGGGCCGCATCGGCTGATGCTGCGCCCGCGCGATTCCTTCGATCTGCGGGTGGTCGATACCGCGCTGTCGATCGCTCCGCGGGCGCGGTTGCGCTGGATGCACGATGCTTATGGCAATTCGGTCGCGGTCGCGAATTTCGACGCGCCGGCCAATACGCTCGACATCGTCAGCGAGCTGGTGATCCAGCGCTTTGGTTCGGCCCTGCTGCGCACCGAGATCGAGAATCCCGCAGCCGTGACCGGCGTCGTCTACAGCGAAGCGGAGCGCGCCGTGCTCCAGCCCTATCTCGATCTCGCTGCAGCCGACCCTGACGGCCTGCTCGACCAATGGCTGGCGGATTTTCGCGCCCGCATCGGCCATGGTTCCGGGCATCTGCTGCGCGATCTCGCCCATGCGATCTATACCGGGCTGAGTTATGCGGTGCGCTTCGACGAAGGCACCCAGCATCCCGCCGATACGCTGCGGGGGCTGGCCGGCTCCTGCCGCGATTATGCCTGGCTCTTCATCGAGCTCGCCCGGCGCATGGGCTTCGCCTCGCGTTTCGTGACGGGCTATATTCACGACCGCTCGCCCGACGCGGCCGGGCTGGTCTCCAGCATCGGCCTGACCCATGCCTGGGCCGATGTCTTCATCCCCGGCGATGGCTGGGTGGAGTTCGACCCGACCAATGATCTTGTCGCTGACAGGCAACTTCTGCGCGTCGCCGTCGCGCGCGTGCCCGAGGATGCCTCGCCGGTCTCCGGCAGTTTCACCGGGGGGACGGGCTCGTTTCTCGGGCTGAGCGTCGGCGTCAATATCGAGCCGATCGACAAGCCGGCCTGATGGCGCGGCGCTCCCTAGAGCATTTTCGAGCGAAGTGGACACCGGTTCGCGTGAAGAAAATGCGATAAAACAAGGATGTAGAGCGTTTTCGAGTGACGTGGGTACCGGCTCGCGTGAAGAAAACGCGTCAGGCGGAATGGGCGACCCTCCAGGCGCCAAGCCGCGACCCTTCCGGTGCGCCTGCCTGAACCGCCTCGATCTGGGTGACGAGGCCGGCGAAGAGCTTGGGCGGCTCGCTATGTGCGATCTCGCGATCGGCCTCGATGGCGATCTCGATCATCCCGTCGTCGATGTCGGAGACGGAGATCTGAATGCTGACGCCCGGCGTGCTGCGCAGCGCGCGCGACATCACATCGACGATCAGGAACCCGAGCGGGATGATCCGGTCGACCGAGAGCGAGGCGCGCGTCTCGACGGTGCTGGTGACCCATTGGTCGCGGCGGCGCAGCAGGTTCGAGATCATCGTCACTACATCGTCGACGAAGAGGTCGACGCGCACGGGCTGCATCTCGCCATCGGCGAGCGTGAAGCGATAGGCGGCCGAGAGCACGTGAACGCGGCATTCGGCGTCGGCCAAAGCCATCCGCGCCTCGCCGCGGTAATCGCGCTTGGTCAGACCGATATAGCTCTGCACCACCTGCAGGCTGTTCTTCACGCGGTGATGCAGTTCGCGAACGAGGAAACGGTTGTCGTCGAGCGCCGTCTGCAGCTTGCGCTGCCTGACCTCCTGCTCCTCGACCATGATGTTGAAAGCTTCCGCGACGCTGCGGATGTCGCTTGGCATGTCGTCGGCGATCACCGCGCGTGCCGTCGTCAGGGTCGAGCGTGTCCTGGCTGCCGCCTCGATGCCGCGCAGCCAGCGCACGCAATGCTTGTCGATCGCGCGCAGATAGACCACGCAGAGCAGAGCCAGCGTCATCAGCGGCGCCAGTAGCAGCACCAGAAACTGTGTCCGGGCCGCCCGCCCCGGCGCATCGTCGAAGCTGGCGACGATGTAGAAATCAGGGTCGGCGACGGTGTGGGTGGCGTAGACGCGCAAGACCTCGGCGCGGCTCTGCGTCTGCCAGGGCTCCTTCGCCGGTAACGCCAGGTCTCGCGACGCCAGGTCTTGCGCCGGCAGCCATGAAGTGTCGTCCGGCTTCGCGGCACCGCGCGAAACGATGATGTCACCGTCGCGGCCGGCCAGGGCGACCACGAGTCCAGGCTCGCCGTCGCCGAGGTCGAAGACCTGGTCCAGCAACTCCGGATCGACCAGCAGCAAGCCTTCCCGCATCGGGCTGCCGGCATCGTCGCTTCGCGCATAGACGGCGAGATAGCGCTTGCCACCCAGCGTCACATGGTCGTAGCGCGCCTGGGCGAGCTCCGCCCCGGCCCAGATCTGAACCGGGGGTTTTGCCTGCAACGATGCCGTTGCCGCGGCGAGATCGGCGGCGTTGACCTCGGGATCGAGCGAGAAGGCGCAGGCGCCGCCGCTCTGCGGCAGGATATGGATGGCGCGATAGCCGGCGACCCGAGCGAGCGTCTGGCCGCCGACTTTGCCGCAATCGCTGCTGTCGCGAGGGTTCAGGGCCAATGCGGAACCGCCGGCGAGCAGCGACCGCAAGGCGCCGCGATACCAGACGCGAGTGCGCACGGCGTAGTCCTCGGCCGTGCGCATCTGGGACGCGCGGATCGCGGCGGTGACGGTCTGGTAGGTGGTGACGGCGGTGATCGCGGTCAGGCAGGCGATTGGCAGCGCTATGCCGATCAGCAGCGCGAGCAGGCGCCCTCTGACGGTCTTGAAGCGCGCCAGCCGCATTAGAGGCCGACGATTTCGGAACCGGCCCTTTGAATGGCGGCCGCGCTCTTGCGGTCTGGCCCGAGATCGTCAAGGCCGCCGATCGAAAGCAGCTCGGCCAGCTTCGTCCGGGCGCGGTTGACCCGGCTCTTGATCGTGCCGATGGCGACGCCGCAGATCTCGGCGGTTTCCTCATAGGACAGCCCGGTCGCGCCAACCATGATCAGCACTTCGCGCTGTTCCTCGGGCAGCTTGGCGAGCGCTTTGCGGAAATCGGCCAGGTCGAGATGGCTTTCCTGGTTGCCATGCGTCGCCATGCGCTCAGCATAGGTGCCCTCGCTGTCCTGCACCTCCCGCCCGCGCTTGCGGTAGAGCGAATAATAGGTATTGCGCAGGATCGTGAAGAGCCAGGCGCGCAGGCTCGTGCCGGGCTCGAATTTCTCCGAATTGCCCCAGGCCTTGAGCAGCGTGTCCTGCACGAGATCGTCGGCGAGCTGCATCGAGCCGGAAAGCGAGGCCGCGAAGGCGCGCAGATTCGGGATCTCCTTGATCAGCCCGTCTTTGAAATCAGAGGCGCTCATTCGGACATGTTCCCCGAAGCGGCGCGGGCTTCCTGAGCTTCGAGCTGGGCGAGCAGCACCAGGAATTTGTCGGGCACCGGCGCGTTGACGATATCGTCGTAATGCGCCTTCAGAGACCGCCCGATCGATTCCTGCACTCTGGGATCGAGGATCAGTTCGACCTCGTCATTGTCACCCCCGCCGGATTCCGCCATCGAGACGCTCGCGTTGTTCATGTCAGCCCTCGCAACGAAAGCAAGCCTGCTTTTCCAGCTGGTCCCGCGCTTGATCATGCCGACCCGCCCAAGCCGGCACTTATACGGCCAGATAACAGGCTTTAGCGGAAAAGGTTCCACGAAGAACAAAAAATAAATTGCTTGTCAGAAAGCCACCGCAGGTGCTCATTTTCGGCCTGTTATCAAGGGATCTTTGCATGTCGATTGCGAAAGAAATTGCGCCGCACCTGCCTTATCTGCGCCGGTTCGCCCGGGCGCTGAGCGGGACGCAGGCGAGCGGAGACGCCTATGTCGTCGCGATGCTTGAAGCACTCGTCGACGATCCCTCTTCGTTCCCGCGCGGGTTCGATCCCAGGCTCGGCCTCTACCATACGTTTTTGAAGCTGTGGTCCTCGGTCAGCCTCAACGCCACGGGCGCGCGCTCCGCCGAGACCGATCGGCCCTCGGCCGAGCGCAATCTCGAAGCGCTGACGCCGCGGCCGCGCCAGGCCTTCCTGCTACGCACCGTCGAAGGTTTCTCGATCGAGGAGGTCGCCACGATCATGGATATTTCAGCGTCCGACGCTGCCGGCCTCATCCAAGCGGCCGGTCAGGAGATCGCCGAGCAGGTCGCGACCGATGTGCTGATCATCGAGGACGAGCCGATCATCGCACTCGACATCGAGACCATGGTGGAGGAACTCGGCCATACCGTGACCGGTGTCGCCCGCACGCATCGTGAGGCGATCGCCCTCGTCGCCAAGAAGCGCCCCGGCCTTGTCCTGGCCGACATCCAGCTCGCCGATGGCAGCTCCGGCCTCGACGCCGTCAACGAGATCCTCTCCTCGATTGATGTGCCGGTGATCTTCATCACCGCCTATCCAGAGCGTCTGCTGACCGGTGACCGGCCGGAACCGGCCTTTCTGATCACCAAGCCGTTCCAGCCCGAGGCGGTGAAGGCTGCGATCAGCCAGGCTCTGTTCTTCGATCGCCGGGCCGGCCGCAAGGCAGCTTGATCCTGCTCTAACCTATTGATGAGAGCCGGCGGTATTTCCATGCCGCCGGCTTTTTTCGTCGTTCGGGACTGTCGGCTTAGGTCGACCGGGGAAGCATGGGTGGACCGATCAGGGCGCATGAACGAGGCAGGAACCAGTGGGTCGCTCCGGCGTTACGCGCAATGGCAGGCCGGACCAAACCGGTCGCCTTTCGGGAGGTCTTGGTCCATGGCGACGACGTTTGTTGCGGCCCTGATCACGGGCGGTTCGATGGCGGTGGTTCTGTTTGGTGGCGTCGTGGCCGCAGGCGCGCTGACGGCGGAAGCCCTGTCGCTCGCCTTGGCTGCTACCACGGTCCTGGCCGTGCTTAGCGCTGCTGCCCTCGACAGCTGAATCCTCACATCACAGCGCTGCCCAACCTGTCCGGGATAGGCGTGTCATCCGGGGCGGTGCGGACATATCCGTCGCTAGATCACGTCGCATTCGGACGGTTCCGTCCGAATGCTCTAAACACCGGGAATCCAGGATGCGAACTGCCAGCCGCTGGTTTCAAGCGGGAATGGGCGAGGGGGAGGCAATGTCGCAAGCGGGGTGGCGGTCCTGCCTTTCGGCTTCGCCGCGCCGCACCGCAATGATCTCCAGAGCCGTCCTGGTGTCATGGCCCTGTGCGATCAGCTCTTCCAGTTCCCAGAACGGCGGTGCGTGCACCGCGCCTCGCCAGGCTAGTCCCTTGCGAGCTAGCCCCATGCAAGCCAGTCCCTTGGCAGACGCATCGTCCTGGAGGAAGCTGATGAGCATGTGGGTTTTCCGTCTCGAAGCTGAGTATAACGCAACACCTCCAACCAGGTTCCGTTTAATGAGGAACTGTGGAGCGTTTGCGGCGTTTCAGCGTCATTCGATCGTGAGGAGTTTCAATATGGCTGCCCCGCTTCCCCGGTTTCAAACTGTTGCGATCCTTGCTGCCGCGGCTGCGGGCCTGCTCGCATTCCAGGCTCCGGCCTTCGCCCAGTCAGGTCCGCCGGCGGGGCGCCTCAACTGCAGCGTCGGCGCGGGGCTGGGTCTGGTGGTGACATCGCAACGCCCGATGGAGTGTCGCTTCACGCCGCGCCGCGGTCCGGGGCAGCGCTATATCGGCGTCGTCAGGAACTTCGGCCTCGATCTCGGCACGATCCGCAGCAACACGATGTCCTGGCGGGTCTACGGTCCTTATGCTCGGGCCCCGCTGGGCGCGCTTGCCGGCCGCTATGGCGGCGCGACGGTGGGCGGCTCCGCAGGGACGGGAGGCTCCGGCAATCTGCTCGTCGGCGGCAATAACGGCGATGTCACCCTGCAGCCGCTTTCGCTTCAGGGCGCGCGCGGGATCAACGTGGCGATCGGCGTGACCGGGTTCGAGCTGACGCTGGCGAAGTCCAGACGCCGCTGAGGTCGCAAATAACTGACGCCTCTGAAGGTTTGCTACGATTCGCTAACCTTATCGCTGCAAATTGAGTCGCATTTGACGATTTCCCAACATGTTTGGAGGAAGCTGTCGGAACATCGCAAGCATTCTGACGTTCTCTCGGCATGTTACGACAAGAGAGCAGAGGAAGGGAGGCTGGATTGATGTCCGATATCCGCATCCTGATCGTCGAAGACGACCCGTTCATCGCAATGGACATCGAAGCAGCCGTGGCAGAACAATTTGGTGACAGCGCCGAGTTGATCATCGTCGAATCGGTTGCCGGTGCGCGCTTGGCGGCCGCGTCGCACCTGTCCTGCGCCCTGCTCGATATCGATGTCGTCGGCGGCAAGACCTTCGATGTCGCGACCAGCCTGCTCCAGAGCGGCACGCCCTTCGCGTTCGTCTCGGGCTCACTCCCCAACGATGTGCCCACATCGCTGCGTGACGTGCGCTTCCTGCGCAAGCCCTTTTCCACGCGCGAGATCGCGAGCTTTGTGTCGAGCGCGATCAAGCTGGACTAACAGCCGGCGGCTCTCATCAAGGAGTTAGAGCAGGATCAACGCGAAAAACCGGTTCCCACTTTTTCGCATCCTGCTCCAGAGCGTTTTCGAGCGAAGTGGATGCCGGTTCGCGTGAAGAAAACGCGTCAAAACAATGCTCTAGCCAAATTCAATCGCGTTTCGGGAAGGTCAGCGTGACCTTGGAGCCAGGGCGCTCGGAACCGGGCGAAAGCGGCTCACTTGTCATCGTTGCCCGCATGCTGCGCAACAGGCTGGCGATCACCGTCTGACCAAGGCCCTTGGTATCCGCCTCGACCACCGGCAGCCCGACGCCGTTATCCTCGACCGTCAGGAGAAGCGGGGTCGCCCCGTCCTCGTCATGCTCGCTGAAACGGATGACGATTCGCCCCGGCGCATTGTCGGGGAAAGCGTGCTTGATTGCGTTCGTCACGAGTTCGTTGACGATCACGACGAAGGACACGGCGTCGCGGCCAGGCAAGCGGATCGAATCCATCTCCAATACGATCTCGATCGGCCGACCCTCGGCCGCCTTGCCGATCTCGGCCAGGAGATCCTCCATATAGGGCTGGGCGTCGATTTCGTCGGTTTCGATATCGAGGCGCAGGCGGCGTTGCCCGGCGGCGATCGCCTGGATGCGCGATTGCGCCTGGGAGAGGGCGTTGCGCACGGCAGGCTCGCGCGTCTGCCGGCTCTGGACGTTGAGCAACGCCGAGACCATTGCGAGGTTGTTGCCGACGCGGTGGTTGACGTCGCGCAGCAGCGCCTCGATGCGCAGTCGCTCGTTCTCGAGCTGCTGGGTTCTCTCGCTCACGATCCGCTCGAGCTGCGCATTGCTGGAGGCGAGCAGGGTGCTGCGGCGCTGCCGCGTGCGCAATTGCTGCCAGGCGGCGAAGGCAAGTCCGGCCAGCGCGACGACGATGCCGATGCTGGCCAGAAGCCGCCTGCGCTCCTCGGCGCGATTGAGCGCGACGAGGCGGATGTTCTCGGCGAGCTGAAGCTGCTGCACGGTGCCGCGCAACGCATCCATGACCGAGAAGCCATTGCCGCCCTTCACGCGTGCGACAGCCGTATCAAGCTGGCTTGCCCGCGCGAGCGCGATCGTGGAGTCGAGCTCGTCCAGCTTGGCGATAGCCTCGCTGCGCGCCTTGGCGACGCGTTCGGTTTGCGCGGCATCGCCTTCGACAAGCTGCGCCAAGGCGTCGAGTTCCGGCAGGGCGGCGGCTCGGCCATTCGTGTAGGGGCCGAGATAGGCTGGATCATGGGTCAGGAGATAGCCGCGCTGTCCGGTCTCGGCATCGCGCATATGGCCGAGAAAACGCTCGGAGCGCTCGCGAATCTCGATGGAATGCGAGACGAGTTCCGCGGTGGCGCGCGCTTGCGCGTTGATCCAGGCCGCCAGGATGACCGCCACGCCAACGACGCCGATCGCGATGATCGTCGTCGTGGCCGATCGCAGGCGGGCGCCTAGGGCGGGAATGCTGGGCAGCGCCAAGCGGCTGCGGGGCCTTACCTCAGTAGACATGGATACCGTGATACAGGACGGAATCCGCAATCCCTATGTAAAAAGACAGGGGCAGTCGAGCCCGCGCCGCATTTGCCTTGGAGCGCTTTTGAGCGAAGCGGACACCGGTTCGTGTGAAGAAAACGCGCTGAAACAAGGCACTAGGGCAATTGCCCTAGTGCCTAGCCCTGGCCATTACGCCTCGTCCTCGTCGTCCTCGCCACGGTTGAAGAACTGCCTGCCGATCAGGGCGCCGAGGATGATGACGCTTCCGACGACGGCCGTGCGCCAGCCCATGCGCGACGATCCGATCAGGCTGGCTGCGATCGGCGCGGCGGCCAATGCCGTGGTCGCCAGCGGCCGCGATGGTCGCCGGCGATTCTTGACATAGGCCGCGACGCCCAGGCTCAGCAAGGCGGCGAGGAACAGGCCGCCCGCGATCCAGAGACTCGCCGTGATCGGGTCGTAGCGCAGCGCCAGCACCGTGTGCAGCGCGTTCAGGGCATAGCCCGCCGCGCACAGGACCAGCAGGACTGAGAAGCCGTACAGGCCGTAGATGATGACATTGCGCTTGACCGCGCCGGAAATCTCCGACGCGATGAAGCTTCCCAGCCCCCCGAACATGACTTATCGCGCCGACAGGAAGCCGACGAACAGGCCGACCGCCGCGGCCACCCCGAGCGCGCGCAACGGCCGCTCCTGGATCTCCTGCACGATAATGCGCTGCAGATCGGTCGCCTGTTCCTTGGCGACGTCGACCATCTTGTCGGTGTCGACGCCGACGGCGCGAAGCTTTTCGGTGACGGTTGCGGCCAGATCCTCGGCGCTGCGCGTCAAACTGGCTTCGATCTCGCTCGTCTCGCGCTTGACGCGGCGGCCGGCTTTCTGTGCGGAGGCCTTGGCGTCAGCAGCGATGTCCTCGGCACCTGCGACGGCTTCATCCTTGGCGCGTTTGACCGCCGAGGCCGCCTGGCGTTTCGCGGAAGTGGTGCTGGCCATGTCTGATGTCCCCCTCTCGATACTGCGAATGGATGCGATACTGCGTATGGATGGATGCGCTTCGAATGACTCCGGAGCTTCGTGACCTAACGCACGCATGGCGCGCAGGTTCCTTATAGCCGACTAGCCAGTGCCGGCTGCTGAGCGGACTCGTCCTGGGGCGTGGCCTCGGCCTGCTGCGCCTTGCGGTATGCGGCAAATTCTTCCTGCGCCACCATGGCCACGAGCAGGATCGGAGTCGAGAGCACGGCCCCGACCGGCCCCCAGAGCCAAAGCCAGAAGATGAAGCCGATGAAGACCAGGAATGGCGAGACGGTGAGCCTGCGCCCGACGAAGACCGGGGTCACCACATTGCCTTCGATCAGATGCAGCACGAAATACGCCGCTGCCGGCCAGATCGCGGCGAGGAGAGAGGGCGCGTCCAGCAGCGCTCCTGCAAGCAGCAGCACGGTGACGATGATCGGCCCGATGAAGGCGAGATAGTTCAGCAGGAAAGCGAGCGCGCCCCAGAATACGGGGAATGGCAGCCCCGCGAGCCAGGCGATCGCCAGAGCCATCACGCCCATGCCGAGATTGATCAGCGTCACCAGGCCGAAATAGCGCGCGACCCGCGTCTCGATTTCCTGAAAGAAGGAACCGGCGGACTTCCGCGCGCCACGCCCGAGGCAAAGCCGCAGCGCGCGCGCCTTGAGATGGCGTCGCGTCGCCAGCCAGAAATACACTGTCGCGACGAAGATCAGCAGGCCGCCCGCCGCCGTCGAGGACGATACCGCGATATCGAGCAGCGGATTGCCTTGGGAGACGTTGAGTTCCGCTCCGCTCTTGCCGGTCAGCGTGGCGGCTGCCCGCTTGAATTCGTCCATGAAGACGAAGACGCTGGCGAGCTTGGCCTGCAGCGCCGCCATCATTGCCGGCGCCCGGTCGCTCCAGCCGGCGATCGGCACGGCGAGCAGGGTGATCGAGACAAGAATCAGGCTGAGCCCGAGCAGGACCACTATGGCTGCCGCCAGATGCTGCGGCACGCCGCGGCGCACCAGCCAGTCGACCAGCGGTCCCAGCACCAGGCCGAAGATGACGCCCGCCGTCACCGGCAGGGCGATGACCTTGGTCAGATAGAGCGTCGTCGTCGCCAGGATGACGAAGATGCCGATAATGGCGTAGCGGACGATGAGGTCGTGCTCATAGGGCGTGACGTCGTCCTGAGTCTCCTCGATCTCGGGTTCCGCCATATAGCGCGGAAACGGTCGCCAGGCGGACGAGCTGAGCATGTGACGATATCCAACGCGCAAAGCGCGCCCCCCGGCGCGTTGGACCTATAACGTGGCACTGGCAGGCAAGGTTCCTGCGCTAAGGTTCCTGCGCCAAGGTTCTTGCGCAAGGTTCCTGCGATTGAGACTCCAGCGCCTCAATGCGCCTCGTCCCAGTTGCTGGCCGCCCGCGCATCGACCTGCAAGGGCACGCGCAATTGCACAGCCGGGTGCGGTGCATCCACCATCACCTGGCGGACCACCGGCAAGGTCGCCTCGACCTGGGCGTCGGGCACCTCGAAGACAAGTTCGTCATGCACCTGCAGCAGCATGCGGGCGTCGAGCCTGGCCGCGGCAAGCGCGCCCTCCATCCGGATCATGGCGCGGCGGATAATGTCGGCGGCCGAGCCCTGGATCGGTGCGTTGATCGCCTGGCGCTCGACGAAGGCGCGCTCGGAGGGGTTCTTCGAGGCGACTGCCGGGAAATGGCAAACCCGGCCGAAGATCGTCGTGACATGGCCGTTGGCCCGCACGAAGGTCTTGGTCTGGTCCATATAGTCGCGGATGCCCGGGAAGCGCTCGAAATATTTGCGGATATAGGCGCCGGCCTCCTCGCGGCTGATCGCGAGCTGATTGGCAAGGCCGAAGGCCGAAATGCCGTAGATGATGCCGAAATTGATCGCCTTGGCGCGGCGCCGCACCTCGCTCGGCATGCCCTGGACCGGCACGCCGAACATTTCCGAGGCCGTCATCGCATGGATGTCGATACCGTCGGCAAAGGCCTGCCGGAGCTGCGGGATGTCGGCGATATGGGCGAGCAGGCGCAGTTCGATCTGGCTGTAATCGGCCGAGATCAGCTTGTGGCCCTTTTCGGCCACGAAGGCGGTCCTGATCTTGCGGCCGGCCTCGGTGCGGATCGGGATGTTCTGCAGATTGGGCTCGGAGGAGGAGAGGCGGCCCGTGGTCGTCGCCGCCAGCGCATAGGAGGTGTGCACCCGGTTGGTCTGCGGGTGCAGATAGGTCGGCAGCGAGTCCGTATAGGTCGATTTCAGCTTGGCGAGCTGGCGCCATTCCAGGATCTTCGAGGGTAGTGGGTGGCCCTGCTCGGCGAGCTCCTCGAGCACGCCGGCTCCGGTCGCCCATTGCCCGGTCGCGGTTTTCTTGGCGCCGGAAAGCCCCATCTTGCCGAACAGGATGTCGCCGAGCTGTTTTGGGCTGCCGATCAGGAATTTCTCGCCGGCCACCTCGTAGATCTCGTCTTCCAGCCGCGCCAGCGATTGCGCGAACTCGCCCGAGAGCCGCGACAGGATCTGGCGGTCGATGGCGATGCCACGCTGTTCCATCCGGGCGAGCACGGCGATTAGCGGCCGCTCCAGCGTCTCGTAGACCGTGGTCTTGCCCTCGGCCGCGAGCCTGGGCTTGAGCGCACGCCAGAGCCGCAGCGTCACATCGGCATCCTCAGCGGCGTATTCCGTCGCCTTGTCGAGTGCGATCTTGTCGAAGGTCACTTGCGCCTTGCCGGTGCCCGCGACTTGCGAGAACGGGATCGTCTCATGGCCGAGATGCAGCTCGGAGAGCCGGTCCATGCCGTGAGTGTTGTTGCCGGCGTCGAGCGCATAGGAAATCAGCATCGTGTCCTCGATCGGGGCGACGGAAAGCCCGTGCCGTTCGAGGATCAGCAGGTCGTATTTCAGGTTCTGGCCGATCTTCAGGACGCCTGGATCGACCAGCAGGGGCTTGAGCGCCGCCACCGCCTGGTCGAGCGGGATCTGCCCCTCGACCATGCCGCTGCCGAACAAATCGGTGCCGCCGCGATGCTGCAGCGGGATGTAGCAGGCGCGTCCGGGCGCGACCGCAAGCGAAATGCCGACGAGATCGGCCTGCATCGCGTCGAGCGAATTGGTCTCGGTGTCGAGCGCGACATGGCCGGCCTCATAGGCCCAACCGATCCAGCGCTCGAGATCGGTGAGCGTGCGCACGCATTCGTAAGCCGCGCGGTCGATCTTCCCGGCGATCGCTTCGTTCTTGCGGGCCGCTGCGAGCTCGGACGGCTTCATCCAGCCATCGTCGGCTGGTGCGGCCGCGCCTGCGGGCTCGGCATCAACTGACGCCGCGGGGGCAACGGAAAAACCGTCGCTCGCATCGCCGCCGATATAGAGCGCCTTCAATTCGGCCGCGCGCGTGCCGCCCGGGGCCAGCGCCTCGTCGGCGTCGATCGCCGCGACATCGGCCCCATAGGCCTCGGCGACGCGTTTGGTGATCGTGGTGAACTCCATCGCCTTGAGGAAGGCGACGAGCTTGGCCGGATCGGGATCGGCCAGCGTCAGATGCGAGAGCGGGGTCTCGACCTTCACATCGTCGACCAGCGTCACGAGCTTGTGCGAGATGCGCACCTTCTCGATCACCTCGGGATTGGTCAGGGTCTCCCGGCGCTTGGGCTGCTTGATCTCGCCGGCCCGCGCCAGCAGCGTCTCCAGGTCGCCATATTCGCCGATGAGCTGGGCCGCCGTCTTGATGCCGATGCCCGGCGCGCCCGGCACATTGTCGGTCGCATCGCCGGCCAGCGCCTGCACATCCACCACCCTGTTCGGCATCACGCCGAAATACTCGACCACTTCAGGCTCGCCGATCCGGCGTTCGGCCCGGAAGCCGGCGCCCTTCTTGGCGTCGCCCGAGGCCGGATCATACATCGCCACGCCCGGCCCCACGAGCTGCATCAGATCCTTGTCGGCGGAGACGATCAGCACGTCGGCCCCGGCCTCGCGCGCCTGTCTGGCATAGGTCGCGATCAGGTCATCGGCCTCGTAGACATCCTGCTCGACCGGGATCAGCCCGAAGGCGCGCACTGCCTCGCGCATCAGCGGGAATTGCGGGATCAGATCGGCCGGCGGCTCGGAGCGGTTACCCTTATAGGCGGGGTAGAGCGCCTTGCGGAACGAGTTCTCGGTCTTGTCGAAGACGATGGCGAGATGGGTGGGCTTCACCCCGAGCACGCCGTCCTTGACGAATTGGAACAGTTTGGTCGCGAAAAGCCGAACCGCGCCGGAGGGCAGGCCATCGGAGCGCGCATTGTATTTCCTGTCCTGATTGATCGACTGGAAATAGGCGCGGAAGATGAAGTTCGAGCCGTCGACCAGGAAGAGATGGTCGCCGGGCTTCAGGTCGGGGGCGGTGGTCTTCGGGGCTGTCTCGCTCATGGCGCGGACCATAAGCGGCGCGCGCCGGGCGGTCCATCGGGTGCGCGCGCCGATTCGCAAGAAGCTGTCAGGAGTGGCGGCACCTTTGCAAAGAAAGGCGCGGGGAACCCTCTCCCGGAGGGAGAGGGCAGGGTGAGGGGTCGGCCGTTTGACGTGTTGATCGCGAGCTAACCGCTGCGTTGCTGTGAGGCGGGCAGTGAACTGGTCCAGGGGCCTACACCTCACCCCTGCCCCTCTCCTTACAGGAGAGGGGTTCTCGGGCGCGGTTCCGGGGCTACTTCGTGATCGTGTCGATCTCGGCCAGCTCCTCGGCCGTCAGCGCCCATTCGGCCGCCTTGACGTTGGCGGCGATCTGCTCCGGCTTGGTCGCGCCCGCGATGACGCTGGAGACGACAGGCTGCGCGGCGAGCCAGGAGAAGGCGAGCTCGACCAGTGTTTTGCCCCGCGCCTCGCAGAAGGCGGTGAGCTTCTCGGTCTTCTCCCAGTTGACGTCGGTCAGAACCTCGTTGGCACGCTGCGACTCCCTGGTCATGCGCGCGCCTTCCGGCATCGGCGCGTTGCGCTTGTATTTGCCGGTCAGCAAGCCGTTCGCGAGCGGGAAATAAGGCAGCAGCCCCATGCCGAAATGGCGGGCGGCGGGAATCAGATCCTTCTCCGCGCCGCGCACCAGCAGGCTGTATTCATCCTGGCAGGAGGCAAAGCCGTTGATGCCGAGATCGCGGGCCGTCCACTCCGCATTGGCCATCTGCCAGGCCGGCATGTTGGAGCAGCCGATATAGCGCACCTTGCCCTGGCGGATCAGGTCTTCGAGCGCGCGCAGCGTTTCGTCGATCGGCGTCAGCGGGTCGGCGCGGTGGAACTGGTAGAGGTCGAGCCAGTCGGTCTTGAGGCGCTTCAGCGAGGCCTCGACCGCCGACATGATGTAGCGCCGCGAGCCGCCCTTCATCGTGCCGGCATCGTTCATGTCCATGCCGAACTTGCTGGCGAGCACGATGTCCTTGCGCCGCGGGCCCAGAAGCTGGCCGAGCACCGTCTCGGAGCCGCCGCGCGCGCCATAGACATCGGCCGTGTCGAACAAGGTGATGCCGTGCTCGATCGCCGCATCGACGACCTTGCGCGCCGCTTCGTCATCGATGCGGCCGCCGAAATTATTGCAGCCGAGGCCGACGAGCGAAACGCGCAGGCCGGAGCGGCCGAGATTGCGGGTGAGCATGGGAAACGTCCTTCGTGATGAGGGACGCAAGGGATCAGAGCCGGAGCGGGCCGGCAAGCGCGCTGGGCGCAACCCGGCTCATCGTCAGTCTCGGGCTGGTCCCGAGACTCCCATGCCGGAAGCCGTGTTCAGAAAAATGCCCGGCGAGTGTTTAGACCGGAGACATGGCCGGGCATGATCGGTAGCGAGACGGTCGGGTCGAGCCCGACCGCGACACGGAGCTCCGGGCCTTAAGGACTCGGGGCCTCAGGCCACTTCCTGCTTCTGCTTCTGCGAGCGCTTGCGCTCGTTGGGGTCGAGCACGCCTTTGCGCAGGCGGATCGACTTCGGCGTCACTTCGACGAGCTCGTCATCGTCGATCCAAGCCAGCGAACGCTCGAGCGTCATCCGGATCGGCGGCGTCAGGCGCACGGCCTCGTCCTTCGAGGTGGTGCGGATGTTGGTGAGTTTCTTGCCCTTGAGCACGTTCACTTCGAGATCGTTCTCGCGGGTGTGCTCGCCGACGATCATACCCTGGTAGACCTTCCAGCCGGGCTCGATCATCATCGGGCCGCGATCCTCGAGGTTCCACAGCGCGTAGGCCACGGCCTCACCGGTCTCCATCGCGATCAGCACGCCGTTGCGGCGCCCGCCGATCTCGCCCTTATAGGGCATGTAGGCATGGAACAGCCGGTTCATGATCGCGGTGCCGCGCGTGTCGGTCAGCAGTTCGCCCTGGTAGCCGATCAGGCCGCGCGTCGGGGCGTGGAAGACCAGCCGCAGGCGGTTTCCGCCCGAGGGACGCATCTCCAGCATGTCGGCCTTGCGCTCGGACATCTTCTGCACGACGACGCCGGAATGCTCCTCGTCGACGTCGATGATGACCTCCTCGATCGGCTCCAGCAGGGCGCCATTCTCGTCGCGCCGCAGCACGACGCGCGGACGCGAGACGCCGAGTTCGAAGCCCTCGCGGCGCATCTGCTCGATCAGGATGGCGAGCTGCAATTCGCCGCGGCCCGAGACGATGTAGCTGTCCTTGTCGGTCGATTCCTCGATCTTCAGCGCGACATTGCCCTCGGCTTCCTTGAGAAGCCGGTCGCGGATGACGCGGGTGGTGACCTTGTCGCCCTCGGTGCCGGCCAGCGGCGAGTCATTGACCATGAAGGTCATCGACACGGTCGGCGGGTCGATCGGCTGGGCCTTGATCGGGGTCTCGACGGAGGGATCGCAGAAGGTGTCGGCGACCGACCCCTTCACGAGGCCGGCGATGGAGACGATGTCGCCGGGAATGGCTTCTTCGATCGGCGTGCGCTCGAGACCACGGAAGGCGAGGATCTTGGTGATGCGGCCGCTTTCGACCAGCGTGCCGTCGCCCGACAGAACCTTGATCATCTGGTTCGGCTTGGCCGAGCCCGAGACGACGCGGCCGGTGATGATGCGGCCGAGATAGGGGTTGGCTTCGAGCAGCGTACCGAGCATGCGGAACGGGCCTTCCTCGATGCGCGGCTCCGGCACATGGCTGAGGATGAGGTCGTACATCGGGGCGAGGCCCTGGTCCTGCGGGCCGGCGGGATCATGCGCCATCCAGCCCTGCTTGCCCGAACCGTAGAGGATCGGGAAGTCGAGCTGCTCGTCGCTGGCGTCGAGCGCCGCAAACAGGTCGAAGACTTCGTTGATGACTTCGGTGACGCGGGCGTCGGGCTTGTCGACCTTGTTGATCGCCACGATCGGGCGCAGGCCGAGCTTCAAAGCCTTGGAGACCACGAACTTGGTCTGCGGCATCGGACCCTCGGCGGCATCGACCAGCACGATGGCCGAGTCGACCATGTTCAGGATGCGCTCGACCTCGCCGCCGAAATCGGCGTGGCCGGGGGTGTCGACGATGTTGATGCGCGTATCCTTCCAGACGACCGAGGTCGCCTTGGCCAGGATGGTGATGCCGCGCTCCTTCTCGAGCTCGTTGGAATCCATCACGCGCTCGATCACGCGCTGGTTGTCGCGGTAGGTGCCCGACTGCTGCAGCAATTTGTCAACAAGCGTGGTTTTGCCGTGGTCGACGTGGGCGATAATGGCGATATTGCGCATGGACATGCGGGTAAGGGCCTTGTTTCAAGACCGCAAGCCGGCCAGGTCAAAGCCCTGCCGGCGCAGCCCGTTCATGAGGAAACTGGAATTCGCTGCGCTGCACATAAACGCTGAAGGCCGTTTGGGCAACCTTTGCTCGCGCGCTAGGGTATCGGCCCGAAAAGCGGGAATCGGTTTTCGGGCCGATACCGGTGCAAGGTCAAAGCCCTACAGCATCGGGCCGAAGACGATATCCGGCCTGATATGGTAGGGCGGCGCGCTATGCGTCGACCAGCGCCAGACGCCGCTCCGCGACCGCGCGCCCGACCTGGTCCATCACCAGCCGGTAGGCGGCCAGCCCCGAACCGTCGAGGTCGCCCTTGGCGAAATCGCTGAGCACGCGCGTCAGGATCTCGTCGGCCTCGCGGTCGAGCCGCGCCAGTTCGATCTCGTCGGAACAGGTGCGGATCACCGGCAGCAGCGCCAGCAATTCGTCGAGCCCCGACATCGCCCGGCGGCGGCGCGCCGCGCTTTCCTGGCCCAGAATGGCGGCGCCGCCGGTGCCCAGCATGGAGAGCCCCATCACGGCGAGATAGAACCAGTCGCCATAGCGCTCGAAGAAGGTCTCCTGCTCGCCGTCGATGAAGGCGGCGGCGCCGGAATGGACCGTGAGCGGCGCATCCTTGTCCGTGGAGGGCGTCTCCAGCCCCTGGATCGACGGCAGCTCGGCTGCAAGCGTCAATCGCAGCGCCAGCAGTTCCTTGACCACCTGGCCGACGAGAGTGTCGTCGAGATTCTGCGAGGCCATCAGACGCGAGGTGACGGAGATCGTCGGCAGGTTCTCGGAAGGGCGGGGCGGGTCGCCACCGAGCGCGCCGCGCACGATCTCGCCGGTCTCGATAGAGCGGTAGCGCGCCTTGATTGCCTCGGCCTCGCGGATCGGGATTAGCATGGGATCTTCGCCCCAGGCGGAGCGGAGGCGGTTGATGCCGTCATTATTCGCCAGCGAGCCGACGGCATTGATCGAGAAGAAGGCGTCGATGCGCCCTTCCCTGGCGAAGGGCACGATCTCGTCCGGCGTCAGCCCGATGATCTCGACCTCGCCGGGCCTGACTTCGTATTGGGCCAGGACGCGCTGGAGCAGCACCGTATTCCCGGCCGGATTGCGCGCGACGCCGATCCTGCGGCCGCGCAGATCGGCGATCCGCCCGATCCCGCTTGCCTTGGTGGTGATGATGAAGGGGAAGGAGCGGCGTGTGATCAGGGCCGTGTCGCCCTGGGCGGGCAGCGCGATGTCGGGGCGCACGATCGCGAGATCGGCCAGGCCGTCGTCTAGCTTCTTGGCGCTTTCCTCCGAGCCTTCGGTCAACACGAGCCGGAAGCGAAGGGACGATTTCTCGCGGTTGAGCCCCTGGACGAAGCCCGCCGCCATGCGTGCATCCTCCGAGCCCAGCGGTCCAACGGCCAGGCGCAGTGTCTTGGGCTGGCTGACGAAGTAGAAAACCGACGCCGTGACGCCAAAGACCGCCAGTAGCCCCGCCAGAGCCGTAAAGCCGCGCCGCCCCATCCTCAATCGATCCGCCCCATTCCGTTGCGTCCACGCAGGATGCTCTCACGGGCTATCATGTCGCAAGTGCGGCGGCGCCCTGATCAAAGAGAGTGAGAGCAGGATCGATGCGAAAAACCGGTTTCCACTTTTGCGCATCCTGCTCTAGAGCGGGCCGATGAACCACCGTGACGACACATTCGCTGTGAAGATCTGCGGGCTCTCGACGCCGGAGACGCTGGCTGTCGCGCTCGACGCCGGCGCCGACATGATCGGCCTCAACTTCCACCCCAAAAGCCCGCGCTTCGTCACGGTCGAGCAAGCGACGGCGCTGGCGGCCATGGCGCGGGGGCGGGCGGAGATCGTGGCCCTGATTGTCGATTGGGACGAGACGCAGGCCATGAGCCTCGTCGAAGCGGTGAAACCGGACTGGCTGCAGCTGCATGGCCGGGAAACGCCGGAGCAGCTGCGCGCTCTCAAGGCCGCGACTGGTCTGCCCGTGATGAAGGCGCTCGGCATCGCGAGCGCGAAGGACCTTGCGGCCGTCGAAGCTTATCGTGGCGTCGCCGACCACATTCTGCTCGACGCCAAGCCGCCCAAGGGCGCCGCCTATCCTGGCGGCCATGGCCGGCCCTTCGACTGGACCTTGCTTGCCGAACTCGACCCAGGCTTGCGCTTCATGTTATCGGGCGGGCTCGATCCGGCCAATGTGGCCGAGGCGATCCGCATTACGAGACCCGCCGGGGTCGACGTCTCCTCTGGCGTCGAAACCGCGCCGGGCGTCAAGGATGCCGGCCGGATCAGGGATTTCATCGCGGCGGCGCGGGCCGGTGCGCAGAATTTGAGACCATAGAGGCAAGCCGGACATGAACGCGCCCCATAGCCCGAACACCTACCGCTCCGGCCCCGACGAGAACGGCCGCTTCGGGATGTTCGGCGGTCGCTTCGTCGCCGAGACGCTGATGCCGCTGATCCTGGAGCTTGAACAGGCCTATGAGGCGGCCAAGGCCGACCCCGCCTATCATGCCGAGACGGCCTATGGTCTGAAGCATTATGTCGGCCGGCCCTCGCCGCTCTATTATGCCGAGCGCCTGACCGAGCATTTTCGCGACAAGGCAGCGGCTTCTGGCCTCTCGGGCGGCGCAAAGATCTATCTGAAGCGCGAGGAGCTGAACCATACCGGCTCTCACAAGGTCAACAATGTGCTCGGCCAGATCCTGCTGGCGCGGCGCATGGGCAAGAAGCGCATCATTGCCGAAACCGGCGCCGGCCAGCACGGTGTCGCGACCGCCACGCTCTGCGCCCGCTATGGCCTGGAATGCATCGTCTATATGGGCGCGGTCGATGTCGCACGCCAAGCGCCCAACGTCTTTCGCATGCAGATGCTGGGCGCGACCGTCATCCCGGTCGAGTCGGGCACCAAGACGCTCAAGGACGCGATGAACGAAGCGCTGCGCGACTGGGTCACCAATGTCGCCAACACCTTCTACTGCATCGGCACTGTCGCGGGCCCGCATCCCTACCCCGCCATGGTGCGCGATTTCCAGTCGATTATCGGCAGGGAGACGCGCGAGCAGATGCAGGAGCTGGAAGGCCGCCTGCCGGATTCGCTGATCGCCTGCATCGGCGGCGGCTCGAATGCGATGGGCCTGTTCCATCCCTTCCTCGACGACCCCAGCGTCGAGATCTATGGCGTCGAGGCGGCCGGACACGGCATTCCGAGCGGCCTTCATGCTGCCTCGCTGACCGGCGGCGCGCCGGGCGTCCTGCACGGCAACCGCACCTATTTGCTGATGGACGCGGACGGCCAGATCAAGGACGCGCATTCGATCTCGGCCGGGCTCGACTATCCCGGCATCGGCCCCGAGCATTCCTGGCTGCATGATGTCGGCCGGGCGAAATACATCTCGGCCACCGACGAGGAGGCGCTGGAGGCTTTCCAGCTGATCTCGAAGCTGGAAGGCATCATTCCCGCATTGGAGTCGGCCCATGCGCTCGCCCGCGTCGCCGATCTCGCCCCGAAGAAGCCGCAGGACCATCTGATGGTGGTCAATCTCTCCGGCCGCGGCGACAAGGACATCCCGCAGGTGGCGGAGATTCTGGCGGCGCGCTGAGCCGCTCCGGGCTGCCGAGAAGGAGCAGATGATGAAGAAGGCGATCCTGTTTGCGGCCATGCTGGCCCTTTCGGGCCAGGCGCAGGCCCAGAGCCGCGACGCGGCTCCCGCCGAAGGCGTCGTCATCCGCACCGAAGGCGAAGTCCGGGTGAAGCCGGATCTCGCGACGATCCAGGCCGGCGTGGTCAGCGAAGGCAAGACCGCGGCGGAGGCCCTGGCCAAGAACACGCCGGCGCTGGCCAAGCTGGTCGAGGCGGTCAAGGCTGCGGGCGTCGCGCCTGCCGATCTCTCGACCTCCCAGGTCGCGCTGACGCCGCGCCTGACCCAACCCTCAGTGTCCTCCTCGCCGCAGCCGCGGGCGCCCAAGATCGACGGCTATGAGGCGCGCACCGGCATCACCGTGATCCTGCGCGACATCGCCAAGGCCGGGCCTTTGATCGATGCGCTGGTCGCTGCCGGCGCCAACGACATGTCCGGCATCAGCTTCGGCCTTGCCGATGAGGGCAAGGCCAAGGACGCGGCGCGCGCCAAGGCGGCCGAGAGCGCACGGGCCCGTGCGGAGCTCTATGCCGGCAAGCTCGGCGTGAAGCTCGGCGAGCTCGTCTCGATCGTCGAGGCCGAAGCCGAGCCTCCCGCCAGGCCGATGGGCGATGTGCGGGCTTATCGCATGGCGGCTGGCGCCGCGCCGATCCAGGTCGAGCCGGGTGAGATCACGGTCAGTGCCGCATTGCGCACCGTCTGGCGCATCGAGAAGTAGACGCCGGCTCAGCGATGGTGGCGCAATGCATCCGCGAGCAGCGGATGCGGCTGCTCGGCGAACGGGTTGATCACGGTCACGCCGCGATAGACGAAGCCGTGCTGCATGTCCTCCGAGAGCAGGGCCGCACAATTTGCGTCAGCTGCCGTTACAAGGATCACGGCATCCCAGATCTGCAAGCCGGCCTCGGTTGCGAGGTCGGTCGCATGAGCGAATGTCGCCTCGGTCGCTGCGCCTGAAGCGCAGGTACTGGTCCACTCCCGGCAAATGCTGCGCGCCCGATCGAGGGGCGTCCGATATTTCCGAGTGAGGACATTGTAGAATTCGCCGACGACTTGCGACGCCAGGAATACGCGCTTCGGTCCAAGTCTCGAGCGAAGCTCCTTCGCTTGCGCCTCGCGTTGCGGATCGTTCAAGCCTTCCGCATAGACAAGGATGTTGGTATCGAACGCGACCAGCATGGCTCAGTCGTACATGTCGTCACGCGTCGCGCGAGGCAGATTCTGAGCCGTTTGGCTGTTGAG
This sequence comes from Bosea sp. 685, assembly GCF_031884435.1. NCBI lineage: Bacteria > Pseudomonadati > Pseudomonadota > Alphaproteobacteria > Hyphomicrobiales > Alloboseaceae > Allobosea > Allobosea sp. 685. Next base: position 6,043,282 of record NZ_CP134779.1, on the reverse strand, counting down.
CCGCCGCGTCAGCTCGTCGAAAGCTTTTTGCCGCCGCTCCATCTCGCTGTCGGTGTCGTCCGCGCGAACGATCTTGACCTTCGGCTTGCCGCGCGACGTCACGACCACCTCCTCGCCGGCCTCGGCGATCTGCATCAGCTTGGAAAATTCGCGATTGGCCTGTGCGGCGGAAACGGTTTTTACCATGCCGGCCTCCAAAGTAGTGATCTCACTACATTAGCGCACAGCCCCGCTTTCGCAAAGCTCTCAGGCAGGGCTCCCAGGCTTCCGAGGCGCGTGTTATCTAACGAAGCATGACCCTGCATATCGTCCGTCTCGGCACGCCTCGCCTTCCCGATGAGGGCACGCGGATCGGCACCGTGCGCCGGCCGCCGCGCGGCGTCCGCAAGGAGCGCTACGCGGCCGATGACTGGTACGATGTCTGGTTTCCGGAGCTTTCGCCCAGCCCCGAATTGGTGAAATCGGCACTGAATGCAGAGAGCGAAGTGGAATGGCAGGGCTTCGTGCGCGCCTTCCGCACCGAAATGGATGAGCCCGCTCCACGTCGCACGCTCGATCTGCTCGCCGCGCTCTCCCATAGCGGACGCTTCTCGATCGGTTGCTATTGCGAGCATGAGAACCGTTGCCACCGTTCGGTGCTGCGTGCGCTGCTGATCGAGCGCGGTGCCGAGATCGCCGGAGAGACCGGAGCTTGACGGCATGCCTCTCGCCAAGCCGGCCCCGGGCATGCTAACCGCAAGCCCATGACAATGACCGGCCAGACCCGCATCCAGACCCGCTTCCAAGCCTGCGCCGCCGAAGGGCGCGCCGCGCTGGTGACCTTCGTCACCGCCGGCGATCCTGATTTCGATACCGCCAGCGCGATTCTGCACGCTTTGCCGGCCGCAGGCGCCGACATCATCGAGCTCGGCGTGCCCTTCACCGATCCGATGGCCGACGGCATCCCGGTCCAGCTTGCGGGGCAGCGCGCGCTCAAGGCCGGCCAGACCTTGAAGAAGACGCTCGCCATGGTCGAGGCGTTCCGCGCGGCCGGAAACGACACGCCAATCGTGCTGATGGGCTACTACAACCCGATCTATGTCTATGGTGTCGAGCGCTTCCTGAGCGATGCTAAGGTAGCCGGCGTCGATGGTCTGATCGTGGTCGATCTGCCGCCCGAGGAAGATGCCGAGCTCTGCCTGCCGGCGCTGGCCGCGGGGGTCAATTTCATCCGCCTCGCCACCCCGACGACGGACGACAAGCGCCTGCCGAAAGTGCTGCAGAATACCTCCGGCTTCGTCTATTATGTCTCGATGACGGGCGTCACCGGCGGCACGATCGCCAATTACGACGCGGTCGGAGAAGCCGTCGCGCGGATCAAGCGTCATACCGACCTGCCTGTGGCTGTCGGTTTCGGCGTCAAGACGGCGGCCGATGCGGCCGCTATCGCCAAGGGCGCGGATGGCGTTGTCGTCGGCTCGTCGCTGGTCGAACGCATCAGGCTTTCGTTGGATGTTCAGGGCAAAGCCACGGAAAAGACGGTTTCCGCTGTCACCTCGCTCGTCTCCGAGCTCGCAGCCGGCGTCCGCTCGGTCGCCAGGGCCGCCGCCTGACCCTACAGGTACAGTTGAGGACCAATCCATGAACTGGATTTCCGAAGTCGTTCGGCCGCGGATCAAGACGCTGTTCAAGCGCGAGAGCCCGGAGAACCTCTGGATCAAATGCCCGGATTCCGGACAGATGGTCTTCCACAAGGATGTCGAGGCCAATGGCTTCGTCATCCCCGGCTCCGACCACCATATGCGCGTCACCGCGACCGACCGGCTGCGCCTGAGCTTCGACGAGGGCAAATGGCTCGACATCGCCCTGCCTGAGGTCGCGATCGACCCGCTGAAGTTCCGCGACGAGAAGCGCTATATCGACCGGCTGAAGGACGCCCGCGCCAAGACCGGCGCGATCGACGCCTTCAAGGTCGGTTACGGCCGCGTCCAGGGCCTGGCGATGACGCTCGCCGTGCAGGATTTCCACTTCATGGGCGGCTCGCTCGGCATGGCGGCGGGCGAGGCCTTCATCAAGGGCGCCGAGACCGCGCTCGAGAAGAAGACGCCTTATGTCGTCTTCGCCGCCTCGGGCGGCGCCCGTATGCAGGAGGGCATCCTCTCGCTGATGCAATTGCCCCGCACCACCGTGGCGGTGCGCATGTTGCGCAATGCCGGCCTGCCCTATTTCGTGGTGCTGACCAACCCGACCACGGGCGGTGTGACGGCCTCCTACGCGATGCTGGGCGACGTCCATATTGCCGAGCCCGGCGCGCTGATCGGCTTCGCCGGTCCGCGCGTGATCGAGCAGACCATTCGCGAGAAACTGCCGGACGGCTTTCAGCGCGCCGAATACCTCAAGGACCACGGCATGGTCGATATGGTGGTGCACCGCCATGAGATTCCAGCGACCCTGGCCCGGCTCGGGCGGTTGCTGACGAAGCAGCCCGCGCCGGATGGCGTCGTGAAGCCGCCGCTTCCGGTCGCCGAGGCCGTCTGAAGACGCGCATGGGCGGGAGGCCTTGAACCGAGATGGGGTCGTCCGACACGCTGCTCGCGCGCTTCATGGCGCTGCATCCCAAGCTGATCGATCTCTCGCTCGGGCGCATCCTGACCTTGCTGGAGCGCCTCGGCGATCCGCAGAAGCGCCTGCCGCCGGTGATCCATGTCGCCGGCACCAATGGCAAGGGCTCGACCATCGCCTTCATGCGGGCGATCCTGGAGGCGGCGGGCCTCAGCGTCCATGTCTACACCTCGCCGCATCTGGTGCGCTTCCACGAGCGCATCCGCATCGGGGCGCCCGGCGGCGGGCGTTTCGTCGACGAGGCCGTGCTGGTCGAGGCGCTGGAGCGCTGCGAGCGCATCAATGCCGGCGATGCCATCACCTTCTTCGAGATCACCGCCGCGGCGGCCTTGCTGCTGTTTTCCGAGCACAAGGCGGATGTCGTGCTGCTCGAAGTCGGGCTGGGCGGCCGCTTCGATGCGACCAACGTCATCGCCCATCCCGCCTGCGCGGTTGTAACGCCGGTCTCGCTCGACCATGCCGAATATCTCGGCGACACCGTGACCAAGATCGCCGCCGAGAAGGCCGGCATCTTCAAGCGCGGCGCGCCGGCGGTGATTGCGCCGCAGGAGCCCGAGCCGACGGCGGTGCTGGAGGCCACGGCCGAGCGCGTCGGCGCCTCGCGCATCCTGATCGGCGCGCAGGATTTCAACGTCCATGAGGATGGTGGACGCCTTGTCTATGAGGACGGCGACGGCCTGCTCGATCTGCCTTTGCCGCGCCTCGCCGGGCGGCATCAGCATGTGAATGCCGGCACGGCGATCGCTGCCCTGCGCGCTGCCGGCTATGGCGGCCTACCGGCGCGGGCCTTCGAGCGCGGCATGCTGAAGGCCGACTGGCCGGCGCGGCTGCAGCGGCTGGCGCGCGGCAAGCTTGCCGAGCTCATCCCCACCCGCGCCGAACTCTGGCTCGATGGCGGCCACAACCCCGATGGCGGGCGTGTTCTGGCCCAGGCGATGGCCGATCTCGCCGATCGCAATCCAGCCCCGCTGGTGATGATCACGGGCCTGCTCTCGACCAAGGACGCCAAGGCGACACTCAGTCATTTCAAAGGGTTGGCGCAGACGCTTTTTGCCGTACCGATCCAGAATACGCTGGCGGCGCGCCCGGCCGAGGAGGTGGCGAGCCTGGCGCGCGAGGCCGGGCTCAAGGCCGAGGTCGCAGGCTCCGTCGAGCAGGCCTTGCACGAAATCGGCAGCCGGAGCTGGGCGGCCCCGCCGCGCATTCTGATCTGCGGCTCGCTCTATCTGGCGGGTGAGGTGCTCTCGGCCAATGGCACGCCGCCGGTGTGAAGGCGGACCCGCTTCAATTCTGCCCAATCATCGCTGGAACGAGACGGAGCGAGCCATGACCCAACAGCCATTTGGAGCCGGCGGCCGTGCGATTCCGATCATCGGCCAAGGCACCTGGAACATCGAGCTCGCGGATAAGGCGGGAACGATCTCCGCTCTGCGGCGCGGGCTCGATCTCGGCCTGAGCCATGTCGACACAGCCGAGATGTATGGCTCGGGCCGCTCCGAGGAGATCATCGCGGAGGCGCTCGCGGGCCGGCGCGACGAAGTCTTCCTCGTCTCGAAGGTGCTGCCGCACAACGCTTCGAAAGCCGGAACACGCAGCGCCTGCGAGCGCTCGCTCGCGCGCCTCAAGACCGATCGGCTCGACTGTTACCTGCTGCATTGGCGCGGCTCCTATCCGCTGGAGGAGACTTTTGCTGCATTCGAGGCGCTGCGCGAGGAGGGCAAGATCCTGTCCTGGGGCGTCAGCAATTTCGATGTCGACGATCTCGACGAGGCGCTCGACGTGGCGGGGCCGGGCCGCATCGCCTGCAATCAGGTGCTGTACCATCTGCGTGAGCGGGCGATCGAGCATGCGGTGATCCCGTGGTGCGAGCGCAACGGTGTCGCCGTCACGGCCTATAGCCCGTTCGGGCAGGGTGATTTTCCGCCATCCGCCAGCACCGGCGGCAAGCTTTTGGCGGAGATCGCGGCGACGCATGGGGCCAGTGCCCGGCAGGTCGCGCTGGCTTTCCTGACGCGGCGGCCCTCGGTCTTCGCCATCCCGAAAGCGGCCAGGGCCAACCATGTCGAGGATAATGCAGGCGCGTTGTCCCTGCGCCTGAGCGAGGCCGAGATCGCCCGTATCGATGCCGCCCTGCCGCGTGGGCCAAAGCCGCGCTCGCTGCCGATGTTGTAGCCGCCGGCGTCAAGGCCCAGACCTCAGAGGCACAGACCTCAGCGCAGGAACCCGATACCGCGCAAAAATCCCTCGACCTCGCTGCGCCAGGAGCCGACGGCATTGATGTAGCCATGGCCGTCCTGGCCATAGGCCGGAGCGGACACGAAGCGCGCCTTTCCGCCTGCGGCGGTGAAGGCCGAGTACAGGCGCTTGGCCAGATCGGGGCCGAAGAAGAGATCGTTGCTGCTGTAGAGCCAGAGTTCCGGCGTGCGCGCATAACCGCCATAGCGCCCGGCCGCGGAGATCAGCGCCTCTTCCGAGCACACATCGTTAGGGCCGCGCGAGCCGCGTCCGCCAGCGAAATTGACCACGCCGAGCAGCCCTGAATCGCCGTGAGTTGCGGCTGCGATCGAGCCCCAGCCGCCGGCCGAGACGCCCATATAGACCAACCGGCGCGGGTCTGCGTCGGGCCGGGCCCTCACGGCGCTGGCGGCGGCGCGGATATCCTGGGCGGTCGCCAGGCCGCCGCCATAATAGTCCGCGTTCTCGCAGCGGCCATAGCCCTCGGCCCAACCGCTTCCCTCGCCGCCATAGCCGCGCCGGATCGGCACTGCGACGAGCACGCCGCGCGCCACGAAGCTTTTGGCGACGGCGGCCAGCGTCGCTTCGCCGAACTTCGCGCGTGCCGAGGGGTTGCGTGGGCTGCCATGCGACAGGATCAGCACCGGAAACGGGCCTTGCCCGTTCGGGACATAGAGATGGACGGCGATCTCACTCCCGCCGACCGAGGTCTTCAGGGTCTCGACGGCGCGGACCTCCTGCGCCGCGAAGGGTAGCAGGAGCAAGCTGAGGGCCAGGAGATGACGAGCAAGGAGATGACGAGCAAGGCGGAAAGGCGATCGTGACGGCATGGCAAGGTCCGGGCGGTTGGCGGGTCCATCATGCTGCCGGCTCCTGGCACCGCCGTCAAAAGCTCGCCTTGCGCGCAAGGCAGGCCCATCGGGTCTGAAGCGCTCATCGCGGGATCGTGGAAACCACAATTCGTCTTTGCGCTTTACAGCAGGGCCTGCTGAGGCGTTTCCTGAAGGCAATGGCGGCGAGCCTTGCGCCCGACAATGCCGAAAGATCCAACAGTCGCGTTTTTCGGAGTGGTGTGATGCGTCGCGTTCTCGGCATCCTGGCCGTCTTGTTTCTATCGTTTGCCGGCATCGCCACGGCTCAGGCCGGCGTCTCGGTGAAGGTCGATATCCCCGCCCAGCGCATGCAGGTCACGACGACCGATGGCGAGGTCTACAACTGGGCGATCTCCTCGGGCCGCAAGGGCTTCCGCTCGCCCAACGGCGTCTACCGGCCGACCCGGCTGGAGAAGAACTGGTACTCGCGGAAATATGGCGGGGCCATGCCCTATGCCGTGTTCTTCCGCGGCGGTTACGCGATCCATGGCACCAATGCCGTCGGCGCGCTCGGCCGCCCGGCCTCGCATGGCTGCATCCGCCTTCATACGGCCAATGCCGCGAAGTTCTTCGCGCTGGTGAAGAAGCATGGCGCCGGCCAGACGCGCATCGCGCTGAACGGCGCAGCCGATGACGGGCTCTCGCAATTCGCCAAGGCGTCGGGCGGCACCAAGTCCAAGCTTGCCAAGGCAAAGGCCAGGGAGCGCGCTGCCATCGCGCAGAGCCGCAAGGCCCCGAGCTGGAACGCCGCCCGCGAGCAGATCTTCCTGCGCCCGGCTCTGCCGGTGGATGCTTTCGGCTATCAGCCCTACTATCCCAACCAGCGCTGGCGCTGAGCGCCTGCGCCAGGTCTCCGGCTCACAGCGTCTCCGGCTCACAGCGTCTCCGGCACGATCCGCAGCCAGCCTTCCAGCGTCTCGCCGGGCTGGAGCCGCGTCAGCGGCGAGACGGCGCGTGCCGCCGCTTCGCTCGGTGAGCCGATCGCGTGGCTTTGCGGCTCGACGCAGAGGAAATCCGCACCGAGCGGGGCCCAGACCACAGGGAAGCTGAAATTCTCGCTGGCGGTCAGCGTGATCGCGAGGCCTGTCGAGGGCGTCTCGATGCGCGCCACGCCATTCCAGCCGAGCAAGCTCCAGGCGGTCTCATGCTCCCTTGCGAAAACCGGCTTGTCCGCATAGGGGCCGCCATCACTGAACAGCGCCGAGCCCGTTGCGCGAAAGGCCTCGCCGAAGACGAGTGCGCCCTCAGCGGTCATACCGAGTCGCGTGTCGGGCGCGCAGGGAAACCAGGGATGATGGCCGATCCCGTAAGGTAGTGCCGTATCCGCCTCGTTGGTGACGGCGATCGTGATGGTCATACCGGCCTCGTCGAGCGCGATGGCCTGCGTCGCGCGGTAGCGATAAGGGTCTGGGCCCTCCGTCCGGCGGTGCTCCAGCACGGTATGGCCTTGGGTCTTCCCCAGGACAGTCCAGGCCGATTGCCGGCCGAAACCGTGGATGTTGCCGCTGCGGTCATTGGCCGGGACAGTGAAGGCGCGCTCGCCATCATCGACCAGGCAATCGAAGGCGCGGTTGGCGAAGGGCACCATCGCCCATGTGCCGAACATGTTGGAATGCGCAGTCGTGGGCACCGCGCCATTGGGCGCATGCAGCAGCTTGTGCCGTTGTCCATCCGGCGCGCGCCATTCCAGCGCCGTGACGATCCCACCGATCTCGTGGACGATACGGGCGGTGAAGGGGCCGCTCGACAGTTCCAGCATCGCGATCTCGCTTGGATTCATTTGATCACTTGGTTCGTTCGATCACTTGGGTTCATTTGATCAAGGGCTGCAGCATCGCCTGCATCGCGCGCATTTTCGGCAGAAAGGCCTCGGCCATCGCTTCGGCGGAGTTGCGCTGCGCCTGGCCCGACAGGTTGAAGGCTGCAACGACCTCGCCGCGCGCATTGACGAGCGGCATCGCCAGCGAGACCAGGCCGAGTTCGAGCTCCTGGTCGACGAGGCAATAGCCCTGCGCCTGCGCCCGCGCCAGGATCGGCATCAATTGCGCTGTGTCGGTGACCGTGCGTGGCGTCAGCGCGCGCGGCTTGCCTGCGAGAATGCGCGCCTGCGCCTCCTCTGGCGGCAGGGCCGCCAGCAGCACGCGGCCCATCGAGGAGCAGAAGGCCGGCAGCCGGCTGCCGACGGACAGGCCCACCGACATGATCCGCCTTTGTGCCGAGCGGGCGATGTAGACGATCTCATGGCCGTCGAGCAGCGAGGCGGATGAGGATTCGTGGGTCTCTTCGGAGAGTCGCTCCAGGAACGGTTGAACCAGCTGCGGCAGCGCCGTCGAGGCGAGCCAGGCATAGCCGAGACGCAGCACGCGCGGCGTCAACCGGAAGAACTTGCCGTCGAACTCCGCGTAACCGATCTTCGCTAGGGTCAGCAGGCAGCGCCGCGCGGCGGCGCGGGACAGGTCGGTCGCGCGGGCGACATCGGCGATGGTGAGCTTGTCATGGATCGCGTCGAAGCATTCGATCACCGCCAGCCCCTTTTCCAGGGCAACCATATGGTCGCGGTCCGGTGCTGCGTTCGCCATGCTTGACCGTCTTTGTTGCGCGCCGTAAAGTGCGAATATCAAAACGTTGTGCGATTAACGCACATAATGAGGAGATGTCAAGGTGGCTGAATTCGTCTCCCTTGCCCAAGGGGTCGAGGCGGTCCTGAGCGATGGCTGCTCCGTCGCGATGGAGGGTTTCACCCATCTGATCCCGCATGCGGCGGGCCATGAGGCGATCCGCCAAGCGCGCAAGCGACTGACCTTGATCCGCATGACGCCGGACCTGGTCTATGATCAGATGATCGGCATGGGCTGCGCCGAGAAGCTCGTCTTCTCCTGGGGCGGCAATCCCGGCGTCGGCTCGCTGCACCGCTTCCGCGACGCGGTCGAGAATGGCTGGCCGCACAAGCTCGAGATCGAGGAGCACAGCCACGCGGCCATGGCCAACGCCTATGAGGCCGGCGCCGCGAACCTGCCCTTCGCGGTCTTCCGCGGCTACAAGGGCGTCGACTTGCCCAAGGTCAACCCGAAGATCAAATCCGTGACCTGTCCCTATACGGGGGAGGTGCTGGCGACGGTGCCGGCGATCCGTCCCGACGCCGCGATCATCCACGCGCTCAAGGCCGATCGTGAGGGCAATGTCCTGTTGGAGGGCATCATTGGCGTGCAGAAGGAGGCGGTGCTCGCGGCCAAGCGCTCGCTCGTCACGGTCGAGGAGATCGTCGATGATTTCGGCCCGCGCAACGCCAATGCCGTGATCCTGCCGGCCTGGACGGTGACCGCGATCGCCCATGTCCCGGGGGGCGCCTATCCCTCTTACGCGCAGGGCTATTACAAGCGCGCCAATGATTTCTACATCGCCTGGGACAAGATCGCCCGTGAGCGCGAGACGTTTTTGGCCTGGATCAAGGCGAATGTGCTGGAGAAGGGGCCTGAGGCCTTCGCACAGCATGCCCGCCCGTCCCGGCAGGCAGCGTGAGGGATCATGATGACCGCGACCCCCACTGAGATGATGACGATCGCAGCCGCCCGGCTGCTGACGAATGAGGATGTCTGCTTCGTCGGCATCGGCGCGCCCTCGGCCGCCTGCAACCTCGCGCGTTTGACCCATGCGCCGAAAATCACGCTGATCTACGAATCCGGCACGCTCTCGACGCGGCCGACCGTGCTGCCGCTCTCGATCGGCGATGGCGAACTCTGTGATACCGCGCTGACCACCGTCTCGGTGCCGGAGATGTTCCGCTACTGGCTGCAGGGCGGACGCATCACCATCGGTTTCCTCGGCGGCGCGCAGATCGACCGCTTCGCCAATCTCAACACCACGGTCGTCGGCCCCTATGACGCGCCAAAGGTGCGTCTGCCGGGCGGCGGCGGCGCGCCCGAGATCGCAATCCATTGCGGCCAGATCTTCATCACCATGGCGATGGGCTCGCGCGCTTTCGTCGAGACGCTGCCCTTCATTACCTCCTTCGGCCACGGTACGGGCAAGGGCGACCGCGCCAAGCTCGGCCTGAAGACGAGGGGGCCGACCAAGATCATCACAGATCTCTGCGTGATGGAGCCGGACCCCGAGACGTCGGAGCTGACCGTGGTCTCGCTGCATCCGGGCGTCACGCGCGAGCAGGTTCAGGCCGGCTGCGGCTGGCCCTTGCGCTTCGTGGCCGAGTTGGCGGAGACTCCCGCCGCATCAGTGCAGGAACTGGCGGTGCTGCGCGACCTGCACATCCGCACCAAGCAAGCTCACGGAGTGGCGGCATGAGCCTGATCTATCCGCGCGAGAGCTTGAAGGCACACCCTCTCAACGCCTCGCCAGAATACAAATCCACTTTGAAGCGCGCCCCGGCGCAGCCCCTGATCCTGCTGCCGCACACGCTGTCGGAAACGACCGGGCCGGTCTTCGGCCATGTTGCGGTCAACGAGACCGACACCGACCTCACGCGCCAGCACGAGGGCGAGCCGCTGGGCGAGCGCATCATCGTGACCGGCCGCGTGCTCGACGAGGACGGCCGGCCGGTGCCGCATACGCTGGTCGAGATCTGGCAGGCCAATGCCGCCGGGCGCTATGTCCATATCCGCGACCAGCATCCGGCCCCGCTCGATCCGAATTTCACTGGCGCGGGCCGGGCACTGACCGATGCGCAGGGGCGTTATCGCTTCGTCACGGTCAAGCCCGGCGCCTATCCCTGGCGCAACCATCACAATGCCTGGCGGCCGGCCCATATCCATTTCTCGCTATTTGGGCCGAGCTTCCTCTCGCGCGTGATCACGCAGATGTATTTTCCGGGCGATCCGCTGTTCAAATACGATCCGATCTTCCAGTCGATCACCGACGAGAATGCGCGCAACCGGCTAGTTTCACGCTTCGACATCGAGACCACCGAGCCGGAATGGGCGCTCGCCTACCAGTTCGACATCGTCCTGCGCGGCCGCAATGCGACGCCGCTGGAAGAGCCCCATGACCACTGAGACCGGGAAGACCACTGAGACCAAGACGGCCACTGAGACCAAGCCCGGCCTGACGCCATCCCAGACGATCGGCCCCTTTTTCGCCTATGCGCTGACACCGCGCGCCTATGGCGGGCCGGAACTCGCGACCGAACAGGTCGCCGCGGAAGGCGTGGCCGGCGAGCATATCCGCATCGAAGGCACGGTCTTCGACGGCGATGGCGTGCCCGTGAGCGATGCCATGATCGAGAGCTGGCAAGCTGATCCGCAGGGGCGCTTCCATGCCGCGGGCAATGTCGGCTTCACCGGTTTCGGCCGCGCCGAGACGAATGCGGAAGGCGGCTTCTTCTTCGAGACGGTCAAGCCGGGTGCATTGCCGGGAGCTGATGAGACACAGCAGGCCCCCCATCTCAGCGTCTCGGTCTTCGCACGTGGTGTGCTGCTCAGGCTCGCGACCCGGATCTACTTCTCTGACGAGCCGGGCAATGCCTCCGATCCGGTCCTGGCCCTGGTGCCGGCCGGGCGGCGCGATACGCTGATCGCCCAGCGCGGCGCGGATGGTGTTTTCCGCTTCGATATCCGCTTGCAAGGCGAGGGTGAGACGGTGTTCTTCGAGGCCTGAGGCCTTCGATGTGAAGGCCGCCCCGGGACGTGCCATGATCGTCGTTTTTGGTTCCTTGAATGTCGACCTCGTCACGCCGGTCGAGCGCCTGCCCGGTGCGGGCGAAACCGTGATTGGCCCGGGCTATGCGCTCCATCCCGGTGGAAAGGGCGCCAATCAGGCGCTGGCGGCGCGCCGCGCCGGGGCCGAGGTCGCACTTGTCGGCGCGGTCGGGCGCGATGGTTTCGCCGAGATCGCCTTGTCGCTACTCGCGGTGGACGGGGTCGATCTTGCCCATGTCGCGCATGTCGATGCGCCAACGGGGGCGGCCTTCATCGCGGTCGATGCGGCCGGCTCCAACCAGATCGTCGTTGCGGCCGGCGCAAACGCGTTGGCTCGCAGCGCCATGCTGGACACCATGCCGCTGGGCGAGCGCGACGTTCTGCTGCTCCAGCGTGAAGTGCCGGAGGCGGAGTGCATCGCCGCCGCGCGGTCGATGAAGCGTGCCGGCGGACGCGTCATCTTGAACCTCGCCCCGGCCGGTGCGCCCGCTGCGGCGCTGCTCGACTGTCTTGATGTCCTCATCGTCAACGAGCACGAGGCGCTGGTTCTGGCGCAGTCCCTGGGCTGGCCCGATGGGGAACCCGAGGAGGTCGCCCGGCGCATCGATGCCGAGCGCGGGCTGGCCTGCGTCGTGACGCTCGGCGCGGCCGGCGTGGTCGGCTGGCAGGGCGGCGTCCGGCGCAGGCTCGCGGCGCCGCAGGTCGACGTCGTCGATACTGTCGCTGCTGGCGACAGTTTCACAGGGGCCTTTGCTGCGGCACTTGCTGCAGCCTGCGGCTTTTCGGGCGCGCTTCAGCGCGGACTGGCTGCCGGCTCGCTTGCCTGCACGGTGGCCGGTGCGCAGCCGAGCGTGCCACGCCGCGCGGCGATCGAAGCACTGGTCGGCCGGGCTTTTCTTTGAGCCCCGCAGGCCCCTTTGTTGAGTCTTGGCGAAAGCTGGGGGAACCCTGCGTTAAGTCTGTTCCTTGCAAAACCGGGATCGGTCCCGCAACGCGCACAATACGAGCTGCGTTTTTCATCTTTCCGCAGGGACTGCGCCACATTCTCCAAACGTAAACTGGGGGTGGAGTCAGACGTCGATGGCGCAAAGGCCGATCATATGGGCTCTCGGCATTGCCGGGGCCGTGATCTACAGCGCGCTTTCCTATAGCGAGCGGCTCGCCGACTTCACCGGGGGTGGCGCGCCTCCCGTCGCGGGGGTAGCCACGACGGCGAGCCGGTCAGCGGCGTCGCCAATGACCGCTCCGCAGCGGCCGACCCTGACCGTCGCCGCGGATTATCGCGGCCATTATGTCGTTTATCCGACGATCGACAATTACCGCGTCCAGATGATGGTCGATACCGGCGCCAGCATGGTCGCACTGACGGCGAGCGATGCCCGGGCGCTCGGCATCCAGCTCGGACCCAGCGACTACAAGATGATCCTCAACACCGCCAATGGCGTGGTCAAGGGCGCGCGCGTCAATCTGCGGGAGGTGCGGCTCGGCGATATCCTGGTGCGCAATGTCGAGGCGGTCGTGTTGCCGGACGGTGCGCTCTCGATGAGCCTGCTCGGCACCTCCTTCCTCGGCAAGCTGCTGGGCTACGAGGTCCAGACCGGTAGAATGGTCCTGCGCGGCTGAACCGCTAAAGCGTTTTCGAGCGAAGCGGACACCGGTTCGCATGAAGAAAACGCGTCAAAACAAAAAGCTGGAGCCGTTTCCGATCCAGTTGGATCGGAAACGGCTCCAGCTGGGTTCGGGCTCAAGCGTTTCCCATCATCGGCGTCATCGGCTATGCGTGGCGCCTCTGGCCCGCTTCTCCGTCCCGGATGTCCTGATGTTCCCCAAGCCGCTGCCTGAGCTCTTTCCGAACACCTTCGAATATGAAGCCCTGCCACTGGTGAAGCCGACCGGCTTCCGCGAATACGATGCGCGCTGGTTCTTCGGGCCTGAGCTTAACCTGATGGGCGTTCAGGCCGTCGGCATGGGGCTGGGCACGCTGATCAAGCGCATGGGCGTGAAGCCGGAGATCGTCACCGGCCATGATTTCCGCAGCTATTCCTCATCGATCAAGATGGCGCTCGTCACCGGCCTGATGGCGGCGGGCTGCAAGGTCCATGATATCGGGCTCGCCATGTCGCCGATGGCCTATTTCGCTCAGTTCGCGCTCGATGTGCCTTGCGTCGCCATGGTCACCGCCTCGCATAACGACAATGGCTGGACCGGGGTGAAGATGGGCTGCGACCGCCCCGTCACCTTTGGTCCCGAGGAGATGGGCAGGCTCAAGGAGATCGTGCTCGCCGCCGATTTCGGCCTGTCGGGCGGTGGCTCCTATCAGTTCGTGCCGGATTTCCCGGCGCTCTACATCAAGGACCTGACCAGCCGCCCGAAGATCACGCGCAAGCTCAAGGTCATCGCCGCCTGCGGCAACGGCACGGCCGGCGCCTTCGCCCCGCAGATCCTGGAGGCGCTGGGCTGCGAGGTCGTGCCGATGGATGTCGAGCCCGACCATTCCTTCCCGCGCTACAACCCCAACCCCGAAGACATGAAGATGCTGCATGCCATGGCCGACGCCGTGAAGCAGCACGGCGCCGATGTCGCGCTCGGCTTCGACGGCGATGGTGACCGCTGCGGCGTCGTGGACAATCATGGCGAGGAGATTTTTGCCGACAAGATCGGCGTCATGCTGGCGCGCGATCTCGGCGCGCTTCATCCGGCTGCGCAGTTCGTCGTCGATGTGAAGTCGACCGGCCTGTTCAGCACGGACCCCGAATTGCAGCGGCTCGGCGTCAAGACCGATTACTGGAAGACCGGCCACTCCTACATCAAGCGCCGCGTGCGTGATCTGAACGCGCTCGCCGGCTTCGAGAAATCGGGCCATTTCTTTTTCAACGCGCCGGTCGGTCGCGGCTATGATGACGGCGTCGTCACCGCCATCGCCGTCATCGACATGCTCGACCGCAATCCGGGCAAGTCGATGTCGCAGCTCTATACCGCGGTGCCCAAGACCTGGGGCACGCCGACCATGGCGGCCAAATGCGCCGACGAGATCAAGTATCAGGTCGGCGAACGCGTCGTGAAGCGCATCGAGGCGCTGCAGGCGCAAGGCGCCACCATCGCCGGCCAATCGATCCGCGACGTCATTACTGTGAACGGCGTCCGCGTCGTCAATACGGACGGCACCTGGGGGCTGGTTCGGGCCTCGTCGAACAAGCCCGAACTCGTCGTTGTCTGCGAGAGCCCGGTCTCCGAGGCGCGCATGCGCGAGATGTTCGCGGCGATCGATGCCTTGCTGCGTGAGAATCCCGAGGTCGGCGCCTACAACCAGAGTATCTGACGGGCGAGGCAGACAAGCTGGGAGGCAGAGTTCCCCGTCAGTTGTAGAGCGGGCACATGGCGACGCTGGCCCGCTCGACCTGCTCTATATTGCCGGTGCCGCCGGTCTTGCCGACACGCGGGCGCATATAGATCGGGGTGTTGCCGAGCGTGATCGTCTTGGTCACGAGATAACCGAGCGGCGTGTAGTCATAGCTCGCTGTCGCCATGATCAGCGAGGTGCTGGCGATCTTGAGATTGTCCGGCAGGGCGACCGTGTCTCCGCGCTTCGGCACGGCAGAATTGCGCTGCGCGCTCCAGCAGACCTTGGCGACGCCGCTGCTGTCGATGACGACGCTGACGACCGCCATCTTCGGCGCGACGCTGGTGAACGGCGCCATAATCGTCTGCGCCGCGTCAAAAATATTGCTCATCTCGGTGTCCGAGATCGACGTGCCCTGGGCGGTCAGGTCGCCCAAGGCGCGATTCAAATCCGTGACCTTGCGGTCGATCATCACACCTTGTGCAACCTCGACGATGCCGAAATAGGCCGTCAGCATGATCGGGAGAACGAAGGCGAATTCGATGGCCGCCACGCCGCGGCGGCTGCGGGCGAAGCGCCGCGCCAGGCCGCGCAGGGCGGCCCGGTTGCGGCGGAAGGAGATGGCGCGCGACATGATCCGGCCTCAGGTCGCAGGAACGGTAAAGGGTTCGGCACGGAAGGTGGTGGAAGCCACGATCGCGCGCTTGCCCGAGCCGAGATTGGCTAGCGCCGAGGTCCACTGCGTGAAGATCAGCTGGTATTCGAGCACCGCCCGCACGACGACGATCTGCCCGGGCAGCGGCTGGGTGTAACCGTAACCGGTGGTATTCAAGGCGCCGCCGCTCACGGGACTGCTCGCGGTCGTACCTGTGTTGGCGGTGGCGAAGGAGGCGTAGCTGCGGACGTCGATGGTCACCTTGGTGCAGTCGACCAGGCCCGGCGCACTGGCGCAGATCGCGTTCTTGAAGGCTGTCGCATTGGCGCCGGCGACGGCGCTTTTGTAGAGCGTCTGCGACTGGCCGGTGAGCAGCGTGCGCGAGGCTTGGGCGACGCCCTCCTCGAGTGCCTGGCTGGTCCAGAACATCAGCGCGGTCTCGAGGATCCCCGCCAGCATCATCAGGAAAGGCGTCGTTATGATGGCGAATTCGACAGCCGTCGCGCCGCTCTGCGAGCGCTTGAAGCGTCGCAGCAGGCGATGGATTCCCCGCGGTCGGCGCGTCGGCTCGGCCGGTGTTTCGATCGGATGACCCGTCATAGCGTCATGCGTCCAGCTGGCGTGTCACGGGGAACTGCAGGGCAGATGAGACCGGGGCACATTCTCGGCTTGTCGTGCCGGCAGCCGTCGGGACAAGCCCGTCGACCTCGGCGAGCGCAGTCCTAGACGAAAAGAATTTCGGATCCGTTATGGCCACATGCGGACCATCGCCAGAGGCGTTAGTCCGCCATTCACCTTGATGGCCGTTCGCTATGTCGCCGGAGCAGGCGCGGGTTGGTCCGCAGCCCCATGTCTTCCGCAACCCCATGTCGAGAGCAATTTCCGATCCCGTTGGATCGTTCAATTGCTCGTCTTTATGTCGACGCGTTTTCTTCACGCGAACGGGCGACCATTTCGCTCGAAAACGCTCTCATCAAAGAATTAGAGGAGGATGCGAAAGACCGGTTCCCACTTATTCGCATCCTGCTCTAGCTGTGGAGCCTCAACAGGTTGTCCTGATCGAGAGCGAGTCTGCTGATTGGGGTATTGGCCTGGATACCGCCATGGGGTCGATGCCAGTTGTAATGGTGGAGCCAGCGCGGCAGCTCCTCTGTTCGGCGGTCTGAGTGATCATAGGGCCTGGCGTAGGCCCATTCGCGCAGAGCTGTCTGGATGAAGCGCTCGGCCTTGCCGTTGGTCTTGGGTGTGTAGGGTTTTGTCCGGATGTGCTTGAGCCCGAGATCGCGACATGCGTCGCGGAAAGCGAAGGCTTTATAGCATGAGCCGTTATCGGTCATGACGCGGGTGACGGTGACGCCGAGGCGCTCGTAATAGGCCACCGCCGCCCTGAGGAAAGCGACCGCGCTTATGGCCTTCTCGTCGGGCTTCATCTCGACGAAGGCGAGTCGCGAGGCATCGTCGATGCAGACATGGGCGAACTCCCAGCCGAGGCCTTCGCCGCGTCCGCGCCGGTTGCTCTGGCGGGTCCGGTCCCCGGTGATGCGGTGGCCGACACCGTCGATGCGGCCGAGCTTCTTGATGTCGATGTGGATCAACTCGCCGGGATGGGCGCGCTCGTAGCGGCGCACCGGTTCGGCCGGCTCGAGGTCGCGCATCCGGCTCAATCGCGCCCGCCGCAGGATCCGGCTCACCGTCGCCGGCGAGACGCCAGCTTGCTTGGCGATGGCCTTGCCGCTCAGCTTCTGGCGCCGCAGCGCGAGGATCTGCTCGATCCGTTCGCTCGGCGTCGGGCGATGCAGCCGGTGCGGCCGCGACGAGCGGTCGGCCAGACCTGCCACACCCTCGGCGGCGAAGCGGGCGATCCATTTATCGACGGTCTTCAGGCTGACGCCGACGCAGACCGCGATCTCGGAAGGCCTGTGCCCATCGGCCGCCATCCGCACAATCCGCTCTCGACCCAGCGGTGTCAGACGGGCATTCTTGTGGATGTTCATCCGGTTCCTCCCCGAGGGCTCTGAAGCTTCGCAACCTCAGCTTCCTCGCTCGGGACCGGATGGACAACCTATTGACAGCTCACATCTAGCGGTTCGTGCCGACCGCCAGGCTGTTGCGAGCGGTGGTTTGGCCGCCGACCTCGCCGAAATATTTCTGGGCGTCGCCGAGCTGGACCGAGGGCTGGCATATCGGCGTGCAGGAATAGGATTCGCGTTCCAGGCCGCGCTGCACGGTCAGGATGGAATCGGAAGCCGCGCTCACGCGCACGAGGGACTCCGCCAGCAGCGCCCCGCCGGCGTCGAGCGCGATCAGGTTGGTGACGCCGAAGCTCTTGCCGGTGACGACCATCACGCCGTTCTTCTGCACCGAGACATCGGCGATGCCGGGATTGCCGACAATCACGGTCTGCGCCCTCTCCGGCAGCCGCACCACCTTCGCGTGATCGACCAGGACGTTCACGGTTTCGGGCGCGGCCGTCTGCGGCGCGGCGTTTACCGCTCCCGCCGGCGCGGCGAAGGCGATGAGCGCAGCCAGCGACCGCGACAGGCGGGCCCGGCGACGCGGCGCTGACGGTTCGAGAGTGGACATGGCTGACGCCTCAAGGATTCCAACATCGGAAGCAAAGCGCAAATTGATGAATCAATCCCTAATGAGCCTCCATCGAAGGCTTAGATCATTACTCGGAGCCGCTGAAATTGAGGGTTTTCCTCATGGGAATTCAGTCGATCTGATACGAGGCGATGCGATATGGGAGATGGGAAACTTGTTCGCGAGTGTGTGGGAGTGGAAATAAAATCGAATACTGATATTAATTCCAAATAAACGCTAGATAATCTCATAAATTCAGTGTTAACCATCGAAGCGATGTCTTCGAAAACGAGCGAATTCTTCTTTCGGCTTAACCGATCAGCAAGGGGGACGGGGTAGTGTCCAGATGTCGCTGACCGAAGCCGCTCAGAGCAACGGCAGCAGTCAAACCGTGGTGCAAAAGGAATTCCAATATGACCAATCTCTTCGCTCGCTTCGCCAAGGACGAGTCCGGCGCGACCGCCATCGAATACGGCCTGATCGCCGCCCTGATCGCCGTCGTCATCATCGCCGGCGCGACGACGCTCGGCGGCAACATTAACGCGCTGTTCACCCGTATCGCCGGCAAGCTGACCGGCATGAGCTGATCGGGCACGGATTAATATTTTAGGGCGGCCGCTTGCGGGCGGCCGCCTTATTGTCTTCCAAGATGGCACCTCCGGATCGCTCGACCGCTTCAAGAGCCACGGGCTCCCGGTGGTCGGCCCGGTGTTGATTTTCGTGTTGCGTGGGATTGCATGTCATGTCGCCACCGCTCATCGCGCTCCTCGTCGTCTTTCCCGCAGCGATGGCTTACGCCGCGGCGAGCGATCTCGTCTGGATGACGATCTCCAACAGGCTCTGTCTCGGCCTGATCGCGGCCTTTGCGGTCTGCGCGCTTTGGTTGGGCCTGGGCTGGGAGCAGGTCGGTGGACACCTCGCGGCCGGCGCTCTCGTACTGGTCGTCTGCTTCGGCATGTTCGCCGCCGGCTGGATCGGCGGAGGCGACGCTAAACTTGCCGCAGCGACGGCGCTCTGGTTCGGCTTCGACCAGCTTGTGCCCTATCTCGCTCTCGCCGGATTTGCTGGCGGTCTGCTCACCGTACTGGTGCTGAAACTGCGCTCGACCCCGCTTCCGGAATGGGTCGAGAATTGGCACTGGCTGCGTCGCCTGCACGCAGCCAATGAAGGGGTGCCCTACGGCATCGCGCTCGCACTTTCCGCCCTTTTTGTCCTGCCTGAGACATCGCTCTGGCGTGCTGCCATCGGGCTCTGAGTTTTCGTTCCGGCCTCTCCGACCCCAGCATTAAAGAAAGATACGTCTGGTTAACCATAAGTTGACGATTCCGACGGCACCATTCCGACCGAGAGCCAACTCTGTCTTGGCCGAGGGTCAGTCTGATGAGTCCCGCCCGCATCATTATTCTCGTCGTGGCGCTGGTCGCCGGGCTGGGCGCTGCCCTGCTCATGCAGCGACCGGCGGATGTTCCAGCGCCGGTCGCTCAGATCCAGGCTGCGCCGACCGTGCCGGTGCTCGTGGCCGCCGCCGATATCCCGATCGGCAACACGGTGTCCGCCAATGATATGCGCTGGATCGACTGGCCGCTCGCGAGCGTGCCGGCCGGCGTAGTGCGCCAGGACGAGGCGCCGGAGGCCGAGAAGGAGCTGATCGGCCAGGTCGCTCGCTATGCAATACTCGGCGCAGAGCCGATCAGGCGCGAGAAGCTGATCAAGACCGACGGCACCGGCTTCCTCTCGGCGGTGCTCCCGGCCGGCAAGCGCGCCATTGCGATCAGCACGGATAGCCGCGGCGCCAACACGGCAGGCGGCTTCATCTTGCCCAACGACCATGTCGACGTCATCCGCACCTATCGGGACGAGGGCACGGGTAGTCGTAGCGAGAGCTATTCCAGTGAGACGATCCTGCGCAACGTCCGCGTCCTGGCCATCGGCCAGAATGTCCAGGAGCGCAATGGCGAGAAGGTCGTCATCGGCGAGACGGCGACTTTGGAAGTCGATCCAGGCCAGGTCGAGACCGTCGCTCAGGCTCAGAAGACCGGCTCGCTCTCACTTGCGCTCCGCAGCCTGAAGGATGTGGGCGAAGCGGCTCGCCCCTCCGAAGATAACGCCATGACTCTCGTCCGCTACGGCGTCACCAGCAGAGGCGTGAAACCATGACCGTCGAACGCATCTTCATTTCGGCGGCGCTTGCGCTGCTCCTGGCTGGGTCGGCAGGCGCCCAGTCAACCGGCCCCGCGCCGGTCTTGAACGTCGGGTCGAGCGACCAAGCGATCGCGCGCAAGCTCGATTTGTCGATCGGGCGCTCCTTGGTCGTCGAGCTCCCCCGCGACGCCAAGGAGGTCTTCGTCGCCAATCCGAAGGTCGCCAATGCCGTCGTGCGCTCGGCGCGCAAGCTCTTCATCATCGGCATCGCCGATGGCCAGACCTCGATGTTCGTCATCGATGCCGAGGGCAAGCAGATCTCCGCCCTCGAAATCGAGGTCGGGCGCGACCTCAACGTGCTCCGCCAGACCCTGCGCAGCGCGCTTCCCAAGGCTCAGATCGATATCAAGCCCGCCGGCAACTCGATCCTGCTCGTCGGCAATGTCGCCAATGCTTCGGAGGCCACTCAAGCCGTCGATATCGCCACGGCTTTCGTCGGTCAGTCGAGTGGCCTCTTCTCCTCGTCGAAGGGCGCCGTCATCAACTCGCTGACGATCCGCGGGCGCGATCAGGTCATGGTCAAGGTCGTGATCTCGGAAGTCTCGCGCAAGGCGATCAAGCAGCTCGGCATCAACTCGACCGGCGAGTGGAAGCTCGGCAACTTTTCGATCTCGCCAAGTCTCGACAATCCGCTGCCGCTCTCGCCGCAGGCGCTGTCCGCGACAGCCGTGACGGCTGGAATCGGCAATTCGACCAATTTTACCATGCGCGCATTGGAGCGCGCCGGCCTCTCGCGGATTCTGGCGGAGCCGACGGTGACCGCGATCTCCGGTGAAAGCGCCAAATTCACCGCGGGCGGCGAGGTGCCATATCCAAAAGGCCAGAACTGCTCCATCGATCTGCTCAATCGCCAAACCTGCCAGATCCAGATTGAATACAAGCCGATCGGTGTCGCGCTGAATTTCACCCCGATCGTCCTCTCTGACAACAAGATCAGCATGCGCATCGCCACAGAGGTGACAGAGCTCGACTTCGAGAACCAATTCCGGATCAGCAGCAGTGATCAGGCGGGCTTGAACGCTCCCGCCTTCCGGGTCCGCAAATCGGACACGACGGTCGAGCTGCCATCGGGCGGCACCTTGGCGACGGCCGGCCTGATCCAGCGGGTCACGAAGCAGTCGATCAACGGCTTTCCCGGGCTGATGAACATTCCGGTCATCGGCGCCTTGTTCCGCTCGCGCGACTACCAGCGCGAGGAGACCGAGCTGATGATCACGGCAACCCCCTATATCGCCAAGCCGATGGAGCCCAATCAGGTTCAGCGTCCCGATGACGGATTCGTCGAGGCCCATGACGCGCAAGCGATCCTGCTGGGCCGCCTGAACAAGATCTACGGCACCAATAGCGGGCCATTGCCCCAAGCCTACAAGGGCCGCGTCGGCTTCATCGCCGACTGACGGCGTCTATCGCGCGAGAGGAATGACGGGACCATGATGGTTCGATCACAGCATATCAGGCTTCGCCAGCTGCGCGGGTTTGCTGCCGTCCTGGCGGCGGGTCTCGCGCTTGGCGCTTGCGCAAGGAATGCCGATGTCACGGGCTCGCTTGCGCCGGTCGACACGCGCGAGCGCCACCCGATCGTGCTGCGCGACGCACCGCGCTCGCTCGACGTCTTCGTGGGCCGGGCCGGCGGCGGGCTCGATGCAAGGCAGGCGGAGGATGTCGCCGATTTCGCCCGGGAGTATCGCCGCTCCGGGCGCGGCGGGCTCGTTGCCGAGGTTCCCACCGGCATGCGTCGCGAGATGGCGGCGCATGACACGCTCAACGCCATCCGCGCGACCCTGGCTCGCAGCGGCGTGTCGGCTGCGGCGCTTTCTGTCCGGACCTATCCAGTCAACGATCCCGGTCTCGCTTCGCCGATCCGCCTCACCTTCGCCTCTCTCCAGGCCAGCTTGCCGCATTCCTGCGGGCAATGGCCGGAGGATATGGGTGCTTCCAGCTTCAAGACAGGGGCGTCGAACGCGCCTTACTGGAATCTGGGTTGCGCCACCCAGGCGACGTTTGCCGCGCAAGTCGCCGATCCGATCGATCTCGTCCGTGCCCGCAGCGAGGGCCGCCCCGATATCGTCAAGCGCATGGGCGCCATCACCAAGCTGCGTGAAGGCAAGGATCCCTCGACCGAATACCGGCAGCAGACGCCGCAGATCAATTCCACTGTCGGCGGAGGAACCTGATGGACAAGGATCAGGCCGTCGAGACGCTGACTGAGGCCCCGAGCAACGAAACCATCATCGCCCCGCTTCCGCGCATCACCTTGCAGGCCTTCTGCGAGACGCCGGGCGTGGCTGCGACGATGCAGGCCGTCATCGCCGACCGCCGCATGGACAAGGCGCATGCGCGCATCCAGATGGGCGGTCCCGCGGCGGCTGTCGAGGCATTTCGTTCGGCCCCGACCCCGAATATCATCGTGGTCGAGACGGTGTCCGATCCCGCGACGCTCGTCCGCCATCTCGAAACCTTGTCGGAAGCCTGCGACGCCGGCACCAAGGTCGTGGTCGTCGGGCATGTCAACGACGTCCAACTCTATCGTGATCTCATTCGCCGCGGCGTCAGCGAGTATCTGATCGCTCCGCTCGGTACGCTCGATATCCTGCGCACGCTGTCGGAGCTCTATGTCGCGCCCGGCGCCCGCAACCTCGGCCGTATCATTGCGGTGATGGGTGCCAAAGGTGGTGTCGGCGCCTCGACGGTGTCGCATAACGTCGCCTGGGCGATCGCCCGCAATCTCGATGCCTCGACCGTCATCGTCGATCTCGACATCGCCTTCGGCACCGCGGGCCTGGATTTCAACCAGGATCCGCCGCAGGGCGTGGCGGAGGCCGTCTTCGCGCCGGAACGGCTCGACGCCAATTTCCTGGACCGCCTGCTTTCGCGCTGCAGCGAGAACCTGGCCCTGCTCGCGGCGCCGGCCATGCTGGATCGCACCTGCGATCTTTCCGAGGATGCGTTCGACCAGCTCTTCGATCTGCTGCGCGCCAGCGTGCCTTGCGTCGTCCTCGACGTTCCCCATCTCTGGAGCGCCTGGGTCAAGCGCGCCTTGATCAGTGCGGACGAGATCGTCATCGTGGCTGCGCCCGAGCTCGCCTCGCTGCGCAACGCCAAGAACCTGATCGATTTGATGCGCGCGGGCCGCGCCAATGATTCCAGCGCGAGGTTGGTGCTGAACCAGGTCGGCTTGCCCAAGCGGCCCGAGATCGATGCCTCCGAATTCGCCAAGGCGCTCAATGTCGAGGTGCTGAGCTCGATTCCCTTCGACGCGCAACTCTTCGGCACTGCCGCCAATAACGGCCAGATGATTGCCGAGATTCAAGCCACCGGCAAGGTCAACGAAGCCTTCGTCCAGATAGCCAGTGCGCTGACCGGGCGCGGTGAGGCCAAGCGCGGCAAGCGCGGCCTGTTCGAGCCGCTGGTCGCCAAGCTGAAGCGCCGCAGGGCCTGACGATGATGTGCGCCGCGATCCGCGTCGGTACGGGCTGCTCGGTCGGGCGATGTCTCGCCTTGTCCGCGAAAGAGGGTTGAGATGTTCGGAAAGCGATCAGCCGGCGCAAATCCGCCCCTGGCCTTGACCGTGAAGGCGGCCGCTTCCGCGCCGGGGCTTGCGCGCACGCTCGACCAGACCGCCGGGCACGATTCGCGGCGCAGCCCGCCGCCTCCGCCCGTACCGGTCGAGACGCCGCGCTCCGACGAATATTATCAGATGAAGAGCATGATCTTTGGGGCGTTGATCGAAGCGATCGACCTCTCGCAGCTCGCCAAGCTCGACGGTGAATCGGCGCGGGAGGAAATCCGCGACATCATCAACGAGATCATCTCGCTGAAGAATGTGGTGCTCTCCATCGCCGAGCAGGAGGAATTGCTCGACGATATCTGCAATGACGTTCTCGGTTATGGCCCGCTCGAGCCCTTGCTGGCGCGCGACGACATCGCCGACATCATGGTCAATGGTGCGACGCGCACCTTCATCGAAGTCGCCGGCAAGATCACGCTGACCAATATCCGTTTCCGCGACAACGCGCAGCTGATGAATATCTGCCAGCGCATCGTCAGCCAGGTTGGCCGGCGCGTCGATGAATCCTCGCCGATCTGCGACGCGCGCCTCGCCGACGGCTCGCGCGTCAACGTCATCGCGCCGCCTCTGGCGATCGACGGCCCGGCGCTCACGATCCGCAAGTTCAAGAAGGACAAGCTGACGCTCGACCAGCTCGTGCGGTTCGGCGCGATCTCGCCGCCGGGAGCCGAGATCTTGAAGATCATCGGTAAGGTCCGCTGCAACATCGTCATCTCGGGCGGCACGGGGTCGGGCAAGACGACGCTGCTCAACTGCCTGACCAACTACATCGATCTCGACGAGCGGGTGATCACCTGCGAGGATGCGGCCGAACTGCAATTGCAGCAGCCCCATGTCGTGCGCCTCGAAACGCGCCCGCCTAATATCGAGGGCACCGGCGCCGTCACCATGCGCGACCTCGTCAAGAACTGCCTGCGCATGCGGCCCGAGCGGATCATCGTCGGCGAGGTGCGCGGACCGGAAGCCTTCGACCTGCTCCAGGCGATGAATACGGGCCATGACGGCTCGATGGGCACGTTGCACGCCAATACGCCGCGCGAATGCCTGAGCCGTATCGAATCGATGATCACCATGGGCGGCTTCAGCCTGCCGTCGAAGACGCTGCGCGAGATGATCTGCTCATCGGTCGACGTCATCATCCAGGCCCAGCGCATGCGCGATGGTTCGCGCCGGATCACCCACATCACCGAGGTGATGGGGATGGAAGGCGATGTCATCATCACCCAGGACCTGATGACCTACGAGATTCTGGGCGAGGATGCGTCTGGCAGGCTCACCGGCCGGCACCGCGCCACCGGCATCGGCCGGCCGCGCTTCTGGGAGCGGGCGCGCTATTATGGCGAGGAGCAGCGCCTCGCGGCGGCAATCGACATGCTGGAAAGGCACGGCGAGGCCGATGCGGCCTGATTGCGCGATCTGAGCGGAGCAACACGCCATGGACAAGAGCGTCATCGCTGTCATCGTGCTCGCGACCCTCGCCGCGGGCGGCGTCGTCTATGCGCTGTTCTATCCGCTGCTCAGCGGGCAGGCCCGGGCGGAAAAGCGCCGCAAGGAATTCGCAAGTCCCGTCGCGACACGCGGCATCGACCGCGAGGCACAAGTCCGAGCCAAGCGCGGCCAGGTGGCTCAAAGCCTCAAGGACATCGAGAAGCGCGAGAGCTCACGCAACAAGCTTTCCCTCGAAACACGCCTGTCGCAGGGTGGGCTGAACTGGACACGTAAGAAATATTACATCGTCAGCGCGGTCATGGCCGTGGTGACGGCGCTGGCCCTGCTGCTGGCGAGCGGCAACCCGCTTCTCGCGGTCATCGGCCTGTTCGTGGGCGGGTTCGGCCTGCCCTCCTGGTACATCAAGCGCTGCAAGACTAAGCGGTTAAAGAAGTTCGGGATTGAATTCCCCAATGCGATCGACGTCATCGTCCGCGGCATCAAGGCGGGCCTGCCGCTGAACGACTGCCTGCGGATCATCGCGCATGAAGCCGCCGAGCCTGTCGCCGGTGAGTTCAGGCAGATCATCGAAAGCCAGGCGCTCGGCCTGCCGCTGATGGAAGCCACCGTGAAGCTTTATGATCGTATGCCCTGCGCCGAAACGAACTTCTTCGGCATCGTATTGGCGATCCAGCAGAAGACCGGCGGCAACCTTGCCGAGACGCTCGGAAACCTGTCCCGCGTCATCCGCGAGCGTCGCAAGATGCGCGACAAGATCCAGGCTGTTTCGATGGAGGCCAAGGCCTCGGCCGGCATCATCGGCTCATTGCCGCCCGTCGTCGCGATCCTGGTCTACCTCAGCAGTCCGCGCTACATCGAACTGCTCTGGCTCACGCAGACCGGCAAGGTCGCCTTGGTCGCCGGCGGCCTCTGGATGCTGATCGGCTGCCTGGTGATGCGCAAGATGATCAACTTCAACATTTGAGGCGGAGCGGATGATTGCCCTCATCGCAGACAAGCTCGCCGACGGACAATTCCTGTTGTCCATTCTCGTCGCTGTCGCTGCCGCCGCGACCGTGCTGACGCTGGCAATCCCGCTGACGGAAGGCAACGGCCTGCAAAAGCGCATGAAGAACGTTGCCAGCGAGCGCGAGAAAATCCGCGCCCGCGAGCGCGACAGGCTCAACCGGCAGAAGGACAAGGTCACGCTTCGCCAGGAGCCGAAACAGTATATGCGCCGGGTCGTCGACCAATTTAAGCTCGGCGACTGGCTTGGCACTGAGACGGCGAAGCAGCGGCTCTTGATGGCCGGCTATCGCGGCCCACAGGCTGAAGTCGGCTTTCTGTTCTTCCGCCTGGTGGCGCCGATCGGGCTTTTCCTGTTCACGCTGTTCTACGTTTTCGTCCTGAACGATTTCGGTCAGCCTTTCATGGTCAAGGTCGGGATTGCGATCGCCGCCGCCTATCTCGGCATCAAGGCGCCGGAAGTCTTCCTGTCCAATCGGATCGGTAAGCGCCAGGCTTCGATGAGGATGGCTTTTCCCGACGCTCTCGATCTGCTGCTGATCTGCGTCGAATCCGGCATGTCGATGGAGCACGCCTGTCGCAAGGTCGCCGGCGAGATCGGCACGCAGTCCGTACCGCTCGCGGAGGAGTTCGCGCTGTGCACGGCCGAGCTCGCCTATCTGGCGGAGCGGCGGCAGGCCTATGAGAATCTGGCCCAACGCACCGGGCTTGAAAGCGTCAAATCGGTCTCGACCGCCCTGATCCAGGCCGAGCGCTACGGTACTCCGCTTGGCACTGCTCTGCGGACCCTGGCCCAGGAGAGCCGTGACCAGCGCATGATGATGGCGGAGAAGAAGGCGGCTTCGCTGCCGCCCATGCTGACCGTGCCGATGATCCTGTTCTTCCTGCCGGTGCTGTTCATCGTCATCCTGACGCCGGCGCTGATCCAGGTTTTCAAATGGCAGTGACACGGCCTTCGGCGCGTCCTTCGTATCTGGGTGGGACTTCGCGTAACGCAACGAGCCGATGACATCGCGGTATTCGAGAACACCGTGGCCGGTGACGCCGCCGCTGTCCGTGCCGCTGCGACCGCGGTTGCACATGCCATCGGCGATGATGTTGTAGCCGGCATCGTGCAAGGCTTTGTATTCCGGGAGGACATTCACCTCGAATTCGCCGAAGTTGGTCCAGGGCTTCAGATGTCCCGGATAGCCGTAGCGGTTGCACGCCATCGGGGGGGCAGATGACGAGCTTGATCGCGAAGGCTGAGATCGTGACCATCCATACCAAATTCGTCTGTCGGCTTCAGGCAGGCTGACAAGAGAGCTTGGCGCGGAACTCTGCGTCCCGTTCGGAACCATCGCGTCAGGGGAGCACTTCCGTCGCTTTCAATATCAGCGGACGGCACGTATGTTAGCGACCTCGCAAGGCAATCAGGCTGACGTCGATCGTGCGGGCCCGGAAGCCGGCTTCGCAATAGCAGAGATAGAACTCCCACAGCCTGCGAAACGGCTCGTCGAAGCCAAACTGCGCGACTGTGGCCCAGCGCTCCAGGAAGCGCCGGCGCCACTCCTTCAGGGTCAAGGCGTAGCTCTCGCCGAAGTCGAGTTGCTCGGCCACGGTGAAGCCCGCTCCTTCGGCTTCGTGTACCAATGCCGGGACGGATGGCAGGCAGCCGCCGGGAAAGATGTAGCGCTGGATGAAATCGGTGCCTTGCTGATAGGCCTCGAACAGAGTGTCGTCGATCGTGATTGCCTGCAGCACAGCACAGCCGCCGGGCCGGAGCGAACGGCGCAGCGTCGCGAAGTAGGATGGCCAATAGGCGTGCCCGACCGCCTCGATCATCTCGATCGAAACGATGCGGTCGAATTCGCCGGAGATGTCGCGATAATCCTGCAGGTGCAGGCTGACGCGCTCAGCGAGGCCGGCCTTGGCAACGCGCTGCCGCGCTATCTCCAGCTGCGCCGGCGACAGGGTGATTGCGGTTACGCGGCAGCCTTCCCGGGCCAGCCGTTCGGCCAGGGCGCCCCAGCCGCAGCCGATTTCGAGGACATGTTCGCCTCCTGAAAGACCCAGCATGGCGACGATCCTGTCGAGCCTGCGCTGCTGCGCCGCTTCGAGCGTCTCCGCCGGCGTTTCGTAAAGTGCCGAGGAGTACATCATGCTAGCGTCGAGCCACTGGCCGTAGAAGTCGTTGCCGAGATCGTAATGCGCCATGATGTTGCGGCGGCTGCCCGTGCGGGTATTGGCGTTCAGCACATGCCGAAAGCGATTGAACAGGCGCGTCGGCCATGCGCCCGAAATCAACCGGCGCAGCGTCGCGTCATTGCGCGCGCCGAGTTCGATCAGCGCAGTGAGATCGGGCGTGTCCAGCTCGCCGTCGCGATAGGCTTCGGCCAGCCCGATATCGCCGTCGAGCAGCACGCGCCGCATCGCGCGCCAATTTTTCAGGATCAGCGTGGCCTGGGGGCTGGTAGCGGCGCTTCCACCGTGGAGGTGCTCGCCCTCGGGCGTGATGACGGTCAGGCGGCCAATGACGATGCGCGAAAGCAGACGGCGCAGGAACCAGCGCGAGAGGCCGATGCCGCGCGGCAGCGCGAGCGACTGCTCGGTGATCGGGAGGCCGCGTTCGGTCTCGTGTTGGCTCATCGCTGCATCGGTCCTTTCGCATGAGGCCTCACGGCGCTGCCAGGGCTGAATGGCAGCTCCGGCGGCGCCGGATGCCGCCGCCACGGAATGCGTTTCATCAGCAGCCGCAACGCGTGCCAGTGGATGGCGGCGGTGACTTTCAGCGTAAGCAGTGGGTGGGTCGCGAGCAGCCGCAGCAGCGTTGCATCGCTGATCTCGGCGCGTTTGCCGCTCATCGTCGCGGCGATCAGGCGCCCTGCGGCGTCGTGACCGTCGATCGCGATCGAGACCTGGTCCCCAGGGGGCATGACCTGGAAGGCATAGTGCATCGCCAGCCCCATGAAGGGCGAGACGTGGAAGACCTTGCGGGCCTCCTGCCACAGCGGCTCCCCTGTGGAGGTCGCCGGCGCGACGTAGCTGTGGGTCTCGCCGTAGGTGTTGTGCACCTCATAGACCGTGGCGCAGAGGCTGCCGTCGCGGCGATAGCAGAAATAGGCGCTGAACGGGTTGAAGGCGTAGCCAAGGATGCGCGGCATGGTCAGCAGGCGGATGGAGCCGTCGTCCCAAGCGATATCCGCGCTGGCCAGAGCGTCGCCGATCTGCGCCCGCAGAGGCCGACCGCTGCGGTCGCCATAGTCGGTGTCGCGAAAGGCGTAGAGGTTGAAGTGATTGTGCGAGAAGCTACGCAGATTTGCAGCGAGCGCATCGATTTCGTCGAGATCAAGCAGCATCCAGAAGACGCGATAGGCCAAGGCATGTGGCTTCGGCCGAAACCGATGGTGTCGTACCGATCCGACATAGAGGGCAGAATTCCAGCTCACGCCGCCTGCTCCCGTTGCTCGGGCAGCGGGATGCGTCCCGATTCGTTGGGAACACGCCAGGGCCGACGGCCGCCGCCGAGCGCCTCGGCGACCGCTAGCCCGGCTTGCAGTCCATCCTCGTGGAAGCCCGACCCGAAATAGGCGCCGCAGAACCAGCTGCGCCGCGCGCCCTGGAGCGACCAGAGCCGCGCCTGAGCGTCGAGCGCTGCGGCATCGAACAGCGGATGCTCGTAGGATTCCTCATGGAGGATGGTGGCCTCGCGCAGCCCGTCCGGCGGGTTGAGCGTGACGAAGAGGGGCCGTTCTTCCGGCAAGCCTTGAAGCCGGTTCATCCAGTAGGTGACGGCGCAGGCAGCCTCGGGCCGGCTGCGATCGCCGATATGGTTCCAACTCGCCCAGGCTCGCCGGCGCCGAGGCATCAGGCTCGTGTCGTTATGCAGCACCGCGCGGTTGCGGCTGTAGCGGAAGGCGCCGAGTGTCTCCGTTTCCTCCGTGCCGGGATCGGCCAGCATCGCGAGTGTCTGGTCGGCATGAGTGGCGAAGACCACCTCGTCGAAGCGCTCGCTCCAGCCATGACCCAGGACCACGACCTCATTGGGCGCACGTCGAACCTGCCGCACGGGCGAGCCGATCCTGACCTGGCCCGAAAAGGCGCTGCGCAACCTCTCGACATAGACGGCGCTGCCGCCGGTCACGGTGCGCCACGCCGGCCGGTCGGTGAGCTGCAGCAGCCCATGATTATGGTGGAAGCGAAGGAATGCCGCAGCGGGGTAGGACAGTATTTCGGAACACGGTGCCGACCAGATCGCCGCAGCCATCGGGAGGAGATGATCGTCGCGGAAGGCGACGCCATATCCGCCTGCGGTAAGATAATCGCCGAGCGAAATGTCCTCGGCATGGCCTGTGAGCACATCTCTCGAAGCGTTTCGGTAGAAGCGACTGACGTCCTGCAACATCGCCCAGAAGCGCGGACTGACCAGATTGCG
Source organism: Bosea sp. 685 (assembly GCF_031884435.1). Lineage (NCBI taxonomy): Bacteria > Pseudomonadati > Pseudomonadota > Alphaproteobacteria > Hyphomicrobiales > Alloboseaceae > Allobosea > Allobosea sp. 685. The sequence goes on along the minus strand of NZ_CP134779.1, from coordinate 6,012,710 downwards.
TCGCTGCGCGAACAAGCCGGTGATGCTGGTGCCGCTGTATTCGAGCCGGCCGCCATCGAGGGAGACGGCGAAGGACATCTCGGTCGGCTGTGTCGCGACGCGAAGATGCGCCATCAGAGCTATGAAATTGGGATAGGTCGCCTCGTTGTAGACGATGAAACCGGTATCGACCGCAGTCTCGCTGCCTTGTCCGGTGATGCGAACCGTGTTGGCGTGCCCGCCAAGGCGAGGCGCCTCCTCAAACAGCACGACGTCATGCGCTTGTCCGAGCAGCCACGCGCAGGACAGGCCGGAGATGCCGGCGCCGATCACCGCGATCCTCTTCGACTGGACCTGCGCCCTTTCCATCCCCGCCTCTCCGCTTTTCATGACGGGTATACGCAGCACGTGCCGGTCTGGATTTGTCGCAAGGCACTGAAAAACACGCCGGCCCTGTGACCCATGGCCGGTCCTGCTGCGTAAGCTGCCAACAGGTGCGGACGTCCGGGAGAGATCGGCTATGTCGAGGACAGGTCTGAAGCAGGTGATCGCGGCGGTCAGTGCCTATGCCGCGCATCCCGATCCGCGCGCTGCGATCGCCAACACCGTCGCGCTGGTTATCGTCTCGAACCAGCCTTTTTATCCGCTTTATATCTATTGGGCGGTCTCGCCGGTCATCTCGCCGTCCTACGTCACCTTCCTGTCGACGCCCTTCTTTGCCGCCGTTCCGGCCGCGATGCGGCGCAGCCCGCTTTTCGGACGTGCGCTGCTGCTCGTCGCCGGCATCGGCAACACCCTGCTCTGCCGCGTTGCTTTCGGTCCGAGCTCAGGGGTCGAAGTTTTCCTGTTTCCGTGCCTGATGCTGGCGCTGCTGCTGTTTCGACATTGCGAACGCGCCTTTGCATTGGGCTTCGCGGCGCTGGCCTTCATCGTCTATCTGCCGCCGGCTGCGCTTCTGGGCGCGCCGCTTCACCTCTACGACCCGGGCGAATATGCGGCCCTGCAGCGCCTGAATTTCTTAAGCGCCGCATCCCTGACCGTGTTGATCGGCTGGCTCTTCGCCGGACGCCTCGGCACGATTTCGCGCCCCGATGAAACCGATCACGGTGGCTGAGCGTAGAAGAGAGGCATTCGCGGAAAGGGACATCGCCATGAACCGTCTTCTGCTCGCCCTTACCTTTTCATCATTGTCTGTGGCGAGCGCGGCCGCCGCGGATCTCGACGGCACGTGGCTGCGCGACGATGGCAACGCGCGCGTGCGCATCGCGCCATGCGGTGACAAGATCTGTGCGACCAATCTCTGGATCGGCGATACCAGCACAGGTGAGGCCGTTGGCGATAAGCTGATCATGAGCCTGTCGCGCCAGGCCGACGGAAGCTTTTCGGGAGAGGCCTACGATCCCAAGCGCGACTGGAGCTATGCGATGACGATCAAAACGGCAGCCGGTGGCTTGACCACGCGCGGTTGCATCGTCGGTCGGCTGATCTGCCGGGATGTGACCTGGAAGGCCGCTCAGTAATGCGACCGAGCATTGCCGAGGCCTGCAACGGGTGATCCAGCGCCATGGGCAAAGCGTATCTCGCCTATGGTTGCCACTCTCGCCCTGACTGTCGATGGCATGCGCAAGGCGGGAGCTGCAGCGCAAGGAGGTCGGTTCTTCGTCTTGTTCGACCCCAACACATTGATTGCTGCGATTGCGCGCTCGGGTGACCGGGCCGCATTCGCTGCTCTTTTCGACCATTTCGCGCCACGCGTGAAGGGCCTGCTCATGCGTGGCGGCACGCCAGCCGAGCTGGCTGAAGAGGTCGCGCAAGAGGCCTTGCTGGCTGTCTGGCGCAAGGCGGCATTGTTTGACCCTTCGAAAGCCAGCGCATCGACCTGGATCGCGACAATAGCGCGCAATCTGCGCATCGACATCGCTCGCCGGGAGACACGGTCGCGATTGTCCCAAGTTTACGAGATTTTGGATGAAGAAAGACCTGAACGTCCTGACGAGACCCTCTCCGGAGCGGAACGTGATGTGCGGGTGCGGGCTGCAATGACGCAGCTCTCGCCCGACCAATATCGCGTCGTCGAACTGGCGTTCCTCGAAGGCTTCAGCCACCAGGACGTCGCTCACCGCCTCGCCATCCCGCTCGGGACCGTGAAGTCGCGGCTGCGATTGGCACTGTCGCATCTGCGCGGCAAGCTGGAGGATCTGCGATGAGCGTCGCGCATCGTCCGACCGACGAAATGCTGGCGTCCTTCGCCGCGGGGCAACTCGACGAAGGCCTTGCGGTGGTCGTCGCGGCTCATGTCGAGATGGATTACGAGAGCTGGCGGCGCGTGCAGGAACTGCAGGCTGTGCAGGGTGCGCTCCTCGATGCAATCGAGCCCGTCTCGATGGATGCAGGGCCGTCCTATTCGCGGCTGGTCGAGCCTGGCACGCCAGGCTTCGATACGGCTTCGCCAAGGGGCGAGCCGGGGTTGCCCGGGGTTCTGCGTCCCTACGCATTCGGCCCCTGGCGGCCGATCGGCATCCGGATTGCCATGCGGCGCATCGAGGTTCCCGGTGCGGAAGCACGCGTGTTCATGCTGCGCGCCGGGCCAGGCATCGCATTGCCGCACCACAAACATAGTGGCCTCGAATGGACCACGATCCTGTCGGGAGCCTATGAGCATCAATACGGGCGCTATGCGGCCGGGGATTTCGACGAAGCCGATTCCGATCATGATCACACGCCGCGCGTCGACCCGGTCGAGGGCTGTACCTGCATCGTCGCCATGACCGGGAATGTGCTGTTCCAGGGCTGGCTCGGACGGCTGCTGCAGCCGCTGGTGCGGCTGTGACCGTCACTTCCTTCGCCATGGCCGCCGTTTTCACGGGCGTGGCGATGTCCGCCTTCATGGCGCTGGCAACGCTGATCGAACGCCGCACCGGCAATTCCGGCTGGATCGATGTGATCTGGACCTTTGGTCTCGGCGCGACCGGCTTCGCCGGTGCGCTGTTGCCCTTCGGCGCCGGGCCGATGTCGCGACGTTTGCTGGTGGCCGGGCTCGCGCTCGCCTGGGCGCTGAGGCTCGGCCTGCACATCGCACAGCGTACGAGCACTATCACCGAGGATCCGCGCTACGCGAAGCTCAAGCGCGACTGGGGCAGCGATGCACCCCGACAGATGGTCCGGCTGCTTCACATGCAGGCGCTGGTCAGCATTCTGCTGGCGCTCGGCATCGTTCTGGCTGCGCATAACCCAGCGCCCCCCTTGGGTTGGCAGGATTTCATCGGTGTTTCTGTCTTCGCCATCGGCCTCGCAGGCGGTGCCGTCGCGGATCGGCAACTGCGTGCCTTCGCCCGCTCGGGAACGGGTGGCGTCTGCGATCGCGGATTGTGGCGCTGGTCACGTCATCCGAACTACTTCTTCGAATGCGTGCTCTGGGGCTCTTACGCGATCGTCGCACTCGGAGTTTCCTATCCCTGGGGCTGGCTTGCTCTGTTGGCGCCGGCCTGCATGACACTGCTGCTCACACGCATCTCCGGTATCCCCCCTCTGGAGGAGCACATGCTCGCCAAGCACGGCGCGGCCTATCGGGCCTATCAGAATCGAACCAGCGCGCTGATCCCGAAGCCGCCGAAAGGAGCGACGCCATGACCTTCATGCAGAGGCTCTCGAACTGGGGCGAAGGGCTGCCCGTGCCCGACGCCATCAGCCGCATGGTGATCGCCTCTCTGGTCGGTCGCACCGGGCGCTCGCTGGCCACGCAATCCGCCGACACCGCCGCCTTCGCCCGCGAGATGGCGGAGTTTCCGATCGCACTCCATACCGACATCGCCAACGCTCAGCACTATGAGGTGCCAGCCGCCTTCTTCGACAAGGTGCTTGGACCGCAGCGCAAATATTCCTCCTGCTATTACGCCAATGCCAGCGATAGTCTCGCGACGGCGGAAGAGACTGCGCTGATGCTGACGGCAGAGCACGCGCAGCTCGCCGATGGCCAGGATATCCTCGAGCTCGGCTGCGGCTGGGGTTCGCTATCGCTGTGGATGGCCAGGCGCTATCCGGCGGCCCGGATCGTCTCGGTTTCCAATTCGGCCTCGCAACGCGCCTTCATCGAGGAACGGGCGCGCGAATACGGGCTCGACAACCTCCGCATCGTTACCGCCGACATGAACGATTTCGGATCGGATGAGCGTTTCGACCGCGTCGTCTCGGTCGAGATGTTCGAGCACATGGCGAACTGGCGCGCGCTTCTCGGCCGCGTCCACGGTTGGCTCAAGCCGGACGGGAGGCTGTTCATCCATGTCTTCGCCCATGCGCGGGGCTGTTACCGTTTCGATATCGGCGATGGCGGCGACTGGATCGCACAGCATTTCTTTACAGGCGGCATCATGCCGAGCGCGGCTCTGGCGCATCAGTTTCCGGATCTCTTCACCGTCGAGGCCGAATGGCGCTGGAGCGGCGAGCACTACCAGCGCACTGCCGAAGATTGGCTGTCGAACTTCGACCGCAACCTGCCGACCATCGATCCAATCCTGAGCGAGGCCTATGGCGAGGACGCGCCGCTGTGGCGGCGCCGCTGGCGCCTCTTTTTCCTGGCTACGAGCGGGTTGTTCGGTCATGCCGGCGGCGAACCCTGGGGCGTCAATCATTATCGGCTGCGGCCCGCTTGATGGCTCCGCCGAGGAGATCGAACGATCAGACCCAGCCCCAACCGCTGGCGCGACGCACGATCTCATAGGCGATCCAGCTGCAGAAGCCGACGACGACGGTGCCGTAGACGATGTCGGCGACAGTGACCGTCAGCGTCCAGGGTCGCAGCGTGGCGTAATTCGTCAGGTCATAGGTCGCATAGGCGAACAAGCCGATCAGGGCGCCATTCACCAGCGCCGCACCGGCGTTTTCATCTCGCAGAGCGGGCATGATTGCGAAATGCAGCACACCGAGCGGAAAGCCGAAATAGAACAGCGCTGCTGGCCAGTAGCGCACCTGCTCGACGATCAGGTCGCCCAGTGCCGGCCTGTAGAGTTTGGCCGTCATCGTGCCGAGCCAGATGGCATCGCAGATGCCGAAGGCGACGAGAAACGCGATGTAACCGACGACGAAGCGCATGATGACCTCCGGGGCTATGCCTGCAGATACGTAGGGCAAGCCGCCCCGGTTCATATCCGGGTGCTGCTTCGAAACGCCCAAGGCACAAATCCGTCCCGTCGGGCCAAACGTATAGAGCCAAGCCCTGGAGCTGATGGCGACCATGATGACTGAAATCTCCCGCCGCGCGATCGTTCCACTGCTCGCTGCGGGAGCCCTTCCCGGCTGCGCCGCGTTACGCCCCGGCGTACTGACCAATGGCGCAAGCGACGTCGCCTACGGCCGCCACCCGCGGCAGCGAATGGACATTTACGTCCCGCAAAGTGGCGGCACCGGCAGGCCGGTCGTCTTCTTCATCTATGGCGGCTCCTGGGCCAATGGCGCCAAGGAGACCTATGCATTCGTCGGTGAAGCGTTTGCCTCGCGCGGTTTTGTCACGGTGATCGCGAACTATCGTCTCGTTCCCGAGGTGCGCTTTCCGACATTCATTGAGGATGGCGCACTGGCTCTCCGCTTCGTGCGCGACAATATCGCCCGCTTCGGCGGCTCACCGCGAATGCTTCACGTCATGGGACACTCGGCCGGCGCCTATAACGCCATGATGCTGACGCTGGACAGGCGTTACCTCGTCGCTGCGGGGCTGCGTTCGAACGATATCCGCTCCGCCGTCGGGCTCTCGGGCCCCTATGATTTCCTGCCTTTCGACATCGACGTCACCAAGGCGGCCTTCGGAAATGCCCGCGATCCGGCGCAGACGCAACCGATCAACTTTGTCCGCAGCGACGCCCCGCCGATCCTTCTGGCGACCGGGTCCGACGATACGACGGTCCTGCCGCGCAACAGCGAACGGCTCGCCGCTGCACTGAAGAAAGTCGGCGCGAAGTCGGTCTCGCTTAGGATCTATCCCGGTCTCGGCCACGTCGGGACGGTTGCCGCGCTCTCGGGGCTTCTGCAATGGAGCGCGCCGATTCTGGATGATGTCGTCGCGTTTTTGACGTCGAGATCCTGACAAAGCCTTGATCGCGCAAAAACATCAGGCCAGCGCGGATCAGGGGCCGTTCGATTAGGTCGCCAATGACGGTCGCTCGGAAGTAACCTTCTGAATTCCGGCGAGCTGCCACATCTCGACACCGTAAGCGATCTCGACAGCGGCTTCGGTCGCTTTTCCTTGGTTCCAAGAAAGCTATGCGTCAAGCGCATGGCAGCAAAACCGGCCAGTCTTACGCTGAGTGAGATTCGGCGAGATTTTTGCGTCAGAGGCGCCTGTCAGTCTCATCCTGGGTGAGATCCAACAGGTCTTACGAACGCGATCGGAAGCATGATTGCTCCAGCCTAGGGCGTCTTTCCCGGAGCTTGGCGTCAGACCTTGGGCGCTTCGCCCATCGGTGCTTCCGGTTTGCGGGCGGTTGTCTTGCCCTTGCTGCCGCCGGCCTTCAGGATGTCCCAGCTATTCGTCTGACTGACGCTGCGCTTGAGATAAGCGATCGTGGCCGCGGCTTCCGTGGGGCTCTGGTCCTGCCGGGCCAGGGTCTCGGCTTCGCCGAAGCGGCCCTGCAGGCCGAGCACGAGAACGAGGTTTTGCCGCACGCGCGCGTCGCTGCGGTTGGAGGTGGCCGCCTCGCGCAAGACCCGTTCGGCCTCGGGCAAATGCTTGGAGAGCGCCAAGGAGAGGCCGAGATTGGACATCACGGTCGGCTCGCCGGGCGCGAGCTTGAGCGCCGCCTGGTAGAGCTGCTGCGCGCGTTCGGGCTCACCGAGCTGGTCGGCCACCGTGCCCTGGGCCGAGAGGATGCGCCAATCCGGCCGTTCCGGCGAATGCGCGCGCGAGAGCACTTCGTCCGCCTCTTTCAACCGGCCATTATCGGCGAGAGAACGGCCATAGGCCCCCAGCATTTCGAGATCATTGGTATGGACCAGGACCGCGCTCTGCAACACCGCCAGCGCCTGGGCATTCTGGTCGAGCGCACGCAAAGCGCGGGCATAGTAGAAGGCGGCGTCGCGCTCTTTGGGGTTGGCATCGTAGCGCTTGCCCCAGCGCTGGCTCTCTGCCTGCCAATCGGCCGGGCTGCGCGGCTGGGCGTCGCTGCGGCCGATCGAACCCGTGATATCGCCGAGGCCACCGCGGCTCTGGCAGCCGGCAGTGGCAAGCGCGGCGAGGCAGACGGCAGCCAGAAGGCTGGCGCGGACAAGCTTGCGAGAGGCCATCAGGGGCGCTGGAAGGCTGGCGGACATGGCGGGATCGCCTCGCAACGATGGAAAATCTGGTCCTGCCGGTGATAAAGCGTTAACCCTAATGCATTCTTAACCATGGCCTCGCGACCGGTTCCCGACCGCGCTTCCGATCAGGTGTCCATCTCCGTGCACAGCCTTCTCGTTTCCGCCTCGCCTTCGGCCATTCCGGTTCATGTCGTCTCGAAAGCCGGGTTACCCACGCTGCTCGAAGCCCTGGCGCCGGAAGGCCGGCGCTTTGCGCAGGCTCAGGGCTTCGCCGCCCGGCCGGGCCAGCATCTTGCCTTGCCGGATGCTTCGGGAGCGGTTGCGGCCGTCCTGCTCGGCGTCGAGCCGCCCGAAGCGCGTCGCCGCGATCCTTTCGCATCCGGCCGGCTCGCGGCGATCTTGCCAACTGGCGATTATGTGCTGTCGGGCGAGATCGGCGATGCCGGCTTGGCTGCGCTGGCTTGGCTGCTGCAGGGATACCGCTTCGACCGCTACCGCAATCCCGCTTCCGCCACGGCCCGCCTCGTACTGCCCGAGGGAGTCGATGGCGAGGAGTTGAGCGCGGTGGCGACGTCAGCCATGCTCGCGCGTGATCTCGTCAATACGCCGGCCAATGACATGGGCCCTGCCGAGATCGAGGCGGCGATTCGCGCGCTCGGCGAGGAATGCGGCGCCACCGTCACCAGCATCATCGGCGACGATCTGCTGGCCAGGAATTTTCCGATGATCCATGCGGTCGGCCGCGCCTCGCCGCGCGCGCCGCGTCTGATCGATCTGGTCTGGGGCGATCCCAGCCATCCCAAGGTCACGCTTGTGGGCAAGGGGGTCGCCTTCGACACTGGCGGCCTCGATCTCAAGCCGTCGGCGGGCATGCTGCTGATGAAGAAGGATATGGGCGGGGCTGCCGCGGCGATCGCCGCTGCGCGCATGATCATGCTGGCGAAGCTTCCGGTCCGCCTGCGCCTGCTCGTGCCGGCGGTGGAGAATGCGGTCTCAGGCTCGGCCTTCCGGCCGGGCGACGTGCTGCAAAGCCGCAAGGGCATCACGGTCGAGATCGGCAATACCGACGCGGAAGGCCGGCTCATCCTGGCCGATGCGCTGGCGCTCGCCGACGAGGAGGCGCCAGATCTGCTGATCGACTACGCCACGCTGACGGGCGCGGCCCGCGTCGCGCTCGGGCCGGAACTGCCGCCCTTCTATACGCATGACGAGGGGTTGGCCGCCGAGATCGCCCGCCTTGGCACTGCGGTGAATGACCCGGTCTGGCGGCTGCCGCTCTGGCCGCCCTATGACGGGCTGCTCGATTCCAAGATCGCCGACGTCAACCATGTCTCGGGCGGCAGCTTCGCGGGCTCGGTCACGGCCGCCCTGTTCCTGAACCGCTTCGTCGAGAAGAGTGCATCCTACGCCCATTTCGACATCTATGGCTGGACGCCCTCGGCCAAGCCCGGCCGGCCGGAGGGGGCGAGTGCCAGGCCGCCCGCCTGACCTATGCGCTGCTGAAGCAGCTTCACCCTGTCGGTTAAGCCTCTTCTGTCGGTTAAGCTTCTTGCGCGACAGCGATTGCGCCCGGGCCGAAGGCGCATAATGATACGGGTCCGTAACGATCGGGATCCGCGCATTCATGCCCTTGGAGATCAGGCCCTCGCAGGCGCTCAGACTGTGGCGGCAAGTGCATCTCGATCTGGTGCGCGACGGGCAGGCTGATCTTTCGGCCCGCCAGACCGCGATCCTGCTGACGATCTATCTCGAATTGCCGCCCCATACCGTGCGCGGGCTCGCCGCGCAGCTCGGCGTCACCAAGCCGGTGATCACGCGTGCGCTCGACACCATGGGCAAGCTCGGTCTCGTCAGCCGGCGGCGGGATGAGTTCGACCGCCGCAATGTCATCATCCAGCGCACCGTGGCAGGCGCGCTCGCGGTCGAGAAACTGGCTGATCTGGTGACGGAGCGGGCAAGGGAGCTCGGCGGTGGCTGAAACCCGCGGTCTTCGCGCGTTAACCGGTCGCGACTGGAGCGTTTTCGAGCGAAGTGGACACCGGTTCGCGTGAAGAAAATGCGATAAAACAAGGAGGTAGAGCATGTCCGCGATTCGGAGAAACGCGGAAATGCTCTAGATTGCTGCCATGAGCTTGATTCTCGACCGCCGCCTTACGCCCGCTCGCCCTGATCTCGCCGCCAGCCGCTTGCGGGGCCAGGTCGAGGCGCGCGCTTTCGTCGATCCCGAGTCGATGCGCGTCGTCGCAGCCTCAGTGCCTGTGCGCCGCGAGCCGCGCCCCGACGCACCTCTCGATACGGAAGCGCTGGCCGGCGAGTTGGTCGATGTCTATGAGAGCCATGAAGGCTGGGCCTGGGTCCAGCTCGCCTCCGACAGCTATGTCGGCTACGTGCCCGACGATGCGTTGCGGTTGGACGCTCCTGCGCCGACGCACCGCGTCTCGGCGCTTCGGACCTTCATCTATCCCGGCGCATCGATGAAATTGCCACCGCTGGAGGCCTTGTCGCTGGGCGCAAGCGTCACAGTCACGGGAGAGGCTGGCGACTTCCTCGTGCTTGCCGATGGCGGGCATGTCTTCGCCGCCCATCTGTCCGCCACTGACGCCTACGAACCCGATTTTGTCGCAGTCGCCGAGCGCTTCCTGCACGTGCCTTATCTCTGGGGCGGCAAGACCAGCCTCGGGCTCGATTGCTCGGGGCTGACGCAGCTCTCGCTGGCGGCAGCGGGCGTCGCTTCGCCGCGCGATTCCGACATGCTGGAGGCGTCGCTCGGCCAACCCCTCGCCTTCGACGACAGCCTTCAGAACCTACAACGCGGCGATCTTGTCTTCTGGAAGGGCCATGTCGGTATCCTGGCCGATCCGGAGACGCTGCTGCACGCCACCGCCTATACGATGACGGTCTATAGCGAGCCGCTGCGCACGGCCCGCGACCGCATCCAAGCCAAGAGCTTCGGCGCGATCACGAGCATCAGGCGTCTCGGCTGAGGCTCACCCCAGTCCCTTCAGCCGGTACAGTGCCTCCATCGCCTGGCGCGGCGTCATTTCATCGAGGTCGAGCTCGTTCAGCGCCTCGCGCAACGCATCGACCGCGGCAATGGCTAGGACAGGCGCAGTCCGCCTGACCGGCGCGGCGAAGAGGGGTAGGTCGTCGACCAGCGAGGCGACCGGCTTCTCGCGCTCGGTCTTCTCCAGTTCACTGAGGATCGCGCGGGCCCGTTCGACCACGGCGAGCGGCAGGCCTGCGAGCTTGGCGACCTGGATGCCGTAGGAGCGGTCGGCCGCGCCTGCCACCACCTCGTGCAGGAAGATCACCTCCCCGTTCCATTCGGTGACGCGAACGGTCGCGTTGGTGACGCGCTCCAGCCGGTCTCCGAGCGCGGTGAGCTCGTGATAATGCGTCGCAAACAGCGAGCGGCAGCGATTGACCTCGTGCAGGTGCTCGATCGCTGCCCAGGCGATCGAGAGTCCGTCGAAGGTCGCGGTGCCGCGCCCGATCTCGTCGAGGATGACGAGCGCGCGCGGCCCGGCCTGGTTCAGGATCGCGGCGGTTTCGACCATCTCGACCATGAAGGTCGAGCGTCCGCGGGCAAGATCGTCGGCCGCACCCACGCGCGAGAACAGCCGGTCGACGATGCCGAGATGGGCGCTGGCCGCGGGCACGAAGGAACCCATCTGCGCCAGCACCGCGATCAGCGCATTCTGGCGCAGAAAAGTCGATTTACCCGCCATGTTCGGGCCGGTGATCAGGCAGATGCGCCCACCATTGCTGCTTTCGCCGGGCGGCGAGAGTTCGCTGTCATTGGCGACGAAGGGCTTGCCGTCGCGCTTGAGCGCGGCTTCCACGACCGGATGGCGTCCGCCTGTGATGATGAAGGCGGCGCTGTCGTCGATGACCGGACGGCTCCAGCCTTCGCGGCTGGCGAGTTCCGCGAGCCCGGCGAAGACGTCGATCTCGGCGAGCGCGGCGGCCGCGGCCTTGATCGGCTCGGCCTGAGCCAGCACCGCCTCGCACAGGGCCGCGAAGACGCCGAGCTCGAGCTTCAAGGCGCGATCGGCGGCCGAGGCGATCTTGGCCTCGAGCTCGCCAAGCTCGATCGAGGAGAAGCGCATCGCATCCGACATCGTCTGCCGGTGCACGAAGGTCGCCCGCCAGGGCTCCTTCAGGAAATCCTCGCCGACGGCCTGGGGCACCTCGACGAAGTAGCCGAGCATGGAATTATGCTTGATCCGCAGCGTCCGGCAGCCAGTCTCGGCGCTGTAGCGCGCTTGCAGTTGCGCGATGACCTTGCGGGAATCGACCTGCAGCAGCCGCAATTCGTCGAGGGCGGCGTCGAAGCCCTCGCGGACGAAGCGGCCGTCGCGGCGGTTGAGCGGGAGTTCCTCGGCCAGCGTGTCGGTCAACCGGGTCGGGAGAGCCGGATCGGTCGCCGCAAGCGCGCTGGCGGCGCTGGCGAGATCCTGCGGCAGCGTCGCCTGGCGGGCGAGCAGGGCTGCGATCTCGCGCGCGGCGGTGAGCCCTGCCCCAAGCGCTGCGAGGTCGCGCGGACCGCCGCGGTCGAGCGAGAGGCGGGCGAGTGCGCGCGCCACATCGGGAACGCGGGCGAGGGCGCGCTGAAGATCCTCGCGCAGGGCGCTGTCGGCGACGAGCGCCGCGATGGCGTCGTGCCGATTGGCGATGGCGGCCGTATCCGTCAGCGGTCCAGCTAATCGCTCGGCAAGCAGGCGCGCGCCGCCCGGTGTCGCCGTCCGGTCGATGGTGGCGAGCAGGCTTCCCGTCCGCTCGCCCGACAGGGTCCGCGTCAATTCGAGATTGGCCCGCGTCGCGGCGTCAATCAGCATGGTGCCGGCGCCGGCATCGCGCACCGGCGGCGACAAGGGCGGCCGCGCGCCGAACTGCGTGCGCTCGACATAGGCGAGCGCGGCGCCCGCCGCCGCGATCTCGGCGCGGGTGAAGGCGCCGAAGGCGTCCAGCGTGGCAACGCCGAAGAACTCCTTGAGCCTGCGCTCGGCCGAGGCCGCGTCCAGCCCCTCGCGCGCCAGCGGCGTCACCGGCACATTGACCTCGCGCCAGAACGCCTTCATCGCGGGGTCGTCATAGATCGCGTCGGGGCAGACGATCTCGCGCGGTTCGAGGCGCGCGAATTCGATTGCGAGGCGCTCCTGCGGCGTCTCCATCACGCTGAAGCGCCCGGTCGAGATGTCGATGGCCGCCAGCCCATAGAGCGCGCCGTCGTCGCTGAGCTTGCGGCGCGCGACCGCGACCAGCAGGCTCGCGCGGCCGGGCTCGAGCAGGCGCTCCTCGGTGATGGTGCCCGGCGTGACGAGCCGCACCACGTCGCGCCGCACCACCGATTTGGGGCCGCGCTTCCTGGCCTCGGCGGGATCCTCGACCTGCTCGCAGACGGCGACGCGATGGCCGGCCGCGATCAGCCTCTGGAGATAGTCGTCGGCGCGCTCGACCGGGACGCCGCACATCGCGATGTCGTGGCCTTGATGCTTGCCGCGCTTGGTCAGCACGATGCCGAGCGTGCGCGAGGCGATCTCGGCGTCGCTGAAGAACAATTCGTAGAAATCGCCCATCCGGTAGAACAGCAAGCAGTCGGGATTGGCCGCTTTGATCTCGACATATTGCGCCATCATCGGCGTGACGCGCGCGGCCTCGTCCTTCGCCGCCGCCGGAGGGACGGGGCTGGGGTCGTTTCGCTCGGAAAGGGGCTCGGTAGCATGACGCATGACGCGGCGAACGCTAGCGATTCGGCCCCGGCTTGGGAACCTCACGGATGCGCGCCATCCCCGGCAAAGGGGATTTTGATGTGGAGCTTTCGGCGATCACGACCGGGGCGCTCTAGGGTTTATAATTTATCAATGGCGCCCGGCGTAAGTAACGAGACGGAAGCTTCCCTCCGCCCGTTCTGGTTGTGCGTACCGCCATGCTGTTCGAACTGTTCAGAGGCCTCAGCTACCTCCTGATCGCGGCGGTCTTCGTGCCGCTGGCGACGCAGCGGCTCGGCGAACGTCATCTGCTTCGCCAAATCATCGTCGGGATCGTCTTCGCCGCCGCCGGCTGCGCCAGCATGCTCGACCCGGTCGTGATCAAGCCCGGCGTTCTACTCGACTTCCGAAATGTCGTAGCCGGCCTGTCCGGCCCGCTGGGCGGACCGGTCTCGGCTTTGATCTCGACTGTCGTGATCGGCGCCGTGCGCCTCTATCTGGGGGGCGAGGGCGCGGTGCCGGGCGTTGTCGGCATCCTGCTCTGCGGCGCCATCGGCGGTTTTTTGGCATGGCGACTGCGGCGTACGGGCCGGGTTGCGGCGATGCGGGAACTGATCTTCATCGGCCTCGTCGCAGCCTGGATGCCGGTGCTGATTATCTCGCTCTTCGTGCCATTTCCGGAAGCCTGGGAACTGATCCCAGTCTTCTCCGGCCTGGGTCCGACGGCGATCAACATGCTCGCCGCCTGCCTCATCGGCTATGTCATGACCAGTGACCAGCAGCGCGTCGAGACCCTGCGCCAGCTCGAGGCCTTCACCGCGAACACGCCGGGCGTGCTCTACCAGAAGGTCATCAAGCCCGACGGCGTGGTCAGCTACAAATTCGCCAGCACCGGCATCGAGAAGCTGCTCGACGTCACGCGCGAGCAGGTCGAGCGTGAGCCGACGAGCTGGCTGCGCTGGATGGCGCCCGAGGACCGCGAGGTGCTGGCCAGGGAGAATGCCAGGAGCGTCGCTGAACACGCTCTCGCACCTTGGCGCTTCGAGGCTCGCCACCTGAAGGATGACGGCTCGATCGTCTGGCTGCGTACCGATGCGGCTGCGCGCCGTCTGGCGGATGGTTCGATCTGCTGGGACGGAATCCTGACCGACGTCACCGCAGAGCGCACGCTGGAGCGCCGCCGTCAGGACATCGAAAACAGCCGCAAGGCGGCGCTCGAGGATCTCGCCGTCCAGCTGGAGGTCACCGTTGGCAAGGCCCTGCAGGGCATGGGGCAGTCGGTGCGCAGCATGCATGAAGCCGCCAGCGAAATGGCGAGCAGCGCCAACAAGACGGCGCAGCGCGCAGCCGACGTCACGCAGCAGGCCGAGGGCGCCTCGCAGCGCGTCGGCAGCGTTGCCGTCGCTGCCGAGGAGATCGAGGCCTCGATCCGCGAGCTGACGCGCCAGACCGCCCATGCCGACCAGACCGCGCGCGATGCGGCGAGCTATGTGCGCTCGACGCGCCGCGACGTCGCCGGCCTCGCCGAGGCGGCCGACAAGGTCAGCGCGGTGCTCGATTTCATCGAGGACATCGCCGCCCGCACCAATCTGCTCGCTCTGAACGCGACCATCGAGGCGGCACGCGCAGGCGCGGCCGGGCGCGGCTTTGCGGTCGTTGCCGGCGAGGTCAAGAACCTGGCCGAGCAGACGCAGAAGGCGACGCGCGACATCGCCGAGACGCTGCAGGAGATTCGCGGCGCGGCCGCCACGGCGTCCGATGCCGTCGCGCATATCGAGGGCACGATGACCTCGATCGAGCAGACCTCCAGCATCCTCGCGGATGTCGTCAGCCGGCAGGCCGACATCGCCTCGAACATCGCCGCCGATGCGCAGGCCGTCGCCGGCAGCACCAGCGTCGTCACCGCCAGCGTCGGCACGGTCGGCGACGAGGCGCGCATCACCGGTGACGCTGCGGTGCGTGTGGTCGCGGCGGCCCGCAAGGTCGATGAGCAGACCGTGGCGCTCGATCGCTATGTCGGCGATTTCGTGCAGGGCGTGCGCGGCCGGCTCTGACGGCACTGAGCGCCCCGCCGCGCGATTTTCGCCTTGCAGGCATGAGCGTTGATCGTTGCGCGTATCTTGTGGGCAAGCGGGGGCTTGCCTATGGTCCGCCTCCTTCAGGAAACGCTCACAAAAAAGAACACGTTCATGAACGACCAGCCGCCGATCAAACGCGCCCGCCCGACCTTCACCGACCAGGAGGCGCTGCTGTTCCATTCGGAAGGGCGGCCGGGCAAGCTCGAGATCGTCCCGACCGTGCCGATGGCGACGCAGCGCGATCTCTCGCTGGCCTACTCGCCCGGCGTCGCTGTGCCGGTGCTGGCGATCGCGGAAGACCCCTCCAAGGCCTATGACTACACTGCGCGGGCCAATCTCGTCGCCGTGATCTCGAACGGCACCGCGATCCTCGGCCTCGGCAATCTCGGCGCGCTCGCCTCGAAGCCGGTGATGGAAGGCAAGGCGGTCCTGTTCAAGCGCTTCGCCGACGTCGATTCGATCGATCTGGAGGTCGACACCGAGGACGCCGACACCTTCATCAACGCGGTGCGCTATCTCGGCCCCTCCTTCGGTGGCATTAATCTGGAGGATATCAAGGCCCCGGAATGCTTCATCATCGAGCAGCGCCTGCGCGAATTGATGGACATCCCGGTCTTCCATGACGACCAGCACGGCACCGCGATCATCGCTGCCGCGGGCCTGATCAATGCGCTCGACCTGACGGGCCGCGACGTCAAATCGACCCGCCTCGTCATCAACGGCGCCGGCGCAGCCTCGATCGCCTGTACGGAACTGCTCAAGGCGATGGGCTTCAAGCCCGACAACGTCATCCTCTGCGACACCAAGGGCGTGATCTACCAGGGCCGCACCGAGGGCATGAACCAGTGGAAATCAGCCCATGCGGCGATGACCGACCGGCGCACCCTGGCCCAGGCGATGGAGGGCGCGGATGCCTTCTTCGGCCTCAGCCAGAAGGGCGCCGTGACGCCGGAGATGGTCGCCTCGATGGCGCCCAATCCGATCATCTTCGCCATGGCAAATCCTGACCCGGAGATCACGCCCGAGGAGGTCCACGCCATCCGCGACGACGCGATCATGGCGACGGGCCGCTCGGACTATCCCAACCAGGTCAACAACGTCCTCGGCTTCCCCTTCATCTTCCGCGGGGCGCTCGATGTCCGCGCCACCACGATCAACATGGAGATGAAGATCGCTGCGGCCGAGGCGCTGGCCTCGCTCGCCCGCGAGGATGTGCCCGACGAGGTCGCCGCCGCTTATCAGGGCTCGCGGCCGCGCTACGGCAAGGAATACATCATCCCGGTGCCGTTCGACCCGCGGTTAATCCATGTCGTGCCCGTCGCCGTCGCCAAGGCTGCGATGGAGACCGGCGTCGCCGGTAAGCCGATCGTCGATATTCCCGCCTATAAGGCGCAGCTCTCGGCGCGGCGCGATCCCGTTGCCGGTACGCTGAACCGCATTTTCGAGCGTGTCCGGCGCTATCCCAAGCGCGTCGTCTTCGCCGAGGGCGAGGAGGAGCAGGTCATCCGCGCGGCGGTGTCCTTCGTCAACCAAGGGCTCGGCCACGCCATCCTGGTCGGGCGCGAGGAGCGCGTCTACGAGACCGCGACCTTCCTCGGCATCGACCTCGAGGCCAAGGGCATCTCGGTCCAGAATGCCCGCCTCTCGCGCCGCAACAGCGCCTATGCGCAGTATCTTTACGAGCGGCTGCAGCGGCAGGGCTATCTCTTCCGCGACTGCCTGCGCCTGATCAATCAGGACCGCAACCACTTCGCCGCCGCGATGGTGGCGCTTGGCGATGCCGATGCGCTGGTCACAGGCGTCACCCGCAACTACTCGATCGCGCTGGAAGAGGTCCGCCGCGTCATCGACGATCGGCCCGGCCACAGGCTGATCGGCGTCTCGATCGTGCTCTCGCGCGAGCGCACCGTGCTTGTCGCCGACACCGCGATCACCGAGATGCCGACGGCCGAGGGCCTTGCCGAGATCGCGATCGAGGCCGCCGGCGTCGCCCGTCGTCTGGGCTACGAGCCCAAGGTCGCCATGCTCGCCTTCTCGACCTTCGGCCATCCGGCCGGCGAACGCTCGGAGAAGGTTCGCGAAGCGGTGAAACTGCTCGACGGCCAGCGCGTCGATTTCGAGTATGACGGCGAGATGGCCGCCGATGTCGCGCTGAATCGCGATCTGATGAGCCAATATCCGTTCTGCCGCCTGAGCGGTCCGGCCAATGTGCTGGTCATGCCGGCGTTCCACTCGGCCTCGATCTCGACCAAGATGCTGCAGGAACTCGGCGGCTCGACCGTGATCGGCCCGCTGATCGTCGGCCTCGACAAGCCCGTGCAGATCGTGCCGCTGGGCGCCAAGGATAGCGACATCGTCAATATGGCGGCGCTCGCCGCCTTCAATATCGGCGGCTGAGCCAGCAGCGCTTCCGTTATTGCGAGCGGAGCGAAGCAATCCAGCGTCGTAGCGCACTACGCCCCCTGGATTGCTTCGTCGCTAGCGCTTCTCGCAATGACAGCCTTTAAGCCTCAGGATGCCTTCTTCCGGCGCGTTTCGGCGGCCTTCTTCGCGGCGGCGGAGCGCTCCGCTGCAGGCCGGGAAGCGGAGGCTTTTCCGCCGATCTTCCCGCCGCGTTTTGCCGAGATCTCGCTGTCGGGCACGCCCCGGCCGGAGCCGGATTTGTTGCCGCCGCCGCTCTCCTTGTTGACGGTCGCCCAGGCGCGCGCCTCGGCCTCGTCATGCGGGACGCCGCGCTCCTCGTAGCTCTCCTCGATATGCTCGGCTTTGCGCTTCTGCTTGTCCGTATAGGCGGATTTGTCGCCGCGTGGCATGGCCTGCCTCCTCGCTGGAAAATCTCCGCAAGGGAACGTCGGGCTGGCGATGCGGTTCCCGCGGGGCCGAGTGTGATGCTCTCAGCGGACCTCGACGGCCGCGTCGAAGCAGGCCTGGAGCATCTCGCGGCAGGCCGCGAGCTGGGCGCGCGCCGAAGCGAGCGCGACATGGGGCGCGATGTCGGCGAGATCGCGCAAGGCGACATCGACCGCCGTGATCAGATCGATGTCGGGAAGGGCCTCGCTGGCATCGGCAAGCGGGAGGCGGAACTGCAGGACTTGACCCATGAGCAACTGACGGCTGGAGCGAATCGGGTCATTAGAATCGCCCCGGAACGTCAAAAAACCCGTTAACGATAATCGCAATTATGCTGGCCCCAGTCGCCAGCGCGGCAAAAGGGCTTGAACCGGCCGGACGGAACGCTCGTCAGCGTAGGGCCGGCACGTTCTCCGCGGCTGCCGCCGTATCGATCCTGACGACGACGGACATGCCTGGCGCGAGCTGCGCGGCCAGGGGCTGATTGTCGTCGATCGCGATGCGGACCGGCAGGCGCTGGGCGATCTTGGTGAAGTTGCCGGTCGCGTTGTCGGCCTTCAGCACACTGAACTCGGAACCGGTCGCGGGCGAGAATTCCTGGATATGCCCTGTCAGCGTCTGGTGGCGCAGGGCGTCGACGGTGAAGCTCACCGGCTGGCCGAGCTTCATGCCGTAGAGCTGGGTCTCCTTGAAGTTTGCGATCACCCATTTACGCGCCGGCACGAGCGAGGTGAGCTGTGTCCCGGCCGAGACATATTGCCCGAGACGCACGCCGATCTCACCGAGCCGGCCATCCTGAGGCGCCAGGATGCGGGTGTTCTGCAGGTCGATCTCGGCGAGCTGGACCGTGGCCTCGGCGTTCTGCACGCCCGCTTCCAAAGACTGCCGGTTGACGACGATCGATTGCAGATCCTGCCGCGAGACTTCGAGCGCGGCCTCTGCCTGCCGCAGGCCGGCGCGTGCCTGGTCGAGCGCCTGGGTCGCCTGGTCGCCGGTGGCCTGGGTCGCGATGCCTTTCTCCAGTAGCGGGTTGATGCGCTCGCTCGTGGCCTCTGCCGTCCGCAGTGCCGCCTGCGCGCTGGCGATCTGCGCCTGGCTCGAGCCGATCTTGGCCTGGGCCGAGCGGACGCTCTGGTCGGCATTGGCCAGATTGGCCTTCTGGCCCGCGAGTAGCGCTTGCGCCTGCTTGACCTTCTGGTCGTAGATCCGGTCGTCGATCTGGACGAGCAGGTCGCCGGCCTTGACGAGTTGGTAGTCCTGCACGGCCACCGTCTTCACATAGCCGGCGAGCTGCGGGCTGATGATCGTGACCTGGCCCTTCACATAGGCGTTCTCGGTGGTTTCCACCGCGTTGTGGAAGGGTGGCAGCTTCCAGGCATAGAGCACGAGCAGCGCCCCGCAGAGGGCGACGAGGAGGGCGAGCAGGGTCGCAGGCGAGCGGAGTGATTTCAACATGGCAAGGTTCGGTTCTAGGCGACAGTAAGGACAGTAAGGGAGCGTCGGTTGGCGATCGCCTGCCGGAGGTTCAGATAAAGCAGGTGCGCGGTCAGGGCGCAGAGCGCGAAGCCGGAAATCCAGCAGATCAGCAGGAAGATGTCGTTATAGGCAAGGATATTGGCCTCTCGCGTCGCCTGTTGCGCGAGCAGAGCGAGCCCCTCCGCGTTCAGCAACTGGCTGTCGGTCAGCACCTTGCCATAGGAGCTTGCGAGCTGGCGGACGCGCTCGACGACCAGCGGGTCGCTCAGCGTCAATCGCTCGACCAGATAGCTGAAGTGGAACTGCTCGCGCAGCACGACGAAGCTGGTGAAGAAGGCCGAGCCCATCAACCCGCCGATGCTTTGCGTAAACAGGAAGGTGACGATGAAGCTGGTGATGTATTCCGGCCCGCGTTTCATCGCCACCGACAGCCCCGTGGACAAGGAAGGCGGCAGGAACAACGCCCCGCCGAAGGCGATCAGCGCCTGGCTGAAATACATGTTCGCCGGGCGCGTCAGGTTGGTGGCCTGGCTGTCGAGATAGGCGCCGACGCAGACGCAGATCAGCGCAAGGCCGTGCAGCGCCGGAATGCGTTCCGGCTTGAGCAAGGCGCCGCAAGTGAGCCCGCCCGCCACGGAGGCGAGCAGGATCGCGCCGTAAAGCCCGGCACTCTGCTCATTGAGCAGGCCGACCGTCTGGAACAAGCCGATCGCGCCCGCGGTCTGCTCGGATAGGACAAGGCGGAAGATCAGCATGATCGCGGCCAGATGCAGGATCTCGCGGCTCATCAGCCAGCGAACGTTCAAGAGCGGAGCCTCGCGCTGCGCCTCGATCGCGACTGCGAGGCCCAGCGACAGGAGCGAGACCGCCAGGCACCAGCCGAGCCATGGTGCTTCGAGCCACCAATAATAGCGCCCGAGCGCGAGCACGACGGCGAGCAGGCCGAAGCTCAGTGCGATCAGTGGGTAGCTGACGAAATCGAGCTTGCGCAGCACCTTGGTGTGTACGATTGGCGTCAATGGCAGGAGATAGACCACCGCCGCCGCGAGCAGCGCCAGCCCCATCTCCATCATATAAAGTTCGTGCCATTGGCCGAGATCGAGCAGCGCCGGCGAGATCAGCCGCGCCAGCGTCGGCGTCGCCGCCGTGCAGGTGAGCGCCAGGCTCAGGCCCCAGCTCATCTTCTTCGCCGGCGGAAAGGCCTCGAGCATGTAGAGGAAGCCCAGCGTCGATACCGGCGAGCTCGCGATGCCGGCCAGGAACCGAATGGCCACGGCCGCCCGCAGGTCATGCACGAACAGGTGCAGGATCGAGGCGAAGACGAAGACACCCAGGCTCAGCAGCGCGAAGCGGCGCAAGCCGAACTGGATGCGGATCTTGGTCAGGATCAGGGTCAGGCTGACATTGGGCGCCATATAGGCGGCAATGAGCCAATTCGTCTCGGTCAGCGTCGCGCCGAGCGAGCCCTGAATCTGGGCGGTGTTGCCGGCGACGAAATTCATCCCCAGCCCCTGCGTCGTCCAGAGCAGGACGGAGGCGCCGATGCAGGCGATGGTCCGTTGCAGGGTCGGGTCGGCCGGCGGGGTCGCGACGGCGGGCGCGGGCTTGGGCGATGTGCCTTCGGCTAGGTTCGTCATGATGCGACATGCCCGTCCATCGCCGCCTCGATGTTCTCGAAGACGCGGCGGAGCACGCGAGTGGCTACCGCCAGATCCTCCTCATCGACGCCGCGCAGCATGAAGGCGCCGATGATCTGCGAGAGTTCCTCGACCTGCCGGAGTTCGCCTTGCGCAGACTCGGTCAACGACAATTGCTTGGCCCGCCGGTCCCCTTCGACGGCGCTGCGCTGAATGAAGCCCTGATTTTCCATGGCGTCCAGCAGCCGGACCAGGGTTGGACTTTCGATCGCGAGGAACTTCGCCAGCTCGCTCTGGTTCACGCCGGGGTTGCGGGCAATATGAAGCAGCGCCCGCGCCCGCGCCAGCGTCAGCCCCTTTTGCCGGAGCAGACTGTCGAACGTGGTCTGCGCCTTGCGGCTGGTGGTCGAGAGGCCGGTCACGAAGGCGAGTTCGGCGGCAGGGCGGCTCGTTGTCATGGAAATCACATAGCATGCTAATTACTTGCATGCATATAAAGCTCCGAGACGCGCCCTGCAAGAGCCGAAGCGTCTTCCGGCTCTTGCAGGGCGCGTCTCGCGAGCCGTCTCAGTTCTTCTCGATGTTCCAGAACAGCATCACGGGAGCGCTCAGCACGCCCACGACATTGCTGCGCCGGGCATAGGGCTGGTCGAATTGGCCGAGCACTCGATAGGGCTGCACCTCGGCCAGCCGGCGATGCAGGATTTCGATCGCGAGCTTGCGGCTGGCGTCGTCGGGCGCATCGACGACGGCGCCGCGCAATCGCTCGGCTTCCGCATCGCAAGGCCAGCCGGCCCAGGCCTTCGCGCAGGCCATGTTGGTGCCGATATTGGTCAGCGGCGATTGCATGGTCGCGCCCGAGGCCGTGGTCACGAACAGGTTCCAGCCGCCCTGATCGGTGGTGCCGCGATTCTGCTGGCGCGTCGTGACCGTACCCCAATCGGAGAATTGCAGGTCGATATTGAAGCCTGCCTTCTTCAAGCTGTCGGCGGCGACTTCGGCCATGCGGCCGATCGCTGGAATATCCATGCTCGACGTGAGCACAAGCTTCTCGCCCTTGTAGCCGCTTTCCGCCAGAAGCTGCCTGGCCTTGGCGAGGTCGGGCTTGCCGAAGATTTCAGCACCGGCCTCGGTGCCGTCGGGACTGCCGCAGATGAAATAGGAGTTGCAGCGTTTCCACCACGCCTCGTCGCCATAGCCGCCAGCCATGAACTCGGCCTGGTCGGTGGCATAGGCGAGCGCGAGGCGGGCCTTGGGATTGTCGAAGGGTGGATGCAACTGGTTGGGTCGCAGCAGCGCCTGGGTCGCCAGGTTGTTGTAGCGCTCGATCCTGACATTCTTGTCGCGCGAAATGACCGGGACGAGGTCCTGACTGGGCTGCTCCCAGATGTCGATCTCGCCAGTCTGCAGCGCGGCGGCCGCAGTTGCCGGGTCGGGCATGATCATCCACTCGACCCTGTCGACCTTGACGATGCGTCCGCCCGAAAGCCCGTCCGCGGGTTCGGTGCGGGGCACGTAATCGGGGTTGCGGTCATAGACGACCTTGGCGCCGCTGCGCCATTCCGCCTTGTTGAAGCGGAACGGCCCGCTGCCGATGGTCTCCGAGATCGGCTTCATCGGGTCGCTGGTGGCGTCGCTCTCGCGCATGATCGCCGGGATCTGGCCGACAGCGGAGCCGAGCGCGAACGGCACCAGCGCCATCGGACGCTTCAGCTTGAGCGTGAAGCTCCTGTCGTCGATGGCCTGCATGCCCTCGGTGTATTCGCCGAGCTTGCCGCCGATCGTGTCGCGCGCCATCCAGCGCTTCAGTGAAGGAATGACATCGCGTGTCGTCACCGGCTGGCCATCATGGAATTTCAGGCCCGGACGCAGCGTAAAGGTCCAGGTCAGTTTATCGTCGGAGGTCGAAAAGCTCTCGACCATCTGCGGCTTGGGATTGAGGTCGGCGTCCCAGGCAAACAGCGTCTCGTAGATCATCAGCCCATGCATGCGCGTGATCACGATCGAGGACGCGACCGGGTCGAGGTTCTTGAGGTCGGAATGCGGTACGACGCGCAGGATTTTTCCGGGCGCCGGCTGCGCCTGAGCGGGGAGGGCGAGACAGGCGGCCGAGATGGCCAGGGCGGCGAGACGTGAGAGTTTCATGACCGGGTTCCTTGTTCGGCAATGCGGTCGAACTGCAGGACGCGGGCGCGGTGGCTGGCGAGATGAAGCGACCCGTCCAGCTGCAAGCAAAGACAAGGCCGATGCCGCCACGGGCCATGGCTCAGATCGGCCAGCGCCCGGCCGCCTGGCAGGGCGGCGAGCACGGTTTCGGTTCCGGCGTCTCCTAGCCACGGCATCACGGCGGTGCCGTCCGGGCGGATCAGGATCTCGGCGCCGAAGATGCGCTCGCGCCAGCGTCCTGCCAGCCGCTGGTCGAGCGCCGTCCCCGTGGGAACACGCGCGAGGCGGCGCCGGACACCGCCGATCCTGCCTTCGAGCGTGTCGTTGTCGGCGCGCCTGAGCCTGATGTCGAGATAGGCGGGCAGGCTGCGCAGGCCGTTGTTGCCGTCGCTGACGAGGCGCTCATAGCCGCCCATGAAGCTGATCGAATCCGGCGCGAGCTCTGCCCAGAACGGGCCGCTCTCGGCGGCGAACAGGCCTGTGGGCGCATCACTTGCGGGACTGGGCAATGCCCGGCCCAGCAACGCGGCGAGCACGCGCAGGCTCAGCCAGAGCGCATCCTCCTCGCGATTGGTCAGTACGACGACGCCGACGCCATGGGCGGGCGCCATCAGGAAGTGGTTGCGATAGCCGGGCAGCGAGCCGCCATGGCCGACAAGCGCGACATCCTCCAGCGCGCTGCAGACCAGCCCGAGCCGATAGACGCTGCTGCTGCCATCGGTGAAGGCGCGCGGCGCGGTCAGGCGCTCCAGCATGCCGGCCAGCGAGCCGCGCCCGGCGAGCAGGGCCGAGGCCCAGCGCGCCAGCCCCGCGGCACTGCCGGCGATCCCGCCCGAGGCGGAAAAATGAAAGCCGTAGCGGCCGCGCCGCCAACTTTCGCCATCGCGCCAATACCCCGTGGCGAGACCGGGCACGATCTCGGTCTCATCCTGCGGAAACCGGATCGGCAGGTCGAATTCCGCCATCAACCGGTCGACGGCTCGGGCATAATCGATCCCGAGCCGCTTCTGCAGCACGAGCTGGCCGAGGCGCCAGCCGGTGTTGGAATAGGCCATCTCCAGCCCGGGCTCGCCGTTCAGGGAGGGCAGGCGCTGCGCCACGGCGAGGATTTCGCTGGCGCTCAGGCTGGCGGTGTAGGGCACGCCGCGCTGCCAAAACACCTCCATCATGTCCGGCAAGGCGCCGGTCATGTCGAGCGCGCGGCCAAGCGGCAACTGGGCGAAGGCCTCGGGCAGATCCCCGAGCCATGTCCCGAGCGGGGCGTCGAACGGCACATCCGCCTGCAGCAGCAGGGTCGCCAGAATATGCTTGCTGATCGAGGCAAAGCGGTTCGTCGTATCAGGCGTGAAGGGGAGCCCGTGCTCGATCACCGCGAAGCCGCCGCTCAGCGCCTCGCGGACGCCGTTGCTGTCGAAGATCACGACCGCTCCGCCGGGGCCGCCTTCCTGTCGCCAAGCCTCGGTGATGCCCGAGGCCTCGGCCCTGGCGCGCGCCCAATCCAGCATTCCGGCCTCTCCTCATCCAACGAGCGATCGCTGGCAGCGAGTGTCGGGGAAGTTAGGTGGCCGGCGCAATCTCCGCGCCATGCAGTGGGAGCAAGCCCGTGCGGCGATCGCCGTCGCCAAACCGGAAAACAGACAAACTGTCTAGCTGCTCATGATGGCATCGGCCGTTGAAGCATGCTCTATGTGCGGGAACGCGCGCCCGT
This sequence comes from Bosea sp. 685, assembly GCF_031884435.1. NCBI lineage: Bacteria > Pseudomonadati > Pseudomonadota > Alphaproteobacteria > Hyphomicrobiales > Alloboseaceae > Allobosea > Allobosea sp. 685. The sequence continues at coordinate 5,987,821 of NZ_CP134779.1, read as the reverse complement.
ATAAAACGAGCGAAAACAGCAGGCGGGGTTCACCGCCTTGGCTCTTCCATGGGAGGAAGACATGCAGTTCGACCGACGCCACGTCCTGTCCGGCCTGATCGCGGCTCCCGCCGTCCTGACCTTCAGCCGGCCAGGCTCCGCCCAGAGCGCGACGACGCTGAAGATCTCGCATCAGTTTCCCGGCGGCAGCATCGACCAGGGCGATTTCCGCGATCGGCTTTGCCGGATCATGGCGCGCGAGGTCGAGAAGCGGACGGCCGGTTCGCTCAAATTCGAGGTCTACGCCAATTCGTCATTGATGAAGACGAATGCGCAGTTCTCGGCGATGCGCAAAGGCGCGCTCGACATGTCGCTCTACCCGATCGCCTATGCCGGAGGCGAGCTGCACGCCTGCAATCTCGGGCTGATGCCCTGCCTGGTCACGAGCTATGAGCAGGGCGCGAAATGGAAGACCTCGGAGGTCGGCAAGGCGCTGACCAAGATCGTCGAGGACAAGGGCATCAAGATCATCTCCTGGATCTGGCAGGCCGGCGGTGTCGCCTCGCGCAAGGGCACGATCGGTGGCCCAGACGACGTCAAGGGCATCAAGATCCGCGGCGGTAGCCGCGAGATGGATCTGATGTTCACTGCCGCAGGCGCCCAGGTGTCGACCATGCCGTCGAACGAGGTCTATATCGGCATGCAGACCGGCGCGCTCGACGCTGCCGTGACCTCCTCGACCAGCCTGATCTCGTTCCGCCTAGAGGAATTGTCGAAATCGCTGACGGCAGCCCGCAAGGGCTCGTTCTGGTTCATGCTCGAGCCGATGCTGATGTCCAAGGCGATCTTCGACAGCCTGAAGCCCGAGCAGCAGAAGGCGCTGCTCGATGTCGGCGCCGAGATGGAGGCCTGGGGCACGGCCGAGGCCAAGAAGGACGATGAAGAGGTTGCCAAGGTCTATGCCGCCAAGGGCGTGCAGGTCGTCGACCAGACCGACGCCAACCTCGCGGCCTGGCGCAAGATCTCCGAGGAGAGCGCCTGGAAGGATTATGCGGCGAAATCGACCGAAGCCGCCGAACTCCTGAAGCTCGCCCGCGCGGTTTCCTGAGATGGCGGGCGGCCTGCAGCACGACGCCATCCTCGCCAGCGACATCAGGACCTCGACACCGGCGACGGGCGGCATCGCCGCCGTCATCGGTGCGGTCAACGAGACGCTGTTCAAGCTCTCGGCCGTCGCGCTGCTCGCAGCCGCGCTGGTCCTGACCTTCGGCGTCATCGCCGGCCATCTCTATGGTCGTGGCGTCGAGTGGCAGGACGAGGTCACGATCTTCCTGGTCGCCGGCGCGATGTTCCTCTCCGCCGGCGCCGTGCAGCAGCGGCGCGGCCATATCGGCATCGACTTCCTCGACCATATGCTCTCGCCGCGATTGAACGCGGCCCGTCGCGCCACGGTCGATGCTGTGGTGCTGGCCTTCTGCCTGTTCTTCGCCTGGAAGGCCGGTGGCTTGCTGCAGGAGGCGTTGCATGAGGGCCAGACCTCGCATTCGGCCTGGGGACCGCCACTCTGGATTCCCTATTCGCTGCTGACCTTCGGCATGGCGCTGCTGGCCGTGCAGGTCGCGCTGCAGGTCGGCCAGCGCTCGCTGCTGGTGCTCGCCATTGTCGTCCTGGCGGTGGTGGCGCTGCTGATGTGGGAGAGGCCGGTCAGGCCGCTGGTCACGAGCCTCTCGCAGGCCCAGGTCGGCATCGCCTATTTCGTGGCGACGCTCGTCGTGATGTTCTCCGGCATGCCGATCGCCTTTGCGCTCGGCGTCGTCGCGCTCATCTTCATGCTGCTGTTCATGCCGGCGGCCTCGGTCGATACCATCGCGCAGAATTTCTACGAGGAGCTCGCCAACGTCATCATCCTGGCGATCCCGCTCTTCATCCTGAAAGGCGCGGCGATCGGGCGCTCCAACGCCGGCAAGGACCTCTATTCGGCGCTGCATGCCTGGCTGCACCGGATTCCGGGCGGGCTCGGCGTCGCCAACACCATCGCCTGCGGCCTCTTCGCCGCCATGGCCGGCTCGTCGCCGGCGACCTGTTCGGCAATCGGCTCGGCCGGCATCCCGGAGATGCGCCAGCGCGGTTATTCCGGCGGTTTCGCCGCCGGCATCATTGCAGCCGGCGGCACGCTCGGCATCCTGCTGCCGCCTTCGGTCACGATGCTGCTCTATGCGGTCGCGGCCGAGGTTTCGCTCGGCAAGCTCTTCCTCGCCGGCATCGGGCCGGGCCTGCTGCTGATCACGCTGTTCGCGCTCTATTCGGTGCTGCGCTACCGCAAGGAATTCGCGGTCGCTCAGACGATCGCTGCCGAGACAGGCGTCCGCTCGGCGCTGCTGACCGAAGAGCATTACACGCTCGGTCAGAAGCTCAGGATGATCGCCTGGGTCGCGCCCTTCGTCTCGATCCTGGCCGGTGTCATGGTCGTGCTCTATGCCGGTTGGGCGACGCCCTCGGAGACCGCCGGCGTCGGCGCGGTGCTGGCGCTGATCGTCATCGGCGCGATGTACGGCATCTGGCGGCCGTCCAAGCTGATGCCGATCGTCACCGGCACGCTGCGCGAATCGACCATGCTGCTGATGATCATCGGCATGTCGCTGCTCTATGCCTATGTGATGAGCTATCTCCATATCAGCCAGGCGATGGCCGCCTGGGTGATCGGGCTGTCGCTGTCGAAATGGGTCCTGCTGGCGGCGATCCTGCTCTTTGTCATCGTGCTCGGCTTCTTCCTGCCGCCGGTCTCGATCATCCTGATGACCGCGCCGATCGTGCTGCCGCCGCTCAAGGCCGCTGGTTTCGACCTGATCTGGTTCGGCGTGGTCATGACCATCGTGATGGAGATGGGGCTGATCCACCCGCCGGTGGGCCTCAACATCTTCGTCATCAAGAACATCGCGCCCGACATCCCGCTCTCGGACATCATCTGGGGCACGATGCCCTTCGTCGTGCTGATGTTCATCGCGGTGGTCATCTGCTGCCTGTTCCCGGGGCTCGTGACCTGGCTACCCTCGGTGATGATCAAATAGAGGCTGTTATGAGCCATGGGGTCGATTTGACGCTGGCGATTTTGCGCGAATGCCAGGAGTTCGAGGACGCAAACCTTCCGGTTTGCTACGAAGAACGACGCCGCAGTCGCGCAAAAGCGCCGCGCCCTGCGGGTGAGGTGAAAACGGCGGAGCTGCAGCGTCGCATCGCTTGCCGATACCGATGGTATCGCCTGCGCAATGCTCCTCCCATCTCCGCCGTTTTGACCTCATCCCATCGGCCCCATGGTTCATAACAGCCTCTAGGCAACCTGCCCGGGATCAAGACTGTCGCATCCGCTTCGGCGCATTATAGTCCGCTCTCGATTCACAAAGCGGGAGTGGACCATGCGGGTGGCGATTGTTGGTGCGGGAGCGATCGGGGGCGTCATCGCCTGGCATATGGCCAAGGCGGGGCAGCGTCCGCTCATCGTGGCGCGCCCGGCGACGGCAGCCCTGCTCGCCTCCGACGGCCTGATCCTTGAGACCGCGTCATCGGCCGAAACACTGTCCGTCAACGCTACGGCCGATCCGTCCTCGGCCGGCGTGCAGGATCTCGTTCTGGTCGGCTACAAGGCGCATGACTGGCCGACGGGCCTGGATCTGGTGACGCCCCTGCTCGGGCCCGGGACGATCGTGCTGCCGATGCTGAACGGCATTCCATGGTGGTACCTGGATGGGCTGGACGAGGGATTCGGCGATCGGAAACTGACCTCCGTGGATCCCGAAGGCGCGATCGCGGCGGCGCTCCCGACCACCCAGGTTCTCGGCTGCGTCGTCTATGTCGGCGCCAATCGCCCGGCGCCGAACCGTATCGCCTGGAACGGCCGCAAGCGCCTGGTCATCGGCGAACCCCTAGTGCCGACGAGCGCCAGGCTTGCCGATGTCGTGGCGTTCCTGAAGGCGGGCGGCATCGACGCCGAGCCGAGCGCGGACATCCGAAGCGCGGTCTGGCACAAGCTCCTCGGCAATGCCGCCTATAATCCGATTTCGGCCGTGACGGGGGCGACGATCGACGCCATCGTCGGCGACCCCGCGCTCCGGCGCGTCGCCAAGTCGATCATGGCGGAATGCGTTGCCGTTGCCGCAGCGCTCGGCATCGAGGACAGGCCCGATCTCGAAGTGCGTCTGGAGCTTCCTCCCACCCTGGTCGGCGTCAAGACCTCGATGCTGCAGGACATGGAGGCTGGCCGGCCGCTGGAATTGGGTGCGATCGCAGGCGCGGTCGCCGAGCTCGGCCGAAGGGCCGGCGTTCCCACTCCGCTGATCGACTGCGTCGCGGCGCTGGCGGGGAATGCCTGGCGGCAGAGATGGGGGGCAGCGGGCTGATCGGAGCGCGCCTGCTTTTCGTCTGATCGAGGCCAAAAGCACCAGGTTGTCATCAATCTGTCGTCGCCGGCTTTGCAGATGCGCCGCTTGTCACGAGGTCGTGTCGATCGGTTTTATGCATGTTTCGGTTCCTGGCCCTGCGCGCGGGGCGCGCCATCCTCACGCTCCTCATCTGCGTCTCGGCGGTCTTCATCGCGCTGCGCCTGGCGGGCGACCCCGCCGACATCATGCTCTCGATCGACACGCCGCCGGATGTGCGCGCTTATTACCGCGACCTCTGGGGTCTCGATCAGCTGCTCCACCAGCAATATCTGCGCTATCTGCTCAGCGCTGCCAGGGGTGATTTCGGCGCCTCCTTCGCCGATGATCGGCCGGCTTTCGCCGCTGTTCTCGAGGCCCTGCCGAAGACGGCGCTGCTCGGGACATCCGCGCTCCTGCTGGCCTTGCTGGTCGGCCTGCCGCTCGGCATCCTGGCGGCGCTGCGGCACAACAGCGTCATCGATAGGCTGGCAATGGCCTCGGCCGTGTTCGGTTATGCCATCCCGATCTTCTTTCTCGGCATCCTGCTGATCCTGCTGTTCGCGCTGAAACTGCGCGTCCTGCCCTCGGCGGGGTCGGACACACCGGCCCATCTCATCCTACCAATGGTGACGCTCGGACTGCCGCTGGCGGGCCGGCTCGCCCGCTTTTCGCGAACCTCGACGCTGGAGGTGCTCGGCAAGCCCTTCATCCGCGCGGCGCGCGGGCGTGGCGTGATGCCCCTCAGTGTCATCATCCGCCACGCTTTGCCGAATGCGTCGGTGCCGCTTTTGATGTTCCTCGGCATCGAGATCGGCGGGATTCTCGCCGGCAGCGCCGTGGTCGAGACGATCTTCGCCTGGCCCGGCGTCGGCCGTTTGCTGGTCGATTCGGTGGCGACGCGTGATCTTGCCGTGGTGCAGGCCGTGATCCTCACCATCACGGTCATCATGATCTCAGCCAATCTGCTCGTAGACATCCTGCATATCCTGATCGACCCCCGTTTGGGCGGCTTCCGGCAGGCTGGGGGAGCACGGGCATGACGGTGGGGCTCGATAGCGCGGCTCTCGCGCCGCGGCCGCTTCGCGCCCGCCCAGCGCGGGCGGCGATGTCGCCCATCGTCAAATTATCGGCGGCGTTCCTCCTGCTCACCGTGCTCGTCGCGCTGCTTGCCGACTGGCTGGCGCCGATCCACTTCACCACTCAGAACCTCGCCGCGCGTTTGCGCCCGCCTTTGTCCGAGGGCGGTGGCATGACCTATTGGCTCGGCACCGACCAGCTCGGGCGCGATATCTTGAGCCGGTTGATCTTCGCCATCCGCACCTCGATCCTGATCGCGGTGCTCGGCACCTTGATCGGGGCGGTCTTCGGCACGCTGCTCGGTTTTGTGGCGGCGCGATTCAAGGGGCTCGTCGACCAGGGCATCATGATGCTGGTCGATGCGCAGGCCGCGATCCCGGCGCTGTTCCTGGCGCTGACGATGCTGGCTTTCTTCGGCAACAACATCCTGCTCTTCATCATCCTGGTCAGCATCGATGGCTGGGATCGCTATACCAGGCTGGCGCGGGGCCTCGTCGTCTCCGAGCAGGAGAGCGAGTACATCAATGCGGTGGAGGCACTCGGCGCGCGGCCAGTGCGGGTGATCATGCGCCATCTCCTGCCCAACATCGTCGCGGCGCTGGTGGTGCAGGCGACGCTGAATTTTCCAGGCACGATCCTGCTCGAAACCTCGCTCTCCTTCCTGGGACTGGGCGTGCAGCCGCCGGGCACCTCGCTCGGCCTGATGCTGGGCGAGGGGCGGCGCTATCTGCTCAACGCCTGGTGGATCGCCGTCTTCCCCGGGCTCACGATCTTCCTGACGACCCTGTCGATGAGCCTGTTCGGCGATTGGCTGCGCGACAGGTTCGATCCCACGGTCGATCGCAGGTGAGGGCGGGATGATGCTGTCCGCACAATCGCCGGCTTCGCGACGCCCGCTCGTCATCGCTCATCGCGGCGGGGCGCTGCTCGCGCCCGAGAATACGGCCGAGGCCTTTCGGGCCGCAGCGGCTGCGGGAGCCGACATGGTCGAGACGGATCTGCGGCTGACAGTCGACGGTGCGCTCGTCTGCCTGCACGATGCCGATCTGAAACGCCTCTGCGGCGACCCCCGTGCGGTGGCGGAGATCGACCTCGCCACAATTCGCCGCCTGCTGCCCTCAGTGATGACGCTGCAGGACGCCATCGCGGCGTCGGCCCCCCTCGGGCTTCTGCTCGACGTGAAGCTGACCGAGCGCGCCGTCGTGCCGCGCATCCTGGCGGAGCTGAACGAAGCCGGCGCGGTTGGGCGCATACTGCTCGGTCTGCGCGATCTCGATCTCATCGCCATGGCGCGCGCTCGGACGAGCGAGGTCGCGTTGCTTGCTTTCGCTGCCGATCCTGACTCGGCGGCGATGGCTCGCGCCGCCGGCGCAAACTGGTTCCGACTATGGCAAGGCACTGCTACGGCCGAACGCGCGGCTGCAGTTCGGACTGAGGGCTTGAAGCTTGCGGTCATGGTCGGCCAGCCGCGTTCGGTGGCCTTGCCGGACTATCCGCCTTTCCCGGTCGGGCGGGTCGATCGTGACGGGCTCGACCGGCTGCTTGCTCTGTCGCCGGACGCGGTCCTGCTCGACGATCCGCGGCTGCTGGTCGAAGCCCTCGCCGGGCATGCCGATGTCACCGGATTGTCGCCTGGCTGAGGCAAGGCACGCATTCACCGTTCCACTGGTGCCGTCGCCGCACTGATCCTGTCGGCTTGGCCGCACCGGCTGTTCCAAGGATCCATAATGATCACGATATCTCGCCGCCGCTTCCTGGAGGGCGCGATCGCCACCCCCATCGCGCTGAACGCCCAGCCGGGCTTCGCCGCGAGCGAGACCCGCCCTAATTTCACCGTGGCTGTCGCCGATCTGCCGCCGACGCTGGAGCCGGCCCGCGAACTCACCAATGTCGGCACGCGCGTCACCTATTCGATCTTCGACACGCTGATCCGGCGCGATTTCCTGGGGACGGCCGATGGCGGCGGCTCGGAGCTCAAGCCGCATCTTGCCACCAAATGGGAGCGTGTCTCGCCGCAGGAATTGATCGTCACGCTGCGCCAGGGCGTGAAGTTCCATAATGGCGACGAGCTCACCTCCGAGGATGTCGCCTACACCTTCCGCGACGGACGGCTCTGGGGCGACAAGGCTCAGATCCCGGGCGGCAAGGCTTATTTCGGCGTGCTGGCCAGCGTCGAGCCGATCGACCGCTACAGCGTGCGTTTCCGCACCAGGACGCCCGACGTCCTGCTGGAGCAGCGGCTCGCCTCCTGGTGTGCCTGGATCGTCAACAAGCGCGCCTATGAGGCGATGGGCTTCGAGGCCTATTCGAGGAAGCCCGTCGCGACCGGCCCCTACCGGGTCGTGTCGCACAGCGCCGCCGACGCGACCGTGCTCGAAGCCTTCGACGATTATTTCATGGCCAAGCCATCGGCCAAACGCGTCATCTTCAAGCGCGTGCCGGAGCTGGCCGCCCGTGTCGCCGGCCTCGTGGCCGGTGACTACGACCTCATCACCAATATCCCGCCGGACCAGATGAGCATCGTCGGCGACTACAAGGACATCGATGTGCGCTCGGTCGTGCTGGCGAATGTGCATGTGCTCGCCTTCAACGACCAGGACAAGCTGCTCTCCGACAAGCGCATCCGCCAGGCGCTGGTCTGCTCCATCGATCGTCAAAAACTCGTCGATACGCTGTGGCAGGGCACGGCCCTGGTGCCGGCCAGCCACAACTTCCCCGAATACGGCCAGATGTTCGTCGAGGGGCGCAAGCTGCCTTATGACCCGGCGCGGGCAAAGGTGCTGCTGAAGCAGGCAGGCTACAAGGGCGAGCCGGTCGTCTACCGGACGATGGCCAACTACTACACCAACGCGCTCGAAGCCGCGCAGGTTCTGGTCGAGCAATGGAAGGCGGTTGGCCTCAACGCCTCGCTGCAGGTCGTCGAGAACTCGGCCCAGTTGCGCGGGGCCGGCTCGCAGATCTTCAACTGGTCGAACTCGACCCGCCTGCCCGATCCGCTCGGTTCGATCTGGGTGGCCTGGGGACCTGCCGGCGAGATCCAGGTCTCGAAGTTCTGGACCTCGGCGGGGGCCTTCAACAAGGCAGGCAATGCGCTCGAGGCGGAGGTCGATCCGGCCAAGCGCAAGGCCCTCTTTACCGAGATGCTCGACATCTGGGAGGACGAGGCGCCCGCCACGATCCTCTACCAGCCGAGCGAAGCCTATGCGATCAAGAAGTCGATCGCCTGGCGGCCGAACACCTTCTATTTCATGGATCTGCGGCCCGACAACCTGTCCTTCGGCCGCAGCTGAAGGCGGCGCCTACTGCCCGCCGCCCAGGATGAAGCGGCGGCCATCCTGCTCGACGATGTCGACATGCTGGCTGAAAGCGCCGCGACCGGCCGAATGGCGCGTGACGTGCGCCTCCTCGCGGGCGGGGCGGGCGAGGTTTCGGCCCTGCATGGTCTGCGCCGGGGCTATCCCGAGCAGGCCGAGCACGGTCGGGCCGATATCGATGATGCCGGCAGGCGCTGAGGACAGCGAGCCGCGCCCTTCCGCCGTCTCGGCTCCGACGATGAGCACGGTGTTGAGCTCGTGCGGATTGATGCCGCCATGCATGCCGCCGCCGAGCGGCACATCGCCCGGCGTCATCGTGCCCAGGCCCGGCAGGCCATATTGGTCGGCCGCGAGATCCGATTTCAGGATGAACATCAGGTCGGGCTGGCGCTCATGCCCATTGCCCATCAGCGCGAGGGACAGGGTGCCGTCGACGATGCCCTCGCCCTCGTTGCGGGCAGGCGAGAAGACATGCCCGATAGCCGGCTGCTCCATCAGCCAATGGGCGATGCGCTCAATGCCGTCGCGGTCGCCATTGAGGCGGCGGATCTCACCGCTGATGCCGCCGGTGGCGACGAAGGCCGCGCCATCGAACGCGTCGGGCTGCGCGACCGCAAAGCCTGCCTGGCGGGCGTCGTCGAAGAGCGGGTGGATGGCGCGGGTCGAGATCTGGCCATGGTCGGAGGCGACGATGACGGCGATGCGCTCCGCATCCGGCTGGGCCTCGACCCAGTCCAGTATGGCACCGAAGGCCTTGTCGGCTTCCTGCAGCCCGGCCTTAGCTTCAGGCGAACCGAGGCCCTTGTAGTGGAAGGTGGTGTCGGGCTCGTTGAACCAGACCAGCGCGACATCAGGCGCGAGCACCGGCAAGACATGCTCCACCATCAATCGCGCCGCGTAGCGCAATTCGCCCAGGCGCGGCATCTCGCGCTCCGGAAGCGGGCCGACCGTCTCCAGCGCCTCGGCTACCGCCTGGGGCGTCTGGGTGCCGTCGGCGCCATGCATCGAGAAGGTCCAGTGGCCGTTGTCGCGGGCGCGCGGGTTGATGAAATGCGCCGAACCGGGCGAACCCGTATGCACCACGCAGAGCCGTCGCCCGGCGCGGGCGAGAACGTCGCCAAAGGTGTCCACGTCGATGAGGCGCCCGCCATGATGGGCTTCGACGCGGCGAAGATGGTCGATCCGGCCGGTGTCGAAGACATGCTCGGGCATGGCGGCAGCATGGTAGAAGGCGTTGCCGACGATGCCATGCGCGGTCGGCGACGCGCCGGTGGCAATCGCACTCGTGCAGACGCGCGTCAGCGAGGGGAAGACGCTGCGCGCCTGCCGAAACCAGGTGCCGCGCGCCACCAGGCGCAGGATGTTCGGCGTCAGCTCGGGCGTCACCATGTCGGGCCGGAGACCGTCGAACACCGCCACGATCACTCGCTCGGCGGTCGCCTGTTCAGTCTGCGCCATCAGTCTGTCTCCGAAGGGTATGGAAGCGGTTCCTGCCGCACTTAGAGCAGGGTGCGAAAAAGTGGGAACCGGTTTTTCGCGTCCTGCTCTAGGCGGCTACGGCAACCGGGTTGTCGATGGCCGGCACGAGATGGCAGGCGGCGAGCCGCCCATCCGCCACGCGGCGCAGGGCCGGGGCCTCCGTCGCGCATCGCGCCATGGCGCGCGGGCAGCGCGGATGAAAGGCGCAGCCGCTGGGCCGGTCGACCGGGTTGGGCGGATCGCCCGACAGCACGATGCGCTCGCGCAGGCGCCGCCAGGGTGTCGGCACCGCCGAGACCAGCGCCTCGGTATAGGGATGGGCGGGCGCATGGAACAGCGCATCGGGCGGGCCCTGCTCGACGATGCGGCCGAGATACATCACGGCGACTTCGTCGGCGATCTGGCGCACCACCTTGAGGTCGTGGCTGATGAAGAGATAGGCCATGCCGAAGCGCCCCTGCAGATCCTGCAGCAGGTTGATCACTTGCGCCGCGACGGAGACGTCGAGCGCCGAGATCGGCTCGTCGCAGACCACGAGCCTGGGGTCGAGCACCAGCGCGCGCGCCAGCACCACGCGCTGGCGCTGGCCGCCCGACAATTCATGCGGATAGCGGTCGAACAGGTCGGGACGCAGTCCCACAGCCTCGAACAGCGAAAGCGCCCGCTCCTGTCGGGCGGCGGGCCCGGCTTCGAGAGTGTGGATCTGCAGCGGCTCGACGACCTGCTCGCCGACCGTCAGGCGCCGGTCGAGCGCCGCCAGCGGGTCCTGGGGGACCATCTGCATGGAACGGCGCATGGCGCGCCATCTGGCGTCGCGCACTGCCGTGACCGGCTCGCCGGCAAAATCGATCCGGCCGGACGAGGCCGCGAGCAGGCCCAGCACCAGCTTGGCCGTGGTCGACTTGCCGCAGCCCGACTCGCCGACAATGCCGAGCGTGCGGCGGGCATCGAGCGAGAAGCTGACCCCATCGACGGCGTGCAGCAGGCGTCGCTCGCCGCGCGCCCCGGAGGCGGGATAGTGCCGCGCCAGATCTTTCACCGTGAGAAGCGCGCTCATGACGACATCCCGACAAGCTCTTCCAGGCGCTGCTCACGCTGGCCCAAAGCCCGCTGCTCCGGGCTACCTTGCCAGGGCGGCAAGGCATCGAGCCGCAGGCAGGCGGATTGGCGGACGCCGCCCACTGGTGCGAGCGGCGGCGGCGCGACCTGGCAGATGGCGGCAGCAGAGCTGCAGCGCGGCGCAAACGCGCAGCCCGGCGGCATCGCATCGGGCGAGGGCACCGTGCCGGGCACCGGCGTCAGGCGCAGGCGTGGTCCCTCCAGCTCCGGCAGGGCGGCCAGCAGCCCGCGCGTATAAGGGTGGTGCGGCGGATGCAGCAACGTGGCGGTTGCGGCGGTTTCCACGACGCGGCCGGCATACATGACGGCGACACGGTCGCAGAGATCGGCCACGACGCCGAGATCATGCGAGATCAGTACGAGGCCCATGCCGGTATCGCGGCGGATGTCGCGGATGAGGTCGAGGATCTGGGCCTGGATGGTGGCGTCGAGCGCCGTCGTCGGCTCGTCGGCAACCAGCACGTCGGGCTCGCCGGCCAGCGCGATCGCGATCATCACGCGCTGGTTCATGCCGCCCGACAATTCGTGCGGGTATTGCCGCAGCCGGCGCGGCGCGTCGGCGATGCCGACACGGTCGAGCAGGCGTAGAGCTTCGGTCTGCCCGGCCGCGCCGGAGAGGCCGCGATGCAATCGCAGCGCCTCGCCGATCTGCGTGCCGATGCGATGCACCGGATTGAGCGAGCTTGTCGGATCCTGGAAGATCAGGCCGATCCTGCCGCCGCGAATGCGCGCGATCTCGCGCTCGCTAAGATGCGTGATATCCTGGCCCGATAGCAGAACCTTGCCCGAAGTCGCGGCGCCCTTGCCGAGAAGCCGCAAGGCCGCGAGCCAGGTGACGCTCTTGCCGCAGCCGGATTCGCCGACGATGCCGAGCGCTTCCCCGGGCGCGAGCGTGAGATCGACGCCATGCACGACACGGGTCGCGCCATGGCCGTTCAGAAACGAGACCGTAAAGGCCTCCAGCGCCAGCAGCGGCGGAGAAGGCGGGGCTGCGTCCCCCGGATGAGAGACCGCGGAGGGCCAGACGTCCTGCGGGATCGAGTGATGTGTGGGAGCGTCGCTCATGGCGGCCGAACTACGCATCGGCCGATGACCGTCCGATGACACTATCGTCACAGAAGGCTGATCAGGTCACGCTGCTCCGCGGGTTCGGCAGGAAACCTCGCTGAGCCTTCATCCTGAGAAGCCGCGCCGCGGCGATTCGAAGGATGAAATCTGCGTTTCAAGGCGGTGTTTCAGTAATCTCCAATAAACGGTGTCGCATGAAGAAATAATCGCTGCAGTATCGAATTATTTCGAGATGTATTCATCTGCGGGGGTTTCATCGCGTGTATCGCGGCGTTGAAAATTTCGAGCCATGCGTTGAGTGCGGCGACAATTCTGAAATTAAGCGGCTTTTCATCATTATTGACAAAGGTGAGGCGTTCCTGGGCGTGTCACGTCGCCCATTCAACAATGAGCCGCCTCATGAAGAAGCTCTTTCTATTTCGGCTGCCGATCGCGACTCGCCTGGCTATCGTCGGGGTCCTCATCGTGGGCGCGGCGGTTGCCGCATCCGTCCTGGTGTCGATCCATGCGGCCGACAAGGCGATGCGCGAGCGGGCGCAGTCCAGCCTCTCGGTCAACATCAACCTGCTGCGCGATATCCTCGTCGCCAAGGGCGAGCCGAAGCTGGAGGGCGACAAGCTCTATTTCGGCAATGAGCCGGTGAACGGCAATTTCGCCGCTGTCGACAAGGTCAAGGCGCTAGCCGGCAGTGTGGCGACGGTCTTCATGGGCGATGTACGCGTTGCCACCAATGTGCAGAAGCCCGATGGCTCGCGCGCCGTCGGCACCAAGCTCGCCGCCGGGCCCGCCTATGACGCTGTGTTCAAGGATCGAAAGACCTATTCCGGCGCGGCCGACATTCTGGGCCTGCCTTACTTCACGATCTATGAGCCGATCATCCAGAAATCGAACGACCAGGTCATCGGCATTCTGTTCGTCGGCATCAGGCAGGCCGACTTCCTGGTCGTGATCGATGAGATGATCTGGGGCAACGTGGTCGCCGGATTGCTGATCGCGCTGGTGGGCGGCGCCGTGCTGCTGCTGGTCCTGCGCCGCATGATGAAGCCGCTCGGCAGTCTGAAGGCCGCGATGCATCGGCTTGCCTCGGGCGATATCGAAGCGACGATCCCCGTCATCCGCAGCCGCGACGAGATCGCGGCGATGGCCGATGCGGTCGGTGTCCTGCGCAGCGCCGCGATCGAGAAGGCGGAGCTCGAAACCGCTGCCGCCGCGCAAGCGCGCCTGATCGAAGACACCCGCCACGCGACCGAGGCCGAGCGCCAGACGGGAGCGCAGCAGCAGCTCGAGCAGGCGAAGGAGCTGGAAAAGGTCGTCACGGAGCTGGCTCGCGGCCTCGCCGAATTGTCCTATGGCAACCTGACGCATCGCATCGAGATCGCTGTTCCGGCGGCCTATGAGCAGCTTCGCGACGACTTCAACACCACCGTCGACCGCCTGTCCTCGACGGTGCGGACGATCCAGACGACCTCTGCGGATGTCGGTCTGGCGGCGCGCGAGATCACCATGGGCGCCGATGATCTGTCGAAGCGCACGGAAGAGCAGGCGAGCTCGCTGGAGGAGACCGCAGCCACCACAGAGGAGCTTGCAGCCTCGGTGAAGGCCTCGGCCCAGGCCTCGAAGCAGGCGGCCGCGATCGCGACCGAAGCGATGCAGGCGGCGCAGTCGGGCGGTGCGATCGCGACCGAGGCCGTGGCTGCAATGGCGCGCATCGAGAGCGCCTCGCAGAAGATCTCCGACATCATCCGGGTGATCGACGACATCGCCTTCCAGACCAATCTGCTGGCGCTGAACGCGGCGGTGGAAGCGGCCCGCGCCGGCGATGCCGGCAAGGGCTTTGCCGTGGTGGCGTCCGAAGTGCGCACGCTGGCGCAGCGCTCGGGCGCTGCCGCCAAGGACATCTCCGGCCTGATCTCCTCGTCCAACGCAGAGGTCGGCGCCGGCGTCACGCTGGTGCGCCAGGCCGGCGACGCCCTGACCCAGATCCTGGCCGCCTCGCAAAAGGTCGCGGCCACCATCGCCGAGATCTCGGCGGCGTCTGGCGAACAGGCCAATGGCATCGACGAGATGAGCCAGGCTGTCGCCCATCTCGACGAGATGACGCAGGCCAATGCGGCGCTCTCCGAACAGAGCGCGGCCTCGGCCGGTTCACTCTCGGGCCGCATCGGTGAGCTCAACGAGCTCGTCGCCGCCTTCAGGACGGGTCCTGAGGGTGCAGCCGCCTCATCGGCCAGCTACGCCCAGGCTCCGGTGAGGGCGGCCCCGGCCGGCACGGCTTCCGAGCCCGCGCGCCTGCGCAAGCTTGCTGAGGCCGCCTTCGGGCAAACCAAAGTGCCGGCACCGGCACCTCGAGCCCAGGCCGCTGCGCCAGCGTCGCGCGCGCCGGCCAAGAAGGTTGCCAACAGCCGCGGCGGTGACGCCGGATGGGAAGAGTTCTGAGCGAACGCGGCGCCCTCAGGCCCGCCCCTTCAAGGAACCCAGGGCTGCGAGGGCGGGATCGCCGGGAAGCTGTCCTCGATCACGCCGTAATGCGCGTCACGCGGGATATTCGCCGCTCCGCCCTGGATCGGCACGATGTCCTGCGGACAGGCGGAGAAGGCGACCACGCAGTCCATATCGGCGCGCAAGCTGATGTAATCGCCCGCCCGGCCCGGTGTCGGTGCGGTCTTGAGGCTGCGCCCATCGGCCTGCACGGCGATGTTCATGAAGATGTTGAACGAGGCCAGGATCGGCCTCGGCGCCGTCAGGCCGATCTCCGCGAGGCCTTCGAACATGTTGTCCAGGCAGTTGCGGTGATAGCCCTCGACGCCGAGGCGGCGATAGCGATGGCAGTCGCAGGCCGCCATGAAAGTATCGTGAATACCGGGCGAGGTATCCTCGACCAGCGTCAGGATCGGGTTGCGGTAGTTGCTGACGAAGCTGTCGCCGATGATCGGGTTGAGCCGCTGGCTCCAGACGCGGCTTGCCTCCATCGACATGTGCTCGTCGAGATCATGGGTGTTCCAGGCCCAGCAATCGACGACCTGGGTGCCATGGGTGTTGATCAATCGCACGGTCTGGCCGGCCTTGAGCCGCAGCGCCTTGCCATGGCCGGCGGGAATGGTCGTCATAAGCAGGGACATGTCGCGCGTCATTCCACCGTGAAATGCGCTTCGGTCGGCATATGGCCGACGCCGTTGATCGGCAGGATATCCTGCGGGCAGGCGCTGAAGGCGATGACGAGGTCCATCTCGGCGCGCAGCGCGACGTAGCTGCCGGGCGTCGAGACCGGCGCCTCGAAGGAGAGCGAGCGGTCGGGCTTGACCGGAATGTTCATGAAAAGGTTGAGCGGGCTCGGCGTCTCCGGCGCTTCGAGCCCGATTTCGCGCATCGCGGCGTGGAGATTGTCCTCGCAATTGTCGTGATACGCCTCGACGCCGAGGAATTTGTAGCGATGGCAGTCGCAGGCGGCCATCAGGGTGTCGTGGATCCCGCCGGAGGTATCCTCGACGAGCGTCAGGATCGGGCGGCGCTTGTTGCTGCGCATGATGTCGCCGACGATCGGGATCGTCTTCAGCATATGCGGCCGGCTGTGTTCCATCGACATGAATTCCTTCAGGTCCTGGGCGTTGAAGGCCCAGGTGTCGACGACCTGGTCGCCATGGGTGTTGATGACCTTGACGATCTGGCCTTGCCTGACATGGGCGGCTTTGCCCCGGCGGGCGGGAATGGTGACGGCACTCGACATGGCGTGATCTCCTTCTCGATGGATCAACGGGTTTTGAGGCGGTCGCGCCAGCGCGGCTGGGCGCAGATCTCGCCGAGAAAGCCGATCACGACGAGCGCGCCGAGATAGGCGGTGACGCCGGTCCCGACATCGAGCGGCGGGTTCACCTCGACGAAGTCGAAACCGACGACCTCGTTGCGCTCGGCGACCGCTTTCAGCGTGTCGCGCAGATCGGGATAGCTCATGCCGTCCGGCTCGGCCGAGACGCAGCCCGGCACCAGCGACATGTCGAGCGCGTCGACATCGATGCTGACATAGACCGGCGCTCCTTCCGGCAGCAGCGCTGCGATGCCGGCGGGGCCGAGCGCGCGGACTTCGTGCATCGGCACGACCCGGTTGCCGCCCGCCTCGATATCCTCATGCTGCTTGCGGGCGCTGCGCAGGCTGCGGATGCCGATCTGGGTCAGGCTGAGCGCGGTATCGAGCGCCGCGACATGGCGGAAGGCATGGCCATTGGTGTAGCGCAACCCGTTGGCCTCGTCGGCATAGTCCATATGCGCGTCGAAATGCAGGACATGCACGGGCCGGTCATAGGCGCGGAAGATCGGGTAGGTGATCGAGTGATCGCCGCCGAGCACGACGGGAAGTGCGCCGGCGTCCAGCGCCTTGCGGACGGTGGCGGTGATGTTGGCGAAGCTTTGCTCGACATTGGTGGGCGCGATATCGACATCGCCGAGATCGGCGATCAGCCCCTTCGCCAGCTCCTCCGTCAGGAAGTCGCGCCGCGTCGCCGGATCGTAGATTCCGCCGGTGAAGCGCAGCGAATGCTCGCGTAGGGCGCGCGGGCCTAGCCGGCTGCCCGGCAGGAAGGGCGAACCCTCGTCGAAGGGCACGCCGATGATGGCGATGGCGGCATCCAGCTGATCAAGGTCGGTGACGACCGGCGCGCGCAGGAAGGAGGGGATGCCGACATAGGGCCTGTCGATGCGGCTCATGATGGGTGTGTCTCCAGCGCGGCTCGTCCGGAGCCGATCAGGTCGAGGAAGGCGGCGACGCGCGGGTCCGCTGGCCGGTTCATGACTTGCGCCGCGGGACCGTCCTCGATGATGCGGCCCTTGTCCATGAAGGCGATGCGGTCGGCGACATGGGCGGCGAAGCCGATCTCATGCGTCACCACCAGCATGGTCATGCCGGTGCCGGCGAGCTCGCGCAGCAGGGCGAGGACCTCGCCGACGAGCTCCGGATCGAGCGCCGAGGTCGGCTCGTCGAACAGCATCAGGGCCGGGTCCATCGCCAATGCGCGTGCAATGGCGACGCGCTGGCGCTGGCCGCCGGACAGCGCATCGGGATAGTGCTGCGCCTTGTCGGCGAGGCTGAGGCTGGCGAGCAAAGCGCAGGCACGCTGCGTCGCGTCCTCGCGTGGTCGGCCGAGCACGACCATTTGCGGCCGGATGACGTTCTCGATCGCGCTCAGATGCGGCCAGAGGTTGAGCTGCTGGAACACCATGCCGATACGCGGGCGCATGGCGTCGATCTGCCGGCCGCCATGGCGCCGGACGACGGTGCCGTTGGTCTCGCGCCCGAACGGCTTGCCCTCGATGGTGATGAAGCCGTCATCGGGCTGCTCAAGCCAGGTCAGGCAGCGCAGCAAGGTGCTCTTGCCGCAGCCGCTCGGGCCGATCAGCGCGACGACCTCGCCCTTGGCGATGTCGAGATAGACCTGGTCCAGCGCGGTCGTGCCGCGAAAGCGTTTGGAGAGCCCGGAGACACCGAGGACGGGAGGGGCGTTCATCGCACGGGCCTCCTGTCGAAGGAGAGGAACTCCGCGGCGAGCGGGTTGCGGATGATCGTCTCCTGCTGCGCCTGGCCGACGCGGGCCTCGAGCAGCCCGGCGAGCCAGGCCACCACCATGGTGATGGCCCAGTAGATCAGCGTCACCGCCGCGAAGACTTCGAAGGGCGCGAAGGTGTTCCCCTGCACGATCAGGCCCTGATAGGTCAGCTCGGCCACCGTGATCGAGCTCAGCACAGAGGATTCCTTGATCATCGTCAGCGTCATGTTGGTGGAAGGCGGCACCAGGCTGCGCAGGATCTGCGGGGCGATGACGTGCCGCATCGCCTGGAGCGGCGACATGCCGACGACGCGCGCCGATTCGAACTGGCCGCGCGGCAAGGCAAGGATCGCGGCGCGGATGATCTCGGCATAATAGGCGCTGGCGAAGAGGCCGAGCGCGACCGTGCCGGTGACGAAGGCCGGCAGCCTGATGCCGGCAAAGGGCAGGCCGTAATAGACCAGGAAGAGGATGATGATGAAGGGGATGCCGCGCAGGACCCCGACATAGGCAGCAACCAGGATGCGCACCAGCCGGTTGGGAATCTGCGCGATCAGCGCCACGACGATGCCCACAGTATAGCCGAGCACGAAAGCCATGGCGGTGATCTGGATCGTCAGCCAGGCGCCCTGCGCGAAAAGCGGCCAGTACTGGACGAGGATCGAGGGGTCGAACGCCATGATTCACCCCCTCCTGACGGCGAGCCGGGCTTCGGTCAGCGAGCCGGCGGCGATCACGACGAGGTTCATCAAGAGGAAGATCAGGGCCGCTCCGGCGAGCGTTTCGAACGGCCGGTAGCTCGCGCTGGCGATCTGCTGGGCGGTGCGCAGCACATCGACGACGGTGATGACCGAAAGCAGGGCGGTGCCCTTCACCACGATCGTGATCTCGTTGATCAGGACGGGCAGGATGCGCCGGAACAATTGCGGCAGCACCACGCTTTGCCAGATTGCCCGTCGCGGCAAGGAGAGCGCGGTTGCCGCCTCGATCTGCCCGGGATCGATGGTCTGAAGTCCGCCACGCATCATCTCGGTGATGAACATCGAACTGTTCAGCGCGATCGCGGCGATACCCGCGGCCTCGGGCGACAGATCGAGGCCGATTGCGGGCAGGACATAATAGAACAGGAAGATCTGGATCAGCAGCGGCGTGCCGCGGATGAAGCTGATCAGAAACGCGATGATCGCGTTGACCGGGGCGATCTTGAAGGAGCGCAGGATGGTCAATGCCGTGCCGCCGAGGACGGCGATCACCACGATGATCGCGGCGAGACGGGCGTTGACGAGAGCGGCGGCAAACAGCGTGGGCAGGACCGAGAGCAGATAAGCGAATTGAAACGACAAGGCTGCGCTCCCGATCCTGCTGGACAGCGCGTCAGACTGCGCCGGGCGGAAGATAGCCGCTATCGGGGATGTCCATCTTGAAGCCGAACCATTTCTCCTGCAGCGCGGCGAGGCGGCCATCGTCGCGCATCTTGCGGATGACGCTGTTGATGAAGTCGCGCAGCTCCTTGTCGTCGGGCCGCGTCACCCAGGCGAGATAGGTATAGGGGCTGCCGGCGGTGACGGGCGCGAGCAGCGCGAAGGTGTCGGGCTTTTCCTTGACCAGCACGGCGAGACTGGGAAGGGACTGGATCACGGCGTCGACCTCGCCGCTGGCGAGCGCGACATAGCTTTCGGTGAAGGCCGTGAAGAGCTTCAATTCCTTGAAGCCCGCACCGCCGGCGGCCTTGAGCTTGGCGTCCATGGCGCGCGAGGTCGGCTCCGTCGAGGAGGCAAGCTGGGTCGCGACGACCTTGCCGTTCAGATCCTCGATGACCTTCATCTTGTCGCCCTTGCGCATCATCGCATAGGGCACGCCATTGGCGATCGGCATCGTGTAGGCGTAGCGCTTGGCCCGCTCCTCATTGATGCCGACGGTGGTGGCGACGAAGTCGAACTTGCCGGCGAGAACGCCGGGCAGGATGCCCTGCCAGGGCAGGTCGAGCTGATTGACCTTGACGCCGAGCTCCTTGACGATCTCGACGAGGAGATCGCTGCCATAGCCGACGATCTTGCCGTCCTTGACGAATTCGAAGGGCGGGAAGGCGGCCTCGGTGCCGACAGTGACGGTGCCCAGGCGCTTGATCTTTTCAAGCGTCGTCTCGGCGAAGGCGAGGGAGGGCGGCAGCAGCCCGGCGAGCGCCGTGCCCCCCGCCATGATGCCGAATTGCCTGCGGCTCGGATGCGACATGATGCTGCTCCTCTGAGGGCCAGAGCGCTCTGGCGTGGTGGCGGAAAAGGCGTCGGCTGGGCGTAGGCAGATTTGCGGCCGCTGCCGGGGTCAGAGCGGAGGCGCGTCGAAATAATCGGCCCGCACGGCGGCCCCGATCAGGTTCACGATCAGGCGGCCGGCGACGATGCTGGTGATGTTGTTCACATCGGCGGAGGGGGTGATCTCGACGATATCCATGCCGAGCACGCGGCCCTTGCGGACCAGGCCATGGATCAGCTTGCGGACCTGATGGAACAGCAGGCCGCCCGGCGCCGGGCCTTCCACGGCCGGCATCACGGAGGGGTCGAGCCCGTCGGCGTCGATGGTGATGTAGTAGCGGCCACCATCGGGGATGCGGTCGATGATCGCGTCGATGCCGGCGTCATGCACCTCGAAGGCCGGGATGATGTTGGCGCCATAGGCGCGCGCCGCCGCGACCTCCTCGCTGCGGGCGCTGCCCTGGGCGCGGATGCCGATCTGGAAGATCTGGTCGATATGCGCCATCTCGGAGGCGCGCCGGATCGGGCTCGACAGCCCGTCATGCACGCCGTTCACATGTTCGCGCCAGTCGATATGGGCATCGACCTGGATCAGCGTCACCGGTCCTTCGCCGTCGAGCGCGCGGAAGATCGGGATCGGGATGCCGTGATCGCCGCCGATCGTGATCGGCATGGCGCCGGCCTTCAGGACCTTGCGCACGGCGGCCTCGGCGCGCCCGAAATGGCTCCTGTGATCATGGATGTCGAAGGGCACATTGCCGATATCGACGACCTTGAGGGCGCGGTCGGCATAGATCGGGCCGCCGACATCGAAATCATAGCGCTCCAGGCTGCGGCAGACGCGGTCGGTCACGCTCCGGACGGCATCGGGCGCTCTGGTCTGATCGTTCGAGACCGCATGCGGCTCATAGGCGTTGCCATAGGGCATGCCGATGATGGCGATATGGGCGTCCAGCGTGTCGAGGTCCGTGACCAGGGGAGACCAGAGGAAGGTCTGGTGCCCGGGCTTGGGCGGCACAGTCAGGGGCAGGGTCATATGCGCTGGAGCCTTTCGGATCGCCCGATCAAAAGCTGTGCACAAGCGTATTATTTGAGCTTACATTTGATCGATTAAACATCATCCTCAGCAGGTTATGGGTTGAGGGCTGGTTGCCGCAATTGCAATCTGAGAAACCATGGTTGTGGTTTGTGCAACATGAACATCAGGATGCACAAAGAGATTGCCAGTATAACCGAAGCTGATCTTCGGTTGATGCGGATATTTCGCGTCGTTGCTGAGTCAGGCGGCCTGACTGCTGCCGAAACCAAGCTCCATATGGAGCGTTCAACTATCAGCCGTCACATCAAGGCTCTGGAGGAACGTCTCGGCGGCCAGCTCTGCATGCGCGGGCCGGCGGGGTTCGAGCTGACCGAGCTCGGCCGCACGACCTTGCGCGCCTCGATCACCGCCTGCGACACGCTCGACCATGTCCGCGACGAGCTGAACCTCGCCCGCAGCGTCATGACGGGCGATCTGATGATTGGCCTCGCCGATAACTGCCTCAGCAATCCCCGTGCGCGCATCGTCTCGGCTGTCGCCGCCTTCCGGCTGCAGGCGCCCGGCGTCCGGCTGCATATGTCGATCCGCCCGCCGGCCCAGCTGCTCGAAGATCTCGCGACGCGCCATCTGCATCTCTGCGTTACGGGGATGCCGGGCGAGCACGGGAAATTCACCCTCCAGCACATCTTCGACGAGGAGTTCCGGCTCTATGTCGGTGGCGGGCCCGACGATCCGGCGCCGCATATCGGCGAGTTGGAGCGTCTCGGCTATGTCCTCGTCACGCGCGACGGCGACCCCCGGCCCCGAGCCCTGGCGACGCGGTTGAAATTGACCCGGCAGGCTGTGGCGTCGGGCCTAGAGGCGGTGGCGACCTTTCTCGCCGCCGGCGGTTTCGTTGGCTTTCTGCCGGCGCATTACGCTTCGGAGCTGTCGCAAAGCTACCGTCTGCGCGAGGTCGCGGGCGCCGGGCCGGTTTTCTACAAGACGCAGTTCTTCCTGGCCTATGAGAAAAGCCGGCCCTTGTCCTCGCCCGGCCGGCTCTTCGCCAATCTCCTCATCGCCGCGCATGAGGGCGGCTTTGCTGGCGAGGCGGCGGACATGTGCTCGCCGGCGCTCGCGCCTGGTCGGCTCAGCGCTCCAATCGCGGTGGCCTAGGGCATCGGCCCGAAAAGTGGGAACCGGTTTTCGGGACAAGCCGATGCAAGATCAAAGGCTTGTCCCGGGCCGCGCCGCTCAGGCCGCGCGGGTCATGGCGCGCGGGCTGGCCACGTGTTCCTTCAGGACCGTGCCTGTGGGGTCGACCTCCTGGAGCCGGACATCATAGCTCCAGAGATCGGCAATGTGCTGGAGCACATGCGTCGCGGCCGTGTCCTGAAGCAGGCATCCATTCACGACGGTATGACGCAGAAGCAGGCGCCGGTCGCCGGCGAGGTCGACATCGACGACCTCGATATTGGGGTCGGTCCAGCTGATGTCGTATTCGCGGGCGAGCTGGCGGCGGATTCGGCGATAGCCGGCCTCGTCATGGATCGCCTCGACCACCACGCCTTCGGTCCGCGCCGGGTCGTCGCAAATGTGGAACATGCGCATCTGCCGCATCAGGCGCGGGCTCAGGAACTGGCTGATGAAGCTCTCGTCGCGGTAATTGGCCCAGATGTCGCGCAGGACGGCCATCGCGTCCCCGCTGCCGGCGATATCGGGAAACCACTCGCGATCTTCCGCTTCGGGATTGGTCACGATCCGTTCCAGGTCCTGCATCATCGCGAAGCCGAGCGCATAGGGATTGAAGCCGGGAAACCTCGGATGGTCGAAGGCTGGCTGAAACACGACATTGGAATGCGAGGTGAGAAATTCGAGGAAGTTGCCGTCGCTGATCGCTTGCTTCTCGTGCAGCCGCGTCATGATGCGGTAATGGACATAGGTCGCGGTGCCCTCGTTCATCACCTTGGTCTGTCGCTGCGGATGAAAATACTGCGCGACATGACGCACGATCCGCAGGATCTCGCGCTGCCAGGCCTGCAGGCGGGGGGCGGATTTCTCCAGGAAATAGAGCAGATTGTCCTGCGGTAGCCCAAGCACGGTGCGGCGCCGCTCGGCGCCGAGATCCAGGGCGCTCTTGCTGGGGCCGGCCGGCACGGTGCGCCAGAGGTCGTTGAAGATCTGCTCCTCATGCGCACGGCGCTCGCGCTCGCGCCTTTCCTCCTGGCGCAGGTCGAGCTTGCTCTTGCCGGGATAGCGGTGGACGCCGTGGGACATCAGCGCGTGCGCCGCGTCCAGCGTCCGCTCGACGGCCGCCTGGCCGTGGCGCTCCTCGCAGCGCGCGATATAGCCCTTGGCGAAGTCGAGATAGTCGAGGATGCCTTCCGCGTCGGTCCAGGTCTTGAACAGATAGTTGTTCTTGAAGAAATGGTTATGGCCGAAGGCGGCATGCGCGATGACCAGCGTCTGCATCGTCGCCGTGTTCTCCTCCATGAGGTAGGACACGCAGGGCGAGCTGTTGATGACGATCTCGTAGGCCAGATCCCTCAGGCCTTTGCGGTAGAATGCCTCGTGATGGGCGAAATGCTTGCCGAAGGACCAATGCTTGTAGAACAGCGGCATGCCGGTGGAGGAGTAGGCGTCGAGCATCTGCTCGGCCGTGATGACCTCGATCTGGTTCGGGTAGACATCCAGGCCGAGTTCGGAGAGCGCGATCTCCTGGCAGGCGTCGTGGATCCGCTGGAGCGTGGTGAAGCTCCAATCAGCTCCCTCGAAAAGCGGTTCCATCGCGGCTCCCGTCATGATGCGGCCTTCTCATGGCCCTGGCGGCGCTGGAACAGCTCGCGAAAGACCGGGAAGATCTCGTTGCGATGGCTGACCTTGCGGATCGAAAGCGGGGCGCCCTCCGCGCGCAATCGCTCATAGAGCCGCAACAGTGCGGAGTGGGACATGGATTCGCGGCCGGATTCGCCGACTTCGAGATAGGCGAAATACTGGCTGGCCGGCAGGATCGCGTCCTTGAGCAGGCGCTCCGTCGCGGCCTCGTCCGAATAGGAATTATCCCCGTCCGAGGCCTGGGCGGCGTAGATATTCCAGTCCTCGGGAGAATAGCGCTTCGCGATGACCGCGCGCATCGCCTCGAGCGCGCTCGAAACCAGCGTCCCGCCCGTCGCGGGGCTGTGGAAGAAGGTGTCCTCGTCGACCTCCTCGGCCCGGTCCGTGTGACGGATGAAGACGAGTTCGACATGGCGGTAGCGCTGCGCCAGGAAAATATAGAGCAGCATGTAGAACCGCTTGGCGAGGTCCTTCATGTGCTCCGTCATCGAGCTGGACACATCCATGAGGCAAAACATCACGGCCTGCGCGACCGGCTTCGGCTCGTTCTCGTAGCGGCGATAGCGCACATCGACGGGGTCGATATAGGGAATGCGCCGCACCTTGGCGTTGAGCGCCTTCACTTTGTCCTCGAGCGCCAGGCGCAGGCCGTCCTCTTCGCAGGCGGCGATTTCCGCCTCCAGCCGCGCGATCGTCTCGGGGTTGGGGCGGCGCAGCGCCATCCGGCGCATCATCGCGAGCCGCGTCGTGCGGTTGACCGCGATGTTGGCCGGCGAGCCCGAGACCGAGTAGCCGGCGCGAACGGGGCTTTCATGCTCGGTCTCGGTGAGCCGCCGCTTAGCGAGATCGGGCAGCTCGAGATCGTCGAGGAAGACGTTGAGAAACTCCTCGCGGGTCAGGACGAAGCGGAAGGCATCTTCGCCCGCTCCCTCGCCGGCCTTGTCGGGTTTGCCGCCGCTGCCGCCGCCCGAGCGTGGCAGCACATCGCCTTCAATGAAGGTCTTGTTGCCGGGCAGCACATGGTCGCGCATGCCCCCGGCCCCCCGGCGAAGGCTCGGCTCCTCCATCCCGTCCATCGGAATGCTGACTTCCCCGCCGTCCAGCACGTCCCGGATATTGCGGCTCTGCAGGGACTGCTTCACCGCTTGTTGTACGACGCCCTTGGCCCGGCGCAGAAAACGCTGACGATTCTCGAGAGCCTTGCCGCGTGGGTTCAGGCGTCGGTCGACAATGTTCATGATGGCTCCCGCGCCTGGCTCAGCCAGCCTGCTTCACGCGCATGTACCATTCGATCAAACGCCGGACCTGGCGTTCGGTATAACCACGCTCCACCATGCGCGAGACGAACTCGCCATGCTTCTTCTCGCTCTCGCCATCCTTCTTCGAGCCGAAGGAGATGACCGGCAGCAGGTCCTCGACCTGTGAGAACATCCGCTTCTCGATGACTTCGCGGATCTTCTCATAGCCGGTCCAGGACGGGTTCTTGCCGCCATTGCTCGCCCGCGAGCGCAGGCAGAATTTGACGATCTCGTTGCGGAAATCCTTCGGATTGGCGATGCCGGCGGGCTTCTCGATCTTGGTCAGTTCCTGATTGAGGAGTTCGCGATCGAGCAATTGGCCGGTGTCGGAATCCTTGAAGTCGACATCCTCGATCCAGGCGTCGGCATAGTCGACATAGCGGTCGAACAGGTTCTGCCCATAATCCGCATAGGATTCGAGATAGGCCTTCTGGACTTCGTGACCGATGAACTCCGCATAGCGCGGGGCAAGGTCGGCCTTGATGAATTCGAGATAGCGCTTCTCGGTCTCATCAGGGAGCTGTTCGCGGCGGATGGCCTGTTCCAGCGCATACATCAGGTGCACCGGATCGGCGCCGAGCTCGATCGTGTCGTGGTTGAAGGTTGCCGCCAGGACCTTGAAGGCAAAGCGCGTCGAGATGCCGTCCATGCCTTCATCCATGCCGGCGGCGTCGCGATATTCCTGGACGCTGCGGGCTTTTGGGTCGGTCTCCCGGAGGCTGTCGCCGTCATAGGCGCGCATCTTGGCGAACAAGGTCGAGTTCTCGTGGTTGCGCAGCCGCGAGAGAACCGAGAACCGCGCCAGCATCGACAGAGTCCCAGGCGCGCATGGGGCGCTGCTCAGCGCCGAACCCTCGATCAGCTTCTCATAGATCTTCTGCTCTTCGGTCGCCCTCAGGCAGTAGGGCACCTTGATGACGCAGATCCGGTCGATGAAGGCCTCGTTGTTCTTGTTGCTCTTGAAGCTCTGCCATTCCGCCTCGTTGGAGTGCGCGAGGATGAGGCCGGAGAAGGGAATGGCGCCGATATTCTCGGTGCCGATATAGTTGCCCTCCTGCGTCGCCGTCAGCAGCGGATGCAGCATCTTGATCGGCGCCTTGAACATCTCGACGAATTCGAGGACGCCCTGGTTGGCGCGGTTGAGGCCGCCCGAATAGCTGTAGGCGTCGGGGTCGTTCTGGGAGAAGTTTTCGAGCTTGCGGATGTCGACCTTGCCGACGAGCGACGAGATGTCCTGGTTGTTCTCGTCTCCCGGCTCGGTCTTGGCGATGGCGATCTGGCGCAGGCGCGAGGGCTGCAGCTTGACGACCTGGAAGCGGGAAATGTCGCCGCCGAACGTCTCGAGCCGCTTGAGGCACCAGGGGCTCATCAAGCCTGTCAGCCGCCGCTGCGGGATGCCGTAGCGCTGCTCGAGGATGGCCCCCATCGTCCCGGGGTCGAACAGGTTCAGGGGGGACTCGAAGACCGGACTGATCTCGTCGCCGGCCTTCAGCACATAGATGGGGTGAACCTCCATCAATGATTTGAGCCGCTCGGCAAGGGACGATTTGCCGCCGCCGACCGGGCCGAGCAGATAGAGGATCTGCTTGCGCTCCTCCAGGCCCTGGGCAGCGTGGCGGAAGAAGGAGACGATACGCTCGATCGTCTCTTCCATGCCGTGGAAGCCGGTAAATGCCGGATAGGTCCGGACGGTCCGATTCAAAAAAATACGGCCAAGGCGAGGATCCTTGGCCGTGTCGATCATCTGAGGCTCGCCGATGGCCGCCAGCAGCCGTTCCGCCGCGTTAGCGTATAGCATCGGATCGCCTCTGCAGGCCTCCAAGTAGTCGGAGATCGGCATATCCGTTTCGCGGCGCGCCTCATAGGAGCGAGCGAAGGCGTTGAACAAAGAGTCGTTGTACATGAGCCCTCTGCATATGGTTATGCCGTGGCTCGACGCAGGCATACGAGAATCAGCTACGCCCCTCGTCGAAACACGGCGCACGTCAACTGCGAATCAGCATCTGCTATCGAGTGACAGGATGCGCTCAAGCGCGGCGCTCGCAATGAATAAAAATGTGCATCGGCCGTTTTGTTCTGCGCATCTGCGAATAAATTGTGCTTAACCGCTGCCGGTCTTCGCCTGCCGTTGCGTCGTCAGGTTGCGCTCCAGCGCCATATGCACGGGCTGTGATGGATCGGCGACTGGCACGGAGGAAGGCTGGCTAAGCGGTCATTGAAGGCTTGATATGAGGCCGCGACCGCGTTCTGGCTCTCGGCGTAGCCTGGCTTGCTTCAGGCTGTGTCCGCGCCTTGCGCTGCTGGCAACTCGTTCATCAGCGCCCGTGCAAAGCTCTCGCTCACTGGCGGCAATGTCCGGCCGCTGCGCTTGATGAGCGCGATCTGGCGCGCGAAATCCGCAGCCTTCAGGGGCCGGGAGCGCAAGGTTTGCTCGGCGCGCACCTCCATCGCCGAGCCGGGCAGGATCGCGACCCCGAGGCCCGCGCGCACCATCCCGACCGCGGTCGACATATAGGTCGCTTCCGCGCCGACGATCGGCTGATGGCCGGCGGCCTTGAAGGCGGCATCGACGATCGCCCTGACGCTGGTCGCCGGGTCCATCAGGACCAGCGGGAGAGGCGCGATGTCGTCGATGGCGACGGAATCGAGATTGCCTAATTTGTGACCATCGGGAAAAACCACATGCATGTGATCCTGCGTTCGGTGCAGCACTTCGAGGTCGGGGTCGCTCAGCGCTCCGCCCATGATGCCGAGGTCGACCTGCTCATGCCGGGTCAGCTCGGCGACGCGGCTTGCGATCACGTCGCGGATGACGAAACTGACCTGCGGGTTCGTCCGGCGGAAGGCCGCGATGATCTCCGGCAGGATGCCTGAGGCATAGGACGGCAGCACCGCCAGCCGCACCACGCCCTGTTGGCCTTGCGCGAGCTGGCGCGTATCCCCGACGACCGCATCGAGGTCACTGAGAATGCGCCCGAGCTGAGGCGCGAGCTCCCGGCCGATCCGGGTCAGCGACACGCTGCGGGTGTTGCGGTCGAACAGACGGACGCCGAGCCCGTCCTCGAGCTTCTGGATCTGAACCGTCAGCGCCGGCTGCGACAGATTCAGGCTGCCAGCCGCCCGCGTGAAGCTGCCGAATTGCGCCACAGTGACGAAAGCGCGCAACTGCCGAACGTCGATATTCATAATGAATGACTATCACTTTGATAGATTCATTTCAATTGTGTGATCAATCGGTTGATGCTCCCATGCCACCGGTTTTCGGAGGCGGTGGTGAAGCAGGTTCGGATCGGCGCAGGCGCGGGCTATTCCGGCGACAGGATCGAGCCGGCGATCGAACTCGCCGAAAAAGGCGGGCTCGACTACCTGGTCTTCGAGTGCCTGGCGGAGCGCACCATCGCGCTGGCCCAGCAGGCGAAGCTCAAGGACCCGAAAGCCGGTTATGACCCGCTGCTGGCGGAGCGGTTTCGGGCGGTGCTGCGGCCGTGCCGGCAGTCCGGCACGCGCATCATCACCAATATGGGCGCGGCCAACCCCGTCGCCGGTGCGGAGCGGATCAGGGCCATCGCCGGCGAACTGGGCCTGAGCGGGCTGAAGATTGCGGCCGTGACGGGCGACGATGTGCTGTCGTCTGTGGCAGCAGGCGATTATCGCGTCGACGAGACCGGCGCCTTGGTTGCCGATCTTGGCGGCAACCTGATTTCGGCGAATGCCTATATCGGGGCGCAAGCCATCACTGAAGCGCTGGCTGATGGAGCCGACATCGTCATCACCGGCCGCGCGGCCGATCCGTCCCTGTTCGTCGGTCCGCTGGTGCATGCCTTTGGTTGGGCTAGGGATGATTGGCATCGGCTCGGCCAGGCCACGCTGATCGGGCATCTCCTGGAATGCGCGGGCCAGGTCACGGGCGGGTATTTTGCCGATCCCGGCTACAAATCCGTGCCCGATCTCGCCCGGCTTGGTTTCCCCATCGCCGAGGTTGGGGAGGATGGCTCCATCGTCATCACCAAGGTCGCGGGCTCCGGCGGGCAGGTCACGCCCGCCACCTGCAAGGAGCAGATCCTCTACGAGATCCACGATCCGGCACGCTATCTCACTCCCGATGTCGTCGCTGATTTCTCGAACGTCACCGTCGAGGAGATCGGCTTCGATCGCGTCCGCGTCCGGGGTGCCACCGGCCGTGCCCGGACCGAGACGCTGAAAGTCTCGCTCGGGACGATCGAAGGCTTCGTCGGCGAAGGCCAGATCTCCTATGCGGGTCCCGGCGCGCGGGCTCGGGGCGCTCTGGCATTGGAGATCGTCCGCGAACGCCTGGCGCTGACCGGTGTGCGCGCGAGCGAATTGCGCTTCGACCTGATCGGCGCGAATGCGCTGCATGGCGAGAGGCTCTCGAGCCACGGTGGTGGTCATGAACCCTATGAGGTGCGCGTTCGCGTCGCGGGACGCACCGATAGCCTCATTGAGGCCCTGCGCATCGGCAACGAGGTCGAGACGCTCTACACCAACGGCCCGGCGGGCGGGGGCGGCGTCACGAAATCCGCCCGCGAGGTGGTCGGCATTCTCTCGACCCTGATCCCGCGCGAGCACGTCGCGACAGCCATCCATTATGTGGAGAGCTGAGATGAAGCTGCGCGAAATTGCTCATTCCCGCACCGGCGACAAGGGCAACACCTCGAGCATCTCGGTGATCGCTTATGAGGCCGCCGACTATGCCCTGCTGCTGCGCCATGTCACGGCCGAGCGCGTCAAGGCGCATTTCGGCGAGCTCGTGGCCGGCGAGGTGGTGCGATACGAGATTCCCAGCCTCGGTGCCCTGAACTTCGTCCTGCGCCAGGCGCTCAGTGGCGGCGTAACCCGTTCGCTCGCCCTCGACACACATGGCAAGGGCCTGAGCTCGGCCTTGCTCGACCTCGAAATTCCCGACGAAAGCCCTTCCCGCACGACGCCGCGACAAGACGGCGGTCACTAACCTCTCGGAGAAAACGACCATGACATCGAAGAGCTGGAGTTTGGCCGCCCTGGCGCTCGGCGGCGCCTTGCTGGCAGGCTTGCCTGCCTCGGCGCAGGGCTATCCGACGCAGAACATCAAATTCATCGTGCCTTTCGCGGCCGGCAGCGCCACCGACGTGCTGGCTCGCATCCTGGGCGACCACGCATCGAAGACGTTGGGTCGACCGATCATCGTCGAGAACAAGGGCGGCGCAAACGGCATCATCGCGGCCCAGGCCGTGGCGGGGGCCGAGCCCGACGGCCACACCGTGCTGATCACGACGAACACGACGCATGGCGCTAATCAGAGCCTGCTGAAGACCGTGCCCTATGACGCGGAGAAGAGCTTCGAGCCTGTGACCAAGCTCGGCACCATCACGCTTGCGCTGGCGACCAATCCGTCGGTGCCGGCCAAGTCCGTGCAGGAGCTGATCGCCCATGCCAAGGCCAATCCGGGCAAGCTCACTTTCGGGGCGGGGTCGAGCTCCTCGCGGATAGCCGGCGAGATGCTCAAGACGTTGGGCGGCATCGACCTTACCTATGTGCCCTATCGCAGCAATCCGCAGGCGATCACCGATCTTCTCGGCGGCCAGATCAATATCGTCTTCGCCGACATCTCGACGACGCTGCCCCAGATCAAGGCCGGCAAGGTGAACGGCCTCGGCGTTTCGACCGCGAAACGCAGCGCCCTGGCGCCCGAGTTGCCGACGATGGCGGAGTCGGGCGTCGCCGGATACGACCTCGCCGCCTGGTTCGCGGCCTTCGTTCCCGCGAAGACGCCGCAGCCGGTCATCGACAAGCTGCGCCAGGCGCTGGTAGTCGCAATCAACGACAAGGCCACGCAGGAGAAGCTGCTCGCCGCCGGCATCGAGCCGGAGACCAGCACATCCCAGGAGCTCAGGGCCTTCGTCGGAACCGAGATCAGGAAATGGGCCGATATCGTCAAGGCCGCCGGCATCCAGCCGGAATGATCTGCCGCGCGCTTGATCACGCAGCCTAAAATCCAGGCCGTCGACATAGTGGAATTTGTTGACGATAGGAAACTTTGGTTCCACGTTCCCCTTCGTAGGCTGGTTCTTTGCGAAGGTGGGCGTGGGGAATGGACGGCACTGGAGCGTTTTCGAGCGAAGTGGGTACCGGTTCGCGTGAAGAAAACGCGTTAAAACACGGCACTGGCAACGCATTGGAGGCCCATGGCCTGAGCCGCGAATTCGGTGGCTTCTTCGCCGTGCGGGATGTGAATTTCCGGCTTGCTAAGGGCAGCATGCATGCCGTCATCGGCCCCAATGGCGCGGGCAAGACGACGCTGTTCAACCTCCTGACGAAATATCTCATGCCGTCCGCGGGCGCGATCCTGCATGACGGCGAGGACGTCACGCGCCTGGCCATGCCGGCAATGGCCAAGCGCGGCGTGGTGCGCTCCTTCCAGATCTCGGCGGTGTTCGCGGGGCTGACGGTGCGCGAGAATGTCGAGCTCGCTTTGTTGCGCGCGAGCGGCCTCGCCTGGAACCTGCTCGGGCGGATTTCCAGCCGGCGCGGTGTCTCGGAACAGGCGGACGCGCTCGTGGAGCGCTTCGGCCTTGCCGACCAGGCGCAGACCATGGCCGGCAACCTCTCCTATGGCCGCAAGCGCGTGCTGGAGCTCGCCACGACGCTGGCGCTGGAGCCGAAGGTCTTGCTCCTCGACGAGCCGATGGCCGGGCTCGGGCGCGAGGATATCGGGCGGGTGACGCAATTGATCCGCGAGGCCGGGCAGGGCCGCACGGTTCTGCTCGTCGAGCACAACATGAACGTGGTCGCCGAGCTCGCCGACAGGATCACCGTAATGGTGCGCGGCGAGATCCTGGCGGAAGGGAGCTATGCCGAGGTCTCGGCGCGGCCCGATGTGATGGCGGCCTATACGGGGCAGGCGCATCCGGGGCAGGCACATGGCTGAGACCCTTACCGTCAATCGCCTCGAAGGCTGGTACGGCGAATCGCAGGTTCTGCACGGCATGGACTTCACCGTCCGGGCCGGCGAGGTGGTGACGCTGCTCGGGCGCAACGGCGCCGGCAAGACGACGACGCTCAAGGCGATCATGGGTTTGCTCGACAAGCGGGCGGGTTCGATCAGGCTCGATGGCGGCGAGATCATCGCGGCCGCCCCCTACGACATCGCCCGCAAGGGCATCGCCTTCTGCCCCGAGGAGCGCGGCATCTTCTCCAGCCTCAGCGTGCGCGAGAATCTGCTGCTGCCGCCCAAGGTCGCCAATGGCGGCATGACGATCGACCAGATCCTGACCCTGTTCCCCAATCTGGAGGAGCGGCTCGACAGCCCGGGCACCAAGCTCTCGGGCGGCGAGCAGCAGATGCTGGCGCTCGGGCGCATCCTGCACACCGGCGCGCGCATCCTCCTGTTGGACGAACCGACCGAGGGGCTGGCGCCGGTCATCATCCAGCAGATCGGCCGCACCATCGTCCAGCTCAAGAGGCTGGGCTTCACCATCCTGCTGGTCGAGCAGAATGTCGGCTTCGCCTCGCAGCTCGCCGATCGGCACTACGTCGTCGAACTCGGCCGTGTCGTCGAGGAAATCCCGGGCGGCGAGCTGGAGAACCGGCTCGGCGCGCTCAAGGGCTATCTCGGCCTTTGAGCGGCTGTCGACAGGAACAAGAGGCGCCATGACCACGATCTTCGGCATCCCGTCCGCGGTCCTCTACGGCCAGCTCCTGCTCGGCCTGATCAACGGCGCCTTCTACGCCATGCTGAGCCTCGGCCTGGCGGTGATCTTCGGCATGATGAACATCGTGAACTTCGCCCATGGCGCGCAGTACATGATGGGCGCGCTCGTTGCCTGGCTGCTGCTGAACTTTCTCGGCATCGGCTATTGGTGGGCGCTCCTGCTCGCGCCATTGGCGGTCGGGCTCACCGGCGTCGTGATCGAGCGGCTGCTGCTTCGGCGGCTCTACAAGCTCGACCATCTCTACGGCATGCTGCTGACCTTCGGGCTTGCCTTGATGGTGCAAGGGGCCTTCAGCAACTGGTTCGGCGCGTCGGGCCAGCCCTATGCGATCCCGGCCGAGCTGACCGGCGGGCGCAATCTCGGCTTCATGTTCCTGCCGAACTACCGAGCCTGGGTCATCCTGGTCTCGCTCGTCGTCTGTCTCTCCACCTGGTACGTGATCGAGCGCACCAAGCTCGGCGCCTATCTGCGCGCGGCGACCGAGAACCCGATGCTGGTCCAGGCCTTCGGCATCCGCGTGCCGCGCATGATCATGCTGACCTATGGCGCCGGCGTCGCTTTGGCGGCGCTGGCCGGCGTGCTCGCGGCGCCGATCTATCAGGTCAGCCCGACCATGGGCGCTGATCTCCTGATCGTCGTCTTCGCGGTCGTGGTGATCGGCGGCATGGGCTCGATCATGGGCTCGATCGTGACCGGCTTCCTCGTCGGCCTGATCGAGGGCCTGACCAAGGCGTTCTATCCGGAATTGTCGAGCACGGTCGTCTTCGTCGTCATGGCGGTGGTGCTGCTGATCCGCCCGGCCGGGCTGTTCGGTTCGAAGCCGGAAGCCGCTGGGGGCCATCAGCAGGCCTCGCTTTCGGCACCTGCGCCTTCGGCCCGCACGCAGACGCTCGTCTTCCTGACGGTTGCCGCCTGCCTCGCGGCCGCGCCGCTGGTGATCTATCCCGGCTTCATGATGAAGGCGATGATCTTCGCGCTCTTCGCCTGCGCCTTCAACCTGATCGCCGGCTACGGCAAGCTCGTCTCCTTCGGCCATGCGATGTTCCTCGGCTCGGCCGGCTATGTCTGCGGCCATGCCGCCAAAATCTGGGGGCTGACACCGGAACTGGCGATCCTGGCGGGAACCGCGACGGCGGCGCTGCTTGGGCTCGCCTCAGGCTGGCTCGCGATCCGCCGCAGCGGCATCTATTTCGCCATGGTGACGCTGGCTTTCGCGCAGATGATCTATTTCGTCGCGCTGCAGGCGCCCTTCACCGGCGGCGAGGATGGCTTGCAAGGCGTGCCGCGCGGCCTGCTGTTCGGGTTCGTCGACCTCTCCAGGCCGGCCAATCTCTACGCCTTCGTGCTGGCGATCTTCCTTGGCGGCTTCCTCCTGATCATGCGGCTCGTCGGCTCGCCCTTCGGCCGGGTGCTGAAGGCGATCAGCGATCACGAGCCCCGGGCGCAGTCGCTCGGCTTCGAGACCAGCCG
The DNA here is from genome assembly GCF_031884435.1 of Bosea sp. 685. Classification (NCBI taxonomy): domain Bacteria; kingdom Pseudomonadati; phylum Pseudomonadota; class Alphaproteobacteria; order Hyphomicrobiales; family Alloboseaceae; genus Allobosea; species Allobosea sp. 685. Next base: position 5,953,254 of record NZ_CP134779.1, on the reverse strand, counting down.
CTACAAGCTCGTTGCCTTCACATTATCGGCGGCGCTCTCGGGCCTCGCCGGTTCGACCAAGGCAATCGTCAGCCAGATCGCGAGCCTGACCGACGCGCATTGGTCGATGTCTGGCGAAATCCTGCTGATGACCTTCCTTGGCGGCGTGGGCACGCTCTACGGCCCGGTCGTCGGCGCCTTCATCGTGGTTGCCATGCAGAACTATCTGGCTGCGCTCGGGCAATGGGTCACCGTCATCCACGGGCTGATCTTCGTGCTCTGCGTGCTCGCCTTCCGGCGCGGCATCGTCGGTGAGCTGATCGAGTTCTGGCATCGCCGGAGCCAGGCGTCGCCGCCAGCGGACGCGGCTCGGCAAACTCCGGCAGCGGCACCCGCTGAATGAGACATGATGTCCGATGAGGAAACCGGGCTGCTCAACTGGGCCCGGCCAAGGCTCAATCAAACAAGGCTCAAGCAAAACCCGGCCGAACAGGACCGGACAACAAGGGGACCGACGATGCAACTGACCGCTTTCAATCTCATGCGCGGGCTTGCGGCCGCGCTCTGCCTCGGCTCGCTTGGCCTGGCGGGGCAGGCCTCGGCGCAGATCAGCGACGACGTCGTCAAGATCGGCGTGTTGACCGACATGTCCGGGCAGTGGTCCGACATGAACGGGCCGGGCTCGCTGCTCGCAGCGCAGATGGCCGCGGCCGATTTCGGCGGCACGGTGCTGGGCAAGCCGATCGAGATCATTGGCGCCGACCATCTCCACAAGGCCGATGTCGGCGTCGGCATCGCGCGGCGCTGGATCGAGAACGAGAAGGTCGACGCGATCTCCGACGTCACCAACAGCGCGATCGCGCTCGCCGTGCAGCAATTGACTCGCGAGACCAACCGCGTCGCGCTGTTCTCCTCGCCCGGCACCACCGATCTCACCGGCAAGCAGTGCTCGCCGACCGGCGTCCAGTGGGTCTACGACAATTATTCCAACGCGGTCGGCCCGGTGAAGGCCCTGATCGACAAGGGCAACGACACCTTCTTCATCATCACGGCTGACTTCGCCTTCGGCCATTCCTTGGAGAAGATCGCGACCGAAGCGATCAAGGCCAATGGCGGCAAGGTCGTTGGCACCATCCGCCATCCCTTCGGCGCGACTGATCTCTCGGCCTTCCTGCTGCCGGCCCAGGCCTCGAAGGCCAAGGTCATCATGCTGGCGACCGCCGGCAAGGACATGACCACCGCGATCAAGCAGGCCAATGAGTTCGGCGTCACCGCCGGCGGGCAGATCCTCACCGCCCCGGTGATGTTCATCTCCGACGTGCACGCGCTCGGCCTGCCGACCGCGCAGGGCATTTCCTTCATCGAAGGCTTCTACTGGAACCAGAATGACGAGACGCGGGCCTTCGCCAAGCGCTTCTTCGAGGCTCGCAAGGCGATGCCGACAGCATTGCAGGCCGGCGTCTACTCCTCGGTCATGCATTATCTCAAGGCGATCCAGGCCGCCGGCACCGACGAGGCGAAGGCTGTCTCCGCCAAGATGCGGGAATTGCCGGTGAATGATTTCTTCGCCAAGAACGGCAAGCTCCGCGAGGATGGCCGCATGGTGCACGACATGCTGCTCGTCCAGGTCAAGAAGCCTTCCGAATCCAAGGCGCCCTGGGACTATTATGACGTGCTGGCGACCGTTCCCGGCGATCAGGCCTTCCTGCCTCTCGCCCAGAGCGAATGCCCGCTCGTAAAGAAATGATCTCTCGCCGGGCGGCTCTGTCGCCGCCCGCGACCGCCTCGGCAAGGACATGCCTGTGACGAAAAGAATATGCCTGTGACGAAGAAGAATGCGATCCGGTCCGGCCTCAGCGACGCGGCCACTCTGGCGGCGACCGCGATGCCGGCCCGGTTCTCGGCCGCAGAGGCCAGGGCCGAGGACAGCCCGGTCGATCTCGGCCTGCGGCTGAAGCGCATGCGCGTCGACAATGGCTGGACGCTCGAGGATGTCAGCCAGCGTACCGGCGTGGCGCGCTCGACGCTCTCGAAGATCGAGAACGGCCAGATGTCGCCGACCTATGACGTGCTGCAGAAGATCACGCGCGGCACCGGGCTCGACATCGTCGAATTATTCGATGCGCGCCGCCAGAACGCGCCCTTCGGGCGGCGCAGCGTGACCAAGCGCGGCGAGGGCAAGCCGCATCTCACCGGAGCCTATCGCTATGAGGTGCTGGCGACCGATCTCTCGCAGAAGCAGATCCTGCCTTTCAAGGCGCGGGTGACGGCGCGCAGCCTCGACGATTTCCCCGGCTGGGTGCGCCATGAGGGCGAGGAGTTCCTCTGCGTGCTCTCGGGCCGCGTTCAGGTCTTCACCGAATTCTATTCGCCGGTCGTGCTCGAGGTCGGCGACAGCACCTATTTCGACAGCAAGATGGGCCACGCTGTCGTTTCGCTGAGCGAGGAGGATGCCGAGATCCTCTGGATCTGCACCGGCATCACCGCGCTTGAATGACCAGGCCATGAGGACACCTGCCGTGCTGCACCATTATTCCGCTTCGGAGGTCGAGGCCGCGCTCGATTATCCCCGGCTGATCGAAGCCCTGGGCGAGGCGTTCCGCCGCGGCGGCGAGGCGATGCCGGTCCGGCAGAGCTACGAAGTCGGCCTGACCGGCCAGCCGAGCCATCTGCTGACCATGCCGGCCTGGGAGCGCGGCAAGGCACTGGGCGTCAAGCTCGTGACGGCGTTCCCTCAGAACGCTGCGCGCGGTCTGGGCGCGATCTCCTCGATCTACGTGCTGTTCGACGGGGAGACCGGCCAGCCTCGGGCGCTGGTCGATGGCGAAGCGCTGACCAACCGGCGCACGGCGGCGGCCTCCGCGCTCGCCTCGCGCTATCTCTCGCGCCCTGACAGCCGCACGCTGCTCCTGGTCGGAACCGGGCATGTCGCGGCACATCTGCCGGCCGCGCACCGGGCCGTGCGACCGATCGACAAGGTCCTGGTCTGGGGGCGCCATCCGCAGCGCGCACTGGCGCTTGCCGGGGTGCTCGCTCGCCAGGGCTTCGACGCCACCCCCGTCACCGATCTGCCGGCGGCGCTCGCGCTGGCGGACATCGTCAGCTGCGCCACCACCTCGCGCGAGCCCTTGGTCATGGGGCGAGATCTCCGGCCAGGCACGCATCTCGATCTCGTCGGCGCCTTCACGCCGCAGATGCGCGAGAGCGATGACGAGGCGCTCGCGCGCAGCCGCGTCTTCGTCGACACCTACGCCGGCGCGCTCGCCGAGGCCGGCGACCTGCTGCAGCCGATTGCGTCCGGCCGCTGGCAGGCCGAGGCGATCTGCGGCGATCTGCACGAGTTGACGAGCGGCACGAAACCCGGCCGCCTCGCCGCGGGCGAGATCACGCTGTTCAAATCCGTGGGCGCCGCGATTGAGGATCTCGCGGCGGCGACCCTGCTTGCGGGTGAACCGACGCCGGGGATGGCCCGCGCGGCATCCTGAGCCGCAAAGGCCGAGGGGAGAAGGCGATGGCGACGCTTGAGAAACCCGGCTTCTGCACGCTCTGCCGCTCGCGCTGCGGCACGATCAATGTTGTCGAGAATGATCGCCTCGTCGCCGTCAGGCCCAATCCCGCTCATCCCACCGGCAAGGCGATGTGCCCCAAGGGCCGCGCCGCGCCGGAGATCGCCCATTCCGCCCGCCGCCTGAAGACGCCATTGCGCCGCACCGCGCCCAAAGGTGCGGCCGATCCGGGCTTCGTGCCGATCTCCTGGGACGAGGCCCTGACGGAGATCGCCGGGAAGCTTGGCCGCTATCGCGCCGAGACCGGCCCGGAATCGGTCGCCTTCGCCATCACCTCGGGCTCGTCCTCCTCGACCTCCGACAGCATCGACTGGCTGCAACGCTTCGTGCGCGGCTTCGGCAGCCCCAACACCGTGTTCTCGACCGAGATCTGCAACTGGCACAAGGACCACGCCCACGTCTTCACCTTCGGCTGCGGGCTGCCGACGGCCGATTATCGCAACTCCGAGCTGATCCTGCTCTGGGGCCACAACCCTGCCAATGTCTGGCTTGCCCAGGCCGAGGCGATCGGCGCGGCACGGGCGAAAGGCGCGCGGCTCGCCGTGATCGATCCGCGCCGGGCGGGTTCGGGGCGCGACGCCGATCTCTGGCTGCGCATCCAACCCGGCACCGATGCCGTGCTGGCGCTTGGGCTGGCGCGCTGGCTCATCGTCAATCGCGCCTATGACGCCGATTTCGTGCGGCACTGGACCAACGCCGCTTTCCTGGTGCGGGAGGATGACGGTCTCTTCCTGCGCCCGGCGGATCTCGGCTTGGAAGGCGATGGTTTCCTGGTCTGGGATGCGGCTCAGGCGAAGGCTGTCTCGGCAGAAAACGGGCTCGCCGGAGCGGCGTTGCAAGGGCGCTTCGAGGTCGCAGCCCCCGGCTGTTTGATCGCGTGTCGCACTGGCTTTGACCATTACGTTGCCGCGACGGCTGACTACGATCCGGCGAGTGTCGAGCGCATCACCGGGATTCCCGCGGCCCAGGTCGAGGAGCTGGCCAGCGCGATCGCTGCCGCCGGCTCGATCAGCTATCACGGCTGGACCGGCATCGGGCAGCATACCAACGCCGCGCAGACCGAGCGCGCGATCGCGACGCTCTACGCGCTGACCGGCCATTTCGATGCGCCCGGCGGCAATGTCCGGATGCCGGCCCTGCCGGTGCCGGCGCTGCATGCGATGGCAATGATCCCGCCCGAGACCAGGGCGAAGGCGCTCGGCCTGAGCGAGCGTCCAATCGGCCCGCCTGCCGATGGCTGGATCACCTCCAGCGATTTCTACGATGCGGCCCTCTCGGCGAAGCCCTATCGCATTCGCGCGCTCCTCACCTTCGGCTCCAATCTCCTGGTTTCGCATCCGGCGCCGGAGCGTGGGCGCGAGGCGCTGAAGGCGCTCGACTTCCAGGTCCATTGCGACCTCTTCCTCAACCCCACCGCCGAGATGGCCGATATCGTGCTGCCGGTCTCGAGCCCGTGGGAGCATGAGGCGCTCAGGCTCGGCTTCGAGATCTCGCCCGAGGCGCAGGAGCTGGTCCAGCTTCGCCCACAGATGATCCCGCGCCAGGGCGAGGCGCGCTCCGACATGTGGATCGTCTTCCAGCTCGCCAAGCGTTTGGGCATGGGCGAATTGTTCTTCGACGGCGATATCGAGAAGGGCTTTGCCCATCTCCTCGCCCCGCTCGGCCTCGATCTCGCGACCTTGCGCGCCAAGCCCGAGGGCATCCGCATCCCGCTGCCGCATAGCCACCGGAAATATCGCAAGACCGGTTTCGCGACGCAGACCGGCAAGGCGGAGCTCTATTCGGAGCTGCTGTACCGCCATGGCTACCCGGCGGTGCCCCGCTTCGTCGCACCGGCCGAACAGCGCAGCGAGGCGTTCCCGCTCACGCTCTTCTCCGCCAATAGCGGCTATTTCTGCCATAGCCAGCATCGCGGCATCACGGCACTCCGTCGCAAGCGCCAGGAGCCGACGGCCGAGATCCATCCCGAACTCGCGCGCCGCAAAGGCATCAGAGAGGGCGACTGGATGCTGGTGCGCACGCGCAAGGGCCAGATCAGGCTGCGCGTGGCGCTGAACGATGCGCTCGCCGAGGATGTGGTCGCCAGCGACTATGGCTGGTGGCAGCCGGCGCCCGATCTCGGTTTGCCCGGCTATCTGCCGGATGCGGCGAGCCCGATCGGCGGGAGCTTCAATGCGATCATTTCCGAAAGCGAGCGCGACCCGCTCAGCGGCTCCCTGGCGCTGCGCTCCTTCGCCTGCGATGTCGAGCGCCACGAGGCCGCCCCCTGGTCGGGATGGCGGTCCTTCGTCGTCACTGAGCGTCGCGAGGAGGCCGGCGAGGTCGTGGCGCTGACGCTTAACCCCGTCGACGCCCGTCCTTTGCCTGGCTTCCGGCCTGGCCAATATGTCGGGCTGCGCGTGGCCGGCGCGACGCGCTCCTATTCCCTGATCGGACCGGCGGTGGCGCAGCCGGAGGCCTATCGGATCGCGGTCCGCCATATCGAGGGCGGGCAGGTTTCGGGGGCGATCCGGCGCGAGCTTGCTCCCGGCGATACGGTCGAATTGCAGGCGCCGAAGGGCGGCTTCGTCCTGCCCATACGCAACGAATTCCCGATCGTGCTGATTGCCGGCGGCATCGGCATCACGCCGTTCCTGTCCTATCTCGAAACGCTGGAAGGCGGGGCGGACGAGCCTGAGATCACGCTGCATTACGGTTGCCGCGATGGCGACAGCCAGCCCTTCCGGGAGCGATTGGAGGTGCTGCGGCAGCGTCTGCCGAACCTGAAGCTGATGTCGCATCTCAGCCGGCCGGTGGATGGCGACCGTTTCGATCGGCAAGGCCGTTTCACCGCAGCCGATATCGATGCGGAGCTGCTTTCGCAGCGTGCGCGAGTCTATATCTGCGCGTCCGATGCGATGATGGCGGAGGTCGGCGCCGGGCTGAAGGCCCGCGGCGTCCCCGCCTTCGAGATCTTCACCGAGCGCTTCCGCTCTCCCGAGCCGCCGGCCCTGGACGGGCTCAAGCCGCGGAGCATAGCCTTCGCCCGCTCGGGCAAGACCGTGACCTGGTCGCCGGATGCGCCGCTCGGCAGCATCCTGGCGCTGGCCGAGGGGGCTGGCTTGACCGTGCCTAGCGGCTGCCGCGTCGGGCAATGCGAGAGCTGTCTCGTGTCGATCAAGCAGGGGCAGGTCCGCCATCTCGTCGACTGTTCGGATCTGGAGGACGGGCAATGCCTGACCTGCCAGGCGGTGCCATTGACCGATCTCGTCCTCGACGCTTGAGGGGGCTAAACGACCGGCATCTCCAGCCAGCTCCGCAAGGCCTGCGTCACCGCCTGCGGGTTTTCCAGCGGTGTCATGTGGCCGCTATCGGGGATGATGACGAGCGTCGCATGTGGCGCCAGCGCCGCCATGGCCCGATGGTCCGCGACCGGCGTCAAGCTGTCGTGCTCGCCGCACAGGATCAGGAGCGGGCATGACAGTGCGCGCAGCACGGCGACCCCGTCCTTTCGCTCGATCCCGTTCTGCCGCAGGAAGGTTTCCGCGCCGAGCCGCGCGGTCATGGCTCGGATGCGGCCGATGATCACCTCGTCCTTCAGATGCGAGGGGGCGAGATAGGCTCCCAGCAGCCGGTCGCCGAAACCATGGAACTTGCCGGGCAGGATCGCGGTCTTGTCGAGGCTGCGTCGCGCTGCGAGGCGCTCGGGCGTGTCGGCGCGCAGCGAGGTGTCGAGCAGCGCAAGCCGCGCGACCCGGTCGGGCGCGCGGCGCATGATTTCCTGGGCGACATAGCCGCCCATCGAAAATCCGGCCAGTGAGAAGCGCGGCGGCGCTGCCGCCAGCACGCTCTCGGCCAGGACCTCCAGCGTCTCGCCCTGGGAGATGTCCGCCACCTGGCACAAGGCGACATCGCCGAGCGCGGCGATCTGATCGCGCCAGAGGTCGGCGTCGTTGAGGAGGCCGGGGATCAGGACCAGCGGCTGGCGTTCTCGCGAAGGCGGGGCGGCATCGTCATCCATGGTGCGTGGTCTCGCCTCTCGCTGGCGCTTGCTATCGGAAAAATCGTCATTCGGCTGCGAATGCATGCGCTCAGAGCAGGCTGAAAGCCTGAACCGAAATCGACCGAACGCCGCACCCCATAGCATTCCGCCTTGCCGCGCGGGAAGCCGCCGCCGCTCGGGTTTCTTCCGCCCTCGGTGCGCGTGCAGCAAGCCCGGCGTCGCCCGCCCGTCAGCTCTGGAACACGCTCTCCGGTGGTCGCGATGGAACGGGCCTCTTGCAATTCAGATATTCTGCGATATATCGTAGACGCATCTTAAAATGGAGAACATCAAGATGGATTTCACTCGTCACTCACATCGAAACCACCGCGGGCATCCGCATTCCCGCGAATTCGCCCAGCATCGCTCGCGCGATTCCCATCATTTCGGCCATGAATGGGGCCGGGAGCGTGGAGAGCGCGGCGGCGGCCGCAGGCGCGTCTTCGATTCCGGCGATCTGCGCCTTGTCCTGCTCAAGCTGATCGCCGATCAACCGCGCCATGGCTACGACCTGATCCGCGCGATCGAGGAGGCCTCGGGCGGCAGCTACGTCCCCAGCCCCGGCGTCATTTATCCCGCGCTGTCGATGCTGCAGGATCTCGGACATATCGGCGAAGTCGCATCGGAAGGCGCGCGCAAGGCCTTCGCCGTCACCGAGACGGGCAAGGCCGATCTCGCCGCCAACGCGGACAAGGTCGAGGCGCAAATGACGCGCTTGGCTGCGATCGCCACCATGCACGAGCGCACCGATGGCGGGCCGGTTCGCCGCGCCATGGAGAATCTCAAGGTCGCGCTACGCGGCCGTCTCGGCGGCCGCGATTCCGACCAGGCCATCGTCCATGACATCGCCGCGATCCTCGACGAGGCTGCGCAGCGGATCGAACGGCTTTGAAGAGAACAGGTCGGGCGGGCTGCCCATCCCGCCCGCGGCCCATCGCACTCAGGAGAGACCATGACCGTTTCCAGCATCGCGCGCGTGCCGACCGAAAATAGCAGCCGCTATCTCCAGCAGCTTTGCAAGCATTGGAGCCATAATCTCAAGGTCACGTTCACGCCCCAAATGGGGCGGGTGACCTTTCCGCGAGACGTGCGCGGCGCGGATTGGCCCGGCGACGCCACGCTCGATCTGCTGGCCCATGACGACAATCTCGAATGCCGCATCGAAGCCAGCGTGCCCGAGCAGCTCGCGGCGCTGAAAGGCGTCGTCGCAAGCCATCTCGACCGCTTCGCCTTCCGCGAGGCGCCGCTGCGCTTCGAGTGGCAGGATTGAGGGCCAAGGTTGAGAGGCAGCCGCGCGTCACCCGATCATCGACGCGTGCCTGGCGGCTACGGCCTGTCGAAGCGACTGACCTCCAGCCCCGCTCCGACCGGCAGCAGGATGCTGCTCATGCCGGGCTTGGCGCGCACAGCCTCGACATAGCGCAGGGCGCCGTCCTTGCCCGGCCGGATGATATTGTCGGCGACGATGATCGCGCCGGGATTGAGCTTGGGATAAAACGCCTCCAGGCAGGGCAGGTAGAACTCCTTCCAGAGGTCGATCAGCACGAAATCGATCCCGTGGGGAAGCTCAGCGATCATCTGCACGGCATCGCCGACCTTGAAGTCGACATGCTCGGCCAGCCCGGCCTTTCCCGCCATGTCGCGCGCATGGGCGGCTTTGTAGTCGTGCAGCTCCATCGTCGTCAGCCGCCCGCCGGCCGAGCGCGCAGCTTCCGCCAGCCAGATGGTCGAATAGCCATAGGACGTTCCCAGTTCGAGGATGTTGGGCGTCTTCAGGCTGCGCGCCAGGATGTTGATGAGTTGCCCGCTCTCCGGCCCCACGGACAGCAGGAACTGATCGCGCAGGGCATCCTTGAGGCCGGCCTGCGCTGCGGCCTGCCTCGTCCCGACCTCCTCCTGCATCCGTGCATGATAGGCGTCGAGTACGGTGGTGACGGCCTCGTCCATCGATCGATCCAAGTGAAGCGCAAAGATGTGAAGAGCAAAGCCAGGCAGCCCGAACCACCGCACTCGGTGGAACCGCTGTCACCCGCGGAAAAGCCACTCAAACAAGGCAGGGGCGCGGCATCCCGGGGCGACGTTCCTGAGATCGGCCAGACCGGCTCAATGTCCCGCTGTCGGCACGGGTGGGGTGCCATGGGTGTGGAAGCTCTCGATCGTCTTCAGCCCCCAGGCCTGCCCCTTCTTCCGTTCGGTTTCGGTCCAGGTCACGGTCTGCCAGTCGGGATCGAGGATCAGGCGTGCGCCGGCATTGGCGATCTCGACGCGGTTGCCCGCCGGCTCATAGGCGTAGAGGAAGAAGGTCTGCTGCACCGCATGCTTATGCGGCCCGGTCTCGATGAAGACGCCGTTCTCGAGGAAAATATCGGCGGCTTCCAGCACATGCTCGCGCTGGTCGACCGCATAGGTGACATGGTGGAAGCGGCCCAGGCTGTCGGTGTGGTCGCGCGTATAGGCGATGTCGTAGCTCTTGTTGTTGACCGTGAACCAGCAGCCGCCGACCTCGCCTGAATCGAGCACGATCTGCTCGGTGACGCGGCTGCCCAGCGCTTTCGGCAGGAAATCGCGGATCGCCGCGACATCGCGCGCCAGCAGGTTGAGATGGTCGAGGCGGCGCACGGCGCAGCCCCGGCCATGGTTGCGCTGCGGCTGGTTCTTCAGGGCCGGCTTTTCCTGGGGCGGCGCGACGTATTTGTGGGTGTCGAAATAGATCTCGAAGATGTGGTCGTCCGGGTCGCGGAAGCGGAAGGCGCGGCCATGGCCGAGATCGCCTTCGACCCAGCCGATGCCGGCACTGAGCGCCTCGATCGCTGCGACCCGCCGCAGGAGGGCCTGCTCGCTCGTCGCGCGGTAGCCGATATGGCCGACGCCGGTGGTATTCGCCGCCGTCAGCTTCAGCGTGTGGAACTCGTAATCGTCCCAGGCCCGCAGATAGACGCTGTCGCCCTCGCGGCCAGCTTCGGTCAGGCCGTAGATATTGACGAAGAAGTCGAGGCTGGCCTCGGGCTTGTCGGTCAGGAGTTCGACATGCGCGAGATGGGCGATGTCGTGGATCGGTTCCGGCTTCATGGCATCTGCTCCCGCTGGTCTTTGGCCATCGCTGCGGCCTGCTTTTGATCGTGCTCGTTCGAGCCGGTGGTTGCGATTGGAAGCGCCTAGGCGGCGCGGTCGGATGGCGGCCCGGCCTGATGCGTCACGCCGAGATAGCGTTGCAGCGTAGCGGGGTCGGCGAGCAGCGTCGCACTGGGCGCCGCATGCACCACCCGTCCGCGCTCGATGATGATGGCGTCGTCGGTCATCTTCAGGATCTTCTGGGCGTGCTGCTCGACGATGATCCCTGAAATCCTCTCTTCCATGAAGATCCGCTTCAACGCCCTGAGCAGTTCCTCGACGATGATTGGCGCCAGGCCTTCGGTCGGCTCGTCGAGCAGGAGGAGTTTTGGGTTCAGCACGAGCGCGCGGCCGATCGCCAGCATCTGCTGCTCGCCGCCGGACAGCTGATGGCCGAGATTGCGCTTGCGCTCGGCCAGGCGCGGAAACATCGCGAAGACGCGCTCCGGCGTCCAAGGGCCGGGCAGGGCGACGGCCGTCAGGTTCTCGGTCACCGTCAGCGAGCGGAAGATGTTGCGCTCCTGCGGCACCCAGCCGATGCCGGCGAGCGCCCGGCGCTCGGGCTTGAGCCGCGTCAGCGCGACGCCGCCGAGATTGATCTCGCCTGCCGTCCGGCGGGTGACGCCGACGATGCTGTTGATCAGCGTGGTCTTGCCGACGCCGTTGCGGCCGAGCAGCGCGAGCGAGCGGCCCTCTCCGAGCGAGAGGCTGACATCATGCAGGATCGCCGCCTCGCCATAGCCCGCGCACAGGCCGGTGATGGAGAAGAGGTCAGGCATCGAGGCTCTCCCCGAGATAGGCAGCGCGTACGGCAGGATCGGCCGCGATGGCGGACGGTGTTCCCTCAGCGATGACCGTGCCGTTGACGAGCACGGTGATGCGGGTCGCGAAGCGGAAGACGAGGTCCATGTCGTGCTCGATCAGGAGCACGCTGACATCGGCGGGAAGATCGGCGACGGTTGCGAGCAGGTCGCGGCGTTCGGCCTCCGGCACGCCGGCTGCCGGCTCGTCGAGCAGGAGCAGGCGCGGCCGGGCGGCGAAGGCGGCGGCGATCTCGAGCTGCCGCTGCTTGCCATAGGGCAAGGTCGCGATCCGCTCCTCGATCACGTCGTCGAGCCGGAAGCGCTCGGCGATCGCAGCCGCCTCCCGCGCCAGATCGCCGCTCTTGTCCAGCTTCTGCCAGAGCTTCAGCCCGACATGCTGCTGCTCGCAGAGGACGAGCAGCAGCATGTCGAGCGGCGTCATCGACTGGAAGAGCTGGTTGATCTGGAAAGTCCGGCTCATGCCGAGGCGCACGCGCGCTTCCGGCTTGGCCGTGGTGATGTCGCGCCCCTCCAGCAGGATCCTGCCTTCGCTGGGTTTGAGCACGCCGGTGAGCTGGTTGACGAGCGTCGTCTTGCCGGCGCCGTTGGGGCCGATCAGCGCGTGGCGGGCGCCGCGTTCGATCGTGAGCGAGACGTCGTTGGTCGCGACGATCCCGCCGAAACGCTTGACCAGCCCGATGGTCTGAAGCGCCGGTGCGCTCATGGCGCTCTCCGTGAGATGAGCTTCGCTAGTGCCGCGCGCGACCTGGCCAGCAGGCCGTGGAGGATCTCCCGACCGCCGAGCACGAAGACGACGAGCAGGAGACCGATCCAGAACTGCCAGTATTGCGGTGTCGCCAGCGAAATCGCGTCCTGCAGCACCTTGAACAGGATGGCGCCGATGATGCCGCCATAGAGCCAGCCAGCGCCGCCGATGATGACGACGAGCATCAGATCGGCCGAGCGATGGAACTCCAGCACGTCGAGCGAAACGAACTGCGTCGTCTGGGCCATCAGCGCGCCGGCAGCGCCCGCATAGGCAGCGGCGATCGTATAGACTATCACGATCCGGCCGTTGATCGCGACGCCCGTCGCCGAGGCGCGCAGCGGGTTGTCGCGGATCGCACGCAGCGACAGGCCAAAGGGGAGGCCATCATCCGCCGCGCCACCAGGAACAGGACGAACAGGACCGACAGCGAGTAGAGATAGGCCGTCCGCCCCTGCAGGTCGAAGGGGAACAGCCCGAGCAGCGGGCCCATGCTGATGCCCTGCAGGCCGTCGGCACCGCCGGTGATCGCACTGAAGCTGTTGGCGAGCTCGAACAGCAGCAGGGCTATGCCCAGCGTCACCATCAGCCGTGTCAGATCGGTCCCTCGCAGGACGAGGAAGCTGGTGAGAAAGCCGAGCAGCGCCGCTGCGAGCACGGCCACGACGAGCCCCGTGAGCGGGTCGGCATTGACATGCAGGGCGAAGAGCCCAGCCGCATAGGCGCCCGCGCCGAGGAAGGCGGCATGGCCGAGCGAGACGATGCCGGCGAAGCCGAGGATCAGGTCGAGCGACAGGGCAAACAGCGCCAGGATCGCAACCTCGTTCAGGAGCAGCATGCCGCGCGGGAGCATGAAGGGGGCCGCAGCTGTGAGGCTCCAGAAGACGACCTCGCCGAGTTTCCAGCGCCGCCGCCGCAACAGGGTCTTGCCGACCAGATCGCTCAGCGCCGGACGCGGCGTATCGAGAGCCATGGTCATCGCGCCACCGCGAACAGGCCTTGCGGGCGCAGGAACAGCACCGCGACCATCAAGGCGTAGATCAGGAAGGCGCCGAGCTGGGGCACGTAATATTTGCCGGCGACATCGACGACGCCGATCAGCAGCGCAGCAGTGAACGGCCCGGTCAGGCCCGAGCGGCCGCCCACGGTCACGACGATCAGGAAGTAGATCATGAATTTGAGTGGGAAGGTCGGGTCGAGCCCGAGCATCTCGACCCCGAGCGCCCCGCCAAGCCCGGCAAGGCCCGAGCCGACGGCGAAGGTCAGCGAGAAGATCACGCCGACATTGATGCCGAGCCCGCGCGCCACCTGCTGGTCGTCCACCGCCGCGCGCAAGCGGCTGCCGAAGCGCGTCCGCACCAGCACATATTGGAGTGCGATGGTCAGGACGATGCAGATCGCGATCACGAAGCTGCGGTAACGGCCGATGCCGATGCCGGCGATGTCGAAGCGGCCCTGCAGCCAGGCCGGCAGGCGGATGAGCTGCTGCTGCGAGCCCATGACGTAGTCGACCGCCGCCACCACCATGAAGACGAGGCCGATCGAGAACAGCACCTGGTCGAGATGGCTCTTGGCATACATCGGCCGGTAGATCGTCCGCTCCAGCACAGCGCCGATGGCGGCCGGCACCAGGAAAGCGAAAGGTAGCGTCGCGACGAAGGGTACATCGTAGCGCTGCATCAGCACGACCGTGACATAGCCGCCAGCCATGGCGAAGGCGCCATGGGCCAGGTTGACGAAGTTCATCAGGCCGAGCGTCACGGCCAGGCCCGAAGCCAGGATGAACAGCAGCATCCCATAAGCCACGCCGTCGAACAGGATCGTCAGCATCGCCTCACCCTTCCGGATCGTCGCGATAGACGAGGCCCGCCTTCGCCAACCCCTCGCGCATCGCATACATGTCGAGGCCGAGCTCGCCCGCCGCCAGGCGCCGCCGCTTCTCTTCCTCATTCGCCTCGCGCTTGCGGGCGGCGGCAGCGACCGTCGCTGCATCCAGGCGCGGCACCACGACGACGCCGTCATCATCGGCGACGATCACGTCGCCGGGATGGATGAGCGCGCCGGCGCAGATGACGGGAATATTGACGCTGCCCGGCGTCGCCTTGACCGTGCCCTTGGCCGAGATCGCCCGCGACCAGACCGGGAAGCCCATTTCGGTGAGCACGCGGACATCGCGCACGCCGGCATCGATGACGAGACCGACGCCGCCCCGGGCCTTGAGCGAGGTCGCGAGCAGGTCGCCGAACATGCCGTCGGTGTTGTCGGTGGTGCAGGCGACGACGAGGACATCGCCCGGCTTCACCTGCTCGATCGCGACATGGATCATCCAGTTGTCGCCGGGCTGCGCCAGCACGGTGACGGCGGAGCCGGCGATGAAGGCTCCTGGATAGATCGGCCGCATATAGGGCTTCAGCAGCCCGCTGCGCCCCATCGCCTCATGGGTTGTGGAGACGCCGAGCTCGGCGAGAGCAGCGATGTCGGAGGTGGCGGCGCGCTTGTTGGTGCGAATGACGACGGGGGTCATGCCAGCGCCTCCAGCGCTTCGGGGAAGAGCCGCTGATAGGCTTCGCCATAGGTCATGGCCTTGCCGGAATTGCGCCCGCCCTGCATGCCGCGGTTCAGCGCCACGCGGGTGTAGTACTCCCAGAGGTGCTTCTGGGCGGCGAGGATCTCGAAGGCCTGGCGCTTCGCCTCCCAGACTTCGTCGATGTTGAGGATCACGTTCGGCTTGAAATTGCACTGCTCGGGCTGGTGCGGCTCGAACAGGAAGAGGGGCGGGGCGGCATAGGCCCGCTCCGGATCGGGCTTGTGGCCGGCCGCCTGGGCGATGATCCGCGCCTCCTGGGCAAAGCGCGTCGCCTCGGGATGGTCGACATTATAGGGGTCTTCGAGCGCGTGGGTCAGAACGAAGCTCGGCCCAAGCTCGTGGAAGATGTCGATCGCACGGTCGAGCATGGCTTCCGTGGTGCGCAGCGGATAATCGCCGGCATCCATGAACTCGATCTCGGCGCCGAGGATCGCGGCGGCGCGCTCGGCCTCGTCGCGGCGCTGCGCCTTGACGTCTTCCATCTTCACGCCCGCCTTCTTCCAGGCGAACTGGCTCTCGCCGCGCTCGCCATAGGAGAGGCAGAGGATTTTTACGCGGAAGCCGCGCTTGGCATGGAGCGCGATCGCACCGCCGGCCCGCCAGACGAAATCGCCGGGATGGGCGGTGATCACCAGACCTGTCTTCTGCAGGCTCGACATATCTCGAATATCCTCTCGTCTCGGGTTCATTCGGCGGCGCGGAGAGCACCACTTGCGTTGTGCTCGAGGGCGCGCCCCGGCACGAAAGCCATGCCCTCCATCAGGATGCGCGCGGTGCGCAAAAGCCCGGCCCGCTCGACCACCGGTCGCTCCGGGGTTCCGCCCATGGTCAGGTGGACGGTGAACTCACCGGTGGGGTGCTCGACCGAGATCGAGCGTTCGCGCCCCGCCGGCATGGCGACGACCGAGGCCGCAGGCGAACCCGGCAAGGCCGCGGCGGTCGCGACCGTGACGGCCGCAAAAACGCCGATCGAGGCATGGCATTCATGGGGAATGAAGCTGCGCGTCGCGATGGCGCCGCCTTCGCGCGGCGGCGCGACCAGCGCGATCTTGGGCACGACCTTCGCCGAGACATCGCCGAGATTCATCAAGGGACCGGCAGCGAGGCGAATGCGCTCGAGCCGGGCTTTGAGCTCGGTGTCCTTGTCCAGCACCTCGCGCGGCTCATAGCCGCTGCGCCCGACATCGGCCGCACGCAGCACGATGACCGGCATGCCGTTGTCGATCAGCGTGACCTCGACGCCATCGACGATGTCGACGGCGTTTCCGGTCGGAAGCAAGGCGCCGCAGACGGAGCCTTCGGTGCCGAGGAAGCTGATCTTGATCGGCGCCGAGGTGCCGGGCACGCCGTCGATGCGCGCATCGCCATCGGCATTCGCGTGGCCGTCAGCGGTCTCCAGCACCAGATCGGCGATGGTGCCGGTGTTCAGCGTCCTGACCCGCACGGTCGTGGATGCGCCCGTAGCAGTGACGAGCCCACGCGCGATGGCGAAGGGGCCGATCCCGGCGAGGATGTTGCCGCAATTGGGCGTCGTGTCGACCTTGGCGGTTTCGATCCCGACCTGCGCGAACAGAAAGTCGATGTCGCAGCCGGGCTCGGTCGAGCGCGAGACGATCGCGACCTTGCTGGTCAGCGGATGCGCGCCGCCGAGCCCGTCGATCTGGCGCTTGTCCGGCGAGCCCATCACCGCGAGCAGGAACGCATCGCGCGCGGCCGGGTCGGTGGGCAGGTCGTCGCTGAGGAAATAGGCGCCCTTCGAGGTGCCGCCGCGGATCAGCATGCAGGGGGTCGGGCGTTGCATCGCTTCAACCTCCGGCCGTGATGTGGGCTTTGGTGATGACGTCGCGCCACAGCACGAGCTCGGACGCGATCAGCTTGCCGAAGCCGTCGGGCGTTTCCGGCCGGGCGATCGCACCGTCGCGGATGAGCGCGGCGGAGAATTCCGGTTCGCCGAGCAGGACGTTGATCTCGCGGTTGAGCCGGGCGACGATCTCCATCGGCGTGCGCCGCGGCGCGACGACGCCATACCACTGGACCGCCTCGAAACCGGGCAGGCCGCTCTCCGCGATGGTGGGCAGGTTCGGGGCGAAGGGGACGCGGTCGCGATTGGCGACGGCCAGAACCTTCAACTGGCCGCCTTCCGCGAGGGGCAGCACCGCCGGCCCGCCCGTCAGCGTGAAATCGACCGAGCCGGCGACGAGATCGTTCACGGAGGGAGCGGTGCCGCGATAGGGCACATGCACCGCCTCGATCCCCGCGCGGAAGCAGAGATAGGCGCCGGCGATATGAGCGGCGCTGCCCTGGCCGCCGGAGCTGTAGTTCAGCTTGCCGGGATTGGCCTTCGCATAGGCAACGAACTCCTGGAAGCTGTTCACCGGGAGCTTGGGATTGATCGCCAGCACATTGGGCAGCATCGCGACCAGCGCGACCGGCTGGAAATCCTTGACCGGGTCGTAGGGCACGTTGGGATAGAGCGAGGGCGAGAAGGCCAGCGTGCCGATATGGCCCATCATCAGCGTGTATCCGTCGGCTTCCGCCTTCGCGACCTGGCCGGCGGCGTTCATGCCGCCCGCGCCCGGACGGTTCTCGATCACGAAGCCCTTGCCCGGGATCGTGCGCTCGAGCTTGTTGGCGATCAGGCGCGCCAGCACATCCGTGCTGCCGCCGGGCGTGAACGGCACGACGAGCCTGATGATCTGCGATGGCCAGGGCGATTGCGCCATCAGCTGCCCTGAGTTGCAGAAGCCGCCAAGGCCGAGCCCGGCCAGAACGCTGCGTCGGTTGATCATGATCCTGTCCCTCCGTGCCGGCGCCGACCGCTCAGGCCTTGACCTTCGCGGGGTCCTTGACGTTGGGCACCGTCGCGAACTCGACATTGAAGAGCTCGCCATTCACCCGCTCGACGCGCCGGATGTAGATGTTCTGGATCGGCTCGCGGGTTTCGGGGTCGATGCTCAGGGGGCCGCGCGGGCTCTGCCAGGAGAGGCCCTTCATCGCCTCGACGAGGGCTTCGCCACTGGTCGCGCCGCCGGTCTTCTTCAGGGCCTCGTAGATCAGGTGCATGCCGTCATAGGCGTGGACGGCGATGTGGTTGGGCCGCGTGCCGGCGTCCGCCCGGAAAGCCTTGCAGAAGGCTTCGTTCTCAGGCCCGGGATGGGCGGCGGAGTAGTGGTGCGAGGTCACCATGCCGAGTACGGAATCGTCCATCTGCGTGATGATGTCGTCCTCGGTGACGCTGCCTTCGCCGAGGACGCGGATACCGGCCTTGTCGAGGCCGCGCTCGACGAACTGCTTCATCAGCGCAGCACCCAGCCCGGTCGGAACGAAGACGAAGAGCGCATCGGGCTTGGCGTCGGCGGCGCGCTGCAGGAAGGGCGCGAAGTCGCGGTTGGCGAGCGGCGCGCGGATGGTTTGGGCGATGTCGCCGCCGAGCGCCTTGAAGCGGTTGTTGAAGCCGGCTTCCGCATCGATGCCGGGCGCATAGTCGGCGACGAGGCTCACCACCTTGCGCACGCCATTGGCATAGGCCCATTCGGCCAGCGGAACCGTGGTCTGGGCCTGGGTGAAGGCGGTGCGGATGATGAAGGGCGAGCGCTCGGTGACCACGGAGGTCGCCGACATCATCACGATCTGGGGCACCTTTGCCTGCGTCGCGAGCGGCGCGACGGCCAGCGCCAGCGGCGTCAGGCCAAAGCCCGCCAGCACATGGACGCCGTCATTGGCGACCATCTCCTGGGCAATGCGGCGAGTCACATCGGCGACGCCGGTGTCGTCGCGCAGGATGAGCTGGATGCGCTTGCCGGCGACCGTCTCGCCCTTCTGCCGCATATAGAGCCGCGTGCCGGCATCGAGCATGCGCCCCGTCGAGGTGAAGGGCCCGGTCATCGGCGCGATGAGCCCGATCTTGATCGTGTCGGCCTGCGCGAAAGCGCGCGGCGCGGCGGCGGCAACCATCGAAAGGCTCGCTCCTGCGAGCAGCGAACGGCGATTGAGCGACATGGTGCGTTTCCCTCTTGTTTTGTTTTTGAGTTGGTTGGTGGAGCCTCCGGCTAGCTGCGACGGGCACCCCGCTGCTGGCTGTCGGCGACGGCGCGGGCGAGTTCGGGATCCAACCCGAGCGCGGCGAGCATCTCGGCGGCTTCACGCATTTCCGCTGCCCGACGGACGCCATGGGTCGCGACGCGCTCGCGCATGTCGGCAGACAGCGCGTGAAAATCGATCGAGGGGAATGTCGCGTGGAGGCTCGCGAAGACCGCGTCCTTCACATCCCAGGCTTCGCTGGCTGCCGTGCAATCGACCATCAGCGCTTCCAGGCCCTTGATCATGATGCTGCGGCACAGCTTCATCGCCGAGGCGCGGCCATGGACCTCCGAGACGGGCGTCAGGTTCATGCCCAGGTTGTTGAGCGAGGCCGAAATCGGCTCGGCAAGCGGGCCGCCGGCCAGGATCGGCACCTTGATGCCGGGCTTGAGCACGGGCGCCATGACGGCGCCCTCGACATAATCCGCTCCGCCGGCCTCGACGGCCTTCGCCGCGCGCTGCTTGGTCGATGGTGCGGCCGAGTTGACGTCGACGACGACCTGGCCGGGCTTCAGCCACAGCGCGGCCTGGGTCGCGACCGCTTCCGCCTTGTCGGCGGTCACGGCCGAGAACAGGATGTCGGCGCCGGCGCAGGCCTCTTCAAGCGAGGCCGCCGTCGCGACGCCAATAGTGCTCGCCGCCGTCTCGAGCTTGTGTCCCGCTCCTGATCCGAACAGCACGTCATAGGCGCGAATGCGCACGCGGCCGCTGGCGAGCAGGCCGTGCGAGAAGGTCTGCCCGACCTCGCCAAATCCGATGAATGCGATCGTTGCCGGTGTGGCTTCAGCCATCCGTCGACCCCTTGCTTGTGCGTTTCCATGTCCCGCGACAAGCCTGGGGCCAGGCTATTCTTACTTCAAATGATCACTTTGCAGCGATTGATGATTTTCATGCAGCAATGATGGCGGTCACCGCGCCGAGACGCTGCGTTTGAGGGCCTCGCTGATCAGCTTCAGGAGATAGCGGGCGGGCGGCTTCAACGGCAGGTTCTTGCGGGTGATGATGCCGAGCGTGCGCGTGACCGTGGGCGAGCGCAGCGGAATCGCGACGAGCTCGCCGGCATCGACGATGTCGAGTGCGAGCTGCGGCACGATCGCATAGCCGATGGCCGAGCGAACCAGGCTGACGGCGGTGATGACGCGCTGCACCTCATAGCGCCAGGTGAGCGTCTCGCGGCGCGATCCGAGCGCATCGTCGATCAGGATGCGGTTGCCGGTCTCGGCGCTGATCCGCACCAGCGGCAGCCCCTGCAATTGCGCCCAGGTCAGGGATTCGGACTGGGCGAGGGGCATGCTGCTATGGCAGACGAGCAGGAAGGGCTCCTTGACCACCGGCTTGAGCTCGAGGTCCCAGCGATTGGCCGCGACGATGGTCACGCCGAACTCCGCCTCGCCCGACTGCACCTTGCTGGCGATCTCGGAGGCCGAATTGTCATGGACCCTGACCCGGAAGCCGTCATAGCGCTTCTCGAATTCGGCGATCACGCCTGGCATGCAATGCATCGCCACCGTTGGCAGGCACCCCATGACGACCTGCTCGCCGCTGTCCTTCGCATCGGCCCGGACTTCGTCGATCGCGGAGCCGAGCTCCTCGAAGATCTTCCGCGCCCGCGGCAGCAAAGCGAGGCCGGCGGGGGTGAGCGAGACCTGCCGGGTCGTGCGCAGCAGGAGCGGCGTCGCAAGCGATTCCTCGAGCTTGCGGATGCGATGGCTGAGCGCGGTCTGCGACAGGTTGAGATGCGAGGCTGCCGCCCGGAAGCTGCCGCGTTCGGCAATGCTGACGAAAGCCTGCAGGCCCAGGACGTCCATCCTCATCGCAGCCAACTCCAATGTGATCGAGCCGCAATCTAGGCTCAGGGTTCTCCCGGAGCCAGACGCTGACCATCGAGAACAGGAGAGCGGGTTACTTGAGCCTAGCCGTGGCCGCCAGGCGGGCTCGAAGCGCGACGCGGCATGATTGCGAAGCAGATGACGCCGAAGAGGGCGCAGAGGAGGAAGCCGATATCGAAACGATGCGTGAGCATCAGCAGAACCGCGAAGACGGATGGGCCCACGACATAGCCCAGAAAGATGATCAAGGTCGCACCGGCGGAGGCTTCCCTGACGAGATGAGGCGGGCAGGCCCGGGCGACCTCCGACAACTGGACGCCGTTCCAGCTCGACACGGTGACGCCCGCCACCACTGCGAGCGTGCAGAACAGCCCGTAGGACCATTCCGGCCCGGCGAAGGCCATGGCGAGCGAGGTCAGGCCGGAGGCCAGCCCCATCAATCCGAGAAGCTGCCGCGGCGAACCGAGCCGGTCCGCCAGCCAGCCGAGCAGCATGCGGCCGACGACGCTGCTCGCCTGCATGATCGCGAAGGCGATGCCGGCTGCGCGGAGATCATGCCCCATGGCGGAGACCGAGAACGTCATCAGATAGGCAAACCAGATGCCCTGGCCGAGCGCGAGACAGGCCCCGGCCATGGCGAGCCTGACGATGGAGGCCGAGCTGGTCAGCGCCGCAAGCGGCGCCCGGATATTGGCCGGTGACAGGAAGGCCCGCAGCGTCACCGCCTGGTCGCGCGTCCTGGCGGCGTCCAGCCTTTCGCGCATGGGCTGCACGGCGAGAAGCACGAGCATGACCAGAACAGCCGATACCAGCAGCGAGGCGCGCCAGCCGAAGGCTTCCACGACCGGCGGCAGGATCAGGCCGGCGACGATGCCGCCCGCCGGCACGCCGGCCTGCTTGATCGAGAAGATCATCGCGCGGTGGCGCGCGGGCGCTGTCCGGTGCAGCACATCATTGCCCGCCGGCGAGGACGGGCCGTAGCCGAGCCCGATCAGCAGGGAGGCCGCGGCGGCCGCCGGCCAGAACGGCGGCAGGAGCAGCAGCAATCCGATGACGCCGAGGCAGAGCCCGCATTGCAGCGCGCGTACCGAGCCCAGCCGGCGCAGCATCGGAGCGCCGAGCGTCAGGAAGATGATCGAGCCGAGCGTGCCCAGGCTCGCCAGATAGCCGATGATCGCATCCGACCAGCCCCTTTCCGCCGTGAAGGCCGGCGCGAGCGTCGGCGGGATGCGTGTCAGGAACGCGGTTGCCGCCTGGACGGCGGTCATGGTCACGAGCGCCGAGATCCATTGCGGCGGAGCATCGGAACTGTCGGCCGCCGGCCGTGCCTCGTCTGAAGACATCGCTTGGGTCAGCCCGTCAGGTCAGGGGAGATAGGAATGGCTTGCGTGATCGATGACATCACGAGGCCTATTCGCGCCAGCGCAGGCAGGCAACGCCATGGCCGTTTTCAAAGCTTTGGCTATCGGCAAGACGCGGACAGCGTTGCCTGAACGGAAGCCGCTGCCTCGCGTTGCAGAGGCGTCCATTCCGGAGACCGCGGACACGAGATCGCGGTTCCGGAACAGACATCTGGCGAGACGGTCCGCTCAGCCCTTGCTGACGTCCCAGAACAGCGGAAACGGCGCCTGCGCCACGCCCGAGAGCGCATTGCGCCAGGCGGAATGGCCGAGGAAGAAGCCGGTCGGCACGAAGGTGACATCGTCCATGCCGGCGCGATTGACGGCGTCGATCGCCTTCTTCTCGGCGGCGAGGTCGGGCGCATCGTACCAGGTGGCGATGTTCTGCTCGACCTCGTCATTGCTTGGCCAGCCGAACCAGGCCTTGTCGCCGCTGGCGCTGACGCCCTTGTAAGGGGCGGGGTTGATGCAATCGACGCCGGAATGCCAGCTGAAGAAGATGTTCCAGCCGCCCTCGGTGACCGCTTTCTTGCTGGTGCGGCGGGAGCCGACCGTGCCCCAGTCCAGCGACTGGTAGTCGACATTGACGCCGATGCGGCCGAGCATGTCGGCGGTGACGTCGCCCTGGGCCTTGGTGATCGGCACATCAGCGGCGACCAGCATCACCACCTTCTCGCCGTTGTAGCCGCCCTGCTTCAGGAGCTCCTTCGCCTTGTCGTATTGGCGCGGGCCCTTCAGGCGCTCGGCGCCGGCCTCGCTGTAGAGCGGCGTGCCGGGCGTAAAGAAGCTCGGCATCTCCTTCCACAGCGCGGTGTCCTCGCCGACGATGGCCTGCATGTAGTCGGCCTGGCTGACGGCCCATTGCAGCGCCTGGCGGCAGAGTTTGTTGTTGAAGGGCGGCAGCAGGTGGTTGATGCGCATGGCGCCGACATTGCCCAGCGGATCGGCGATGCCGACCTTGATGGCGCGGTTCTTGGCGAGCAGCGGAACGAGATCGGCGATGGGGTTTTCCCACCAGTCGATCTCGCCGTTCTGGAGCGCGCTCGCGGCCGTGCCGGGGTCTGGCATGGTCATCCATTCCACGCGGTCGACCTTCATGACCTTGCCGCCGGCGAGCCAGTCGCTCTTCTCCGGCCGGGGTTGATAGCCGGCAAAGCGCTGGAAGATGGCGCGGGAGCCTGAGACCCATTCGTCGCGCTTGAAGGCCATCGGGCCGGAGCCGATATATTCCTTGATCTGGGTAAAGGGGTCGGTCCTGGCGATCCGCTCCGGCATGATCACCAGGAGCGGCGTGTTGCTCTTGCCGAGTGCGTAAAGCAGCTTCGGGAACGGCGCTTTCAGGCGGAAGCGGAAGCTGCGGTCATCGACCGCCTCCAGCGCATCCAGGCGTGACTGGATCATCTGTCCCATGCCGTCGCGCGGCATCCAGCGGTTGATGCTGGCGATGACGTCCCTGGTCAGCACCGGCTCGCCATCGTGGAACTTCAGCCCGGCACGCAGCTTCAGCGTCCAAACCTTGCCGTCGGCCGAGACCTCATGGCCCTCGCACATCTGCGGCTTCGGGGTGAGGTCGGCGCCGATGCCGTAGAGCATGTCGAAAACCAGCAGGCTCGCATTGCGAACCACGAGCTGCGTGCCGGCGACGGCGTCGAGATTGGGCAGGTCGGCCTGGGGCACGAAGCGAAGCACCTTGGCGTCCTGCGCGCGGACGATGCTGGGAGCCGTGAGGCGGCTGCCGGCCAGGGCGGCTCCTGCGCCCAGAAGGAAGTGACGGCGTTTCATGCTGATCTGTGCTCCTGATTCCTGCGGCATGTGCCCAAAGCGGCTGAACTGTTGGCTGTGAGGCCAGTCTCGTCAGCGTGAGCGCTGCTGCGTCACGATGCGAAAGCAAATCCGCGGCCATGTCATGCGCCGCAGCCGATTGCGGCCGCCGGAGAATCTGCCTCTACTGCCGGCCCTGTTCGCCCATGGCCGGTCGAATGCGTCGCCGGCCCGAAGCGCAGGGTTTTGGCAGGCGGAGCGGCGATATGAGCGGTTTGGTGATCCGGGGCGGCCGGGTGGTGGATCCTGAAAGCGGGATCGATGCGGTGGCCGAGATAGCGGTGCTCGACGGCAAGATCGCCGCTGTTGGAACCGGGCTCGGCGAGGCCGAGCGGGTCATCGACGCGACGGGGCTGGTCGTGGCGCCCGGCTTCATCGACCTGCACGCGCATGGCCAGTCCATCCCCGCCGACCGCATGCAGGCCTTCGACGGCGTCACCACGACGCTCGATCTGGAAGCCGGCGTGATGCCGGTTGCCTCCTGGTATCGGCGCCAGGCCGAGCAGGGTCGGATCCTGAACTATGGCGCCTCCACCAACTGGGCCTTCGCCCGGATCGGCGCCATGGTCGGCATCAACGAGGAATCGTCCCTGGAGGCGTTCGGCCGCGCCATGCGCGACCCGCGCTGGATGGACAACATCGCCAGCGACGGCGAGCAGGCCGGGATCATCGCGCGCATCGCGCAGGGCCTGGACGAGGGTGGCATCGGCATCGGCATTCTGAATGCCTATGCGCCGGGCGCCGGCGTGCAGGAATTGACGGCGGTCTGCCAGCTCGCGGCGGCGCAGGGCGTGCCGACATTCACCCACATCGCCTATATGTCGCGCATCGATCCCAAAAGCGCGGTCGAGGCCTATATCCGCCTGATCGGCTATGCCGGCGCGACCGGCGCGCATATGCATATCTGCCATTTCAACAGCTCCAGCAAAACCGATGTGGACCGCTGCGCCGAGCTGGTGATGAAGGCGCAGGCACAGGGCCTGCCGATCACGGTCGAGGCCTATCCCTATGGCACCGGCTCCACCGTGCTGGCGGCCGCCTTCTTCAGCGATCCCGAATTCGAGACGCGCAACGGTACCGGCTATGATTCCGTGCAGCGCGTGGCCGATGGGCGCCGCTTCCGCGACCGGCAGGAACTCCTGGCGGCGCAAGCCGAGGAGCCCTCCACGCTGGTGCTCTGGCACATCCTCGACACCGAGAACAACGAACAGCACCGCCGCATGCTCGATCTCTCCGTGCTCTATCCCGGCGGCGCGATCGCCTCCGACGCCATGCCCTGGAGCTTGCCGGATGCCTCGATCTATACCGGCGATGCCTGGCCCCTGCCCGAGGACGCGACCTCGCATCCGCGCTCGGCTGGAACCTTCACGCGCTTCCTGCGCCACTGGGTGCGGGAGCGCCAGGCGGTTTCGCTGCTGGACGGCATCGCCAAATGCACGCTGATCCCGGCGCAGATCCTGGCGGCGAGCACGCCCGCCATGCGCGACAAGGGGCGGCTACGGCGCGGCGCCGATGCCGATATCGTCGTCTTCGATTTCGAGACGCTGACCGACCGGGCCGAATTCACGGCGATGAACCGCCCGGCCGAGGGCGTGAAGCATCTCCTGGTCAATGGGCATGCCGTGATCGGCAACGGTGTCATGGAGGTGGCGGCGCGCCCCGGCCAGCCCGTGCGCCGGCCCGTCGCCTCCGTCGCCTGAGCCGGCATGTCCGTCCCGATCCTGCTCGTGGCCGGCTTTCTGGGGGCCGGCAAGACGACGGTGGTGAACCACATCCTGGCCCACGCCGGGGGCGGCGCATCGCCGCCGTGGTCAATGATTTCGGTGCCATCAATATCGACGCCGAACTCATCACCGGGGCCAGCGACGGGGTCGTCAGCCTGGCCAATGGCTGCATCTGCTGCTCGCTGGAGGGCGACCTGCTGCGCACGCTGGCGACGATCCTGCGGCGCAAGCCCAGGCCGGACGCCATCCTGATCGAGACGAGCGGCGTCGCCGACCCCGAGGACATCGTCCGCAATCTCCTGGATCCCGTGACCTTCCAGGAGGCGCCGCTCGAGACGGTGCTGTGCGTGGTGGATGCGACGATGTCTCCCGCAGGGCTGGACGATCCCCTGCTGCGCGCGCAGCTTCGCGCCGCCACCATGGTGGCGCTGAGCAAGGTCGATCTCGTCGACGAGGCGCAGCGGCAGCGGGTACGTGACGCCGTCGCGGCGATCCGCCTGGGCGTGCTCCAGATCGAGGCCCCGCACGGCCAGGTGCCGCTGGAGCTGGTTTTCCCTGACAGCCCGGACCGGCCACCCATACCGCGCGCTTCCGGCGGCCGCCGTCCGAGCTTCGAGCGGTTCGAGAGCCTGAGCTGGACCTCCGACCGGCCGGTCTCGCTGCCGCTCCTGCAGCAGGCGATCGCTCGGCTTGCCCCGAAGCTCGCCCGCGCCAAGGGGCTGTTCGAGACGGTGGAGCAACCGGGCCAGCAGTTTGTGTTTCAACTCGCTGGCGGCCGGGCGACCCTGGTCCCGGCTGGTGCGCCGGCATCGGGGCCGCCGCGCGCGAGGATCGTGTTCATTGCCGAGCTGGCGGCCCTGTCCGCTGCCGAAATCTCCGAGGTCATGGACAGGTGCGTTGCTGCACGGGCGGAATGAGACGAGCCAATCAGGCCACGGCCGATGGAACGCGCGGCCTGGGCGCTGACGAGGCGGGATGAGTGACTTGATCCCACCCTCCAGCAAGCTGCGAAGTCGCCCCGATTGAGGTCGCTGCAGAGATTTGGATGGCTCGGCGGATGGTCAGGTACGGGATCGCTCCGGGTTCGCCGGAAGGCTATTTGGGCGGCTATCCTGCTCTTACAGGATTACCCTTGCAGGCCACGAGGCAGAGCAGCTGGAACAGGACCTGCGCCGCTACCTGCGCCGTATTCGTGGTCGGGTCATATTGCGGAGCGACCTCGACGACGTCGCCGCCGATGATGTCGATGCCTGCGACGCCACGCAGGATCTCCAGCACTTCGCGCGGCAACAGGCCCCCGACCTCGGGCGTGCCGGTACCCGGCGCGAAGCCCGGGTCGAGGCTGTCGACGTCGAAGGAGACATAGACAGGTCCGGAGCCGACGACGGCCTTCGCCTTCTCGATCACGGCCGCAAGCCCCAGCGCGCCGACCTCCTCGGCGTGGATCACGGTCATTCCGGAATCGAACGAGAACTCCCAGAGATATTCGCCGCCGCCGCGAATCCCGATCTGGATCGTCCTGGTCGGGTCGAGCACCCCGGCCAGGACCGCCTCCCGGAACGGGCCGCCATGATGGAATTTCGAACCTTCATAGGGGCCGGCCGTGTCGCAATGCGCGTCGATATGGATCATGCCGACCGGGCGTTTGGCGCCCAGCCCCTTCAGGATCGAGCCGGTGATCGAGTGGTCGCCGCCGACCGAGAGCGGTATCGTCGTCGTCCTGGCGATCATGCGGTAGCAGGCCTCGATATCGGCATGGCAATCGGCCAGGCTGTAGCGGCTGCTCAGCGCGACATCGCCGACATCGGCGACACGCAGCCTGCCCAGTGGCGCGACGCGCAGGACGTGCTCGTAAGGTCCGATCCGCTCGACGGCGCGCACGGCCCGCGGCCCCAGTCGCGCACCGGCGCGGTTGGTGACGCCCAGATCCATCGGCACGCCGATCAGGGCGACATCGAGCCCGGCGAGCGTGTCCAGCGAAAGTCCATCCGGCACGAAAGGCGCGTCGAGGAAGGTCGCCGGGTCGGCGAACGGCCATTTGCGCCGGTCCGAGCCCTGAAAGATCGTGTCGGCGACCGCCTTGAAATGCGGATCATGCATCTCGCCGCCTCCAGCGGAAGCGTAGCGCTGGCGCAGACGGTCGAGGGCGGCATCATTGAAGGGCATGGCAACCTGCAAGCAAATGGTGCGGAGCGCTGCAGGCTGGCACCGGGCGGTGGCGCTCGGTAGGGCGAAAAAGCACGCTGCCCTATAAACGAAACTGAATAGGGCTCCGATTCCGGCCGCGGCGAAGCCAAAACACGGGACGATCGGACCGGTTGGCAGCAGTTTTGCAGCGATGCCTGCGTCAAGTCGCCTCTAGATCCGTTTCCGTTTCCATTGGATCGTTCAACAGCTCCAGCTCTTTGTTTCAACGCGTTTTCGCGCGAACCGGTGTCCCCTTCGCTCGAAAACGCTCTAGCGCTATAACGAGAGCTGAATGCTCGAGCTCGACCCCTATCTGCTGCGCGCCTTCCTGACCGTCGCCGAGGTCGGAACGGTCAATGGCGCTGCTTTGTCGCTCAATCGCACCCAGGCCGCCGTCAGCATGCAGATCCGCAAGCTTGAGGATCTGCTCGGTGGCGAGCTGTTCGAGCGCTCGTCCAAAGGGCTGGAGCTCACGACCAATGGCGTGCTGCTCGTGCCCTATGCCCGCGAAATCCTGCGGCTCAACAGCGAGATCGGCAAGCGCCTCAACGGCAAGACGATCGAAGGCCGGGTCCGCCTCGGCGTCGTCGAGGATTTCGCCGCGACCCGATTGATCGATATCCTGAAGGCCTTCCGCGACCAGAATCCGAAGGTCGATATCGACATCATCGTCGAGCCCAACAAGCGCCTGGCCGCGATGCTCGAGAACGACAAGCTCGACATTGCCGTCTGCGACACGACCCGGCTCAACCGGAAGCCGACCCTGGTCTGGTCCGAGCGGCTGCTCTGGGTGGTGCGCGCGGACATGGTGGTTTCGACGCAAGTCCCGCTGCCGATCATCATGTTCGAGGAATCCTGCCCCTGGCGCACGCCGGCGCTGAAGGCGCTGGCGGGGCACGACATGCAGTGGAACATCGTCTGCGAGGCCTCGACGCTGGTCGCCATGGCGACCGCGGTGCGCGTCGGCATCGGCATCGGTCCGATGATCGCGGCGACTATCCCTGAGGATTGCCGGATCCTCGACCATGTCGCCGGGCTGCCCGAGCCGGTCGAGATCAGCATCGGGCTCTATTCGCGGACCGGCGCACCGACCGAGGCGAGTTTTCTCGTGGACTTCATTTCCCGACAGAGCGACCTGAGCCGGCCATGAGCCGGCCATGAGCCGGCAGCGGCATTCACGCCCGCTTATAGCCGGGCAAGCATTTTCACCCTACCGCGGCGCCCTCCTAGCGGGTGCAATCACGGCTCTGGACGGCTCGGGAGCCTGGTCGCCGCTGGCGACAGGCACAGCCTGTGGCCCCTCGACCTGTGGCGCGAAGGACCTGACACCATGACGATGACACGCCGGAACCTTCTCTCCCTGATCGGCGCGACCGGCACGGTCGGGCTCGCCGGTCCGTTCCTGGGCAGAGCTCGGGCAGCGACTGGCCTCACGGCCGCCGAATGGGGCGGTGATGTCGTCGAGGCGATGAAGCAGATCGCCGCCAAGCAGGATGCGGCTCAGTTCAACTGGGTGCTGCATCAGGGCGGCGCCGGCGCCATCCTGCCCAAGATCAAGGCGGGCTGGCCCAAGGTCGATTACGACTACATCGCCGGCTGGGAAGGCTCCTTCAACAGCATGATCGCGGAGGATTGGGTCGAGACCATTACGGCAGCCGATGTCCCCAATCTCGCCGACATCCCCGAGAAGATCATGATGCGGGATGCCAAGGGCAATGTGAAAGCGGTGCCGCGCGCCGTCGGCGGCATGTATTTCGGCTATCGGACCGACACCGCCCCCTTCGCCATCGGCAAGGTCGACGATCTCTTCGACAAGCGCCTCAAGGGCGCGATCTGCTGGCCCGGCCCGACCCAGAGCATGATGCTGCAGATCGTCGCGCTCGCTTTGCAGGGTGGCGGCAATGAATCCAATATGGAGCCAGGCTGGAAGCTGATGAAAGACTTGGCGAAATCCGGCAATATCGGCCGCATCGCCGTGACCGATGTCGATTTCACCAACTCTTTCACCTCCGGCGAGACCTCGGTCGGCTTCTTCGCCGAGCCGAGTTGGGCCGCCGTCGCCAAGAACTTCAAGATCACCCGCCTGACCAAGCAGGCCGGCATGGCGACCTTCCTCTATCAGAGCGGCTTCGCCGTCATGAAGAACCGGCCAAACCGCAAGGCGACCTGCGATTTCATCAACTTCGCCATCAGCCCCGAGATGAGCGCGCTCTATGCGAAGGTCGCCGGCGAGGCGCCCCTGAACGGCAAGGCCACGACACCGCCGGAACTGGCCCATCTCACCTTCACGCCGAAGGAGTTCGAGAGCTTCGTGCACGTGCCGGACTACAAGGTGGTGCTGGGTCAGCAGGACGCCTGGGCCAAGCGCTGGGAAGCCGACATCGCACCGCTGCTATGAGCGCCGTGACCGCCATCCCACTGCGGAAGCCGGCGAGCGCGGTGCCGGCACTGGGGCGCACGACGCTGCCGTTGCTCGCGCCGGGCCTGCTGCTCCTCTTCGTCATCTTCGCCCTGCCATTGCTCGGGCTCGCGCTGGAAAGCCTCAAGCAATATGTGCCGGGCCGGGTCGGCTCGGCCGCTGATGCGCCGCTGACGCTGGAGAATTATCGCGAGCTCGCGACGCCCTCCTTCGCCGGCGTGCTGTATGAGACCTTCAAGCTGAGCGTGGCGGCGGCGCTGACCGGGCTGCTGGCGGCCTTTCCGCTGGCCTATTGCATCGTGCGGCGGTTCTCGCCGCGCCAGCGTGCCGCCTGCATCGGCCTGCTGGTGATGCTGGTGCTGCTCAGCATGCTGGTGCGCACCTATGCGCTGGAACTCGCCTTCGGTTCGGTCGGAATCGCTCGCCCGCTGCTCCTGGTGCTGGGAATCTCGCCGACGAGCCGCTGGTATATCGAGACGCTGGTGGGTGCGGGCCTGCTGCATGCGATCGTGCCGATCTGCACCCTGACCCTGCTGGGAACGATCCAGAACATCGATCCCCGGCTGTGCGACGCCGCGCAATCGCTCGGCGCTCCCGCCTGGAAGGCGCATCTCGGCATCACCGTGCCGCTCGCTTTGCCGGGACTGGTTTCGGCCTTTCTGATCGCCATGACCTTCGCGATCAGCGCCTTCGTCATTCCGATGGTGCTCGGCAAGGGACGGGTGCTGTTCCTGTCGAACACGATCTACACGCGCTTCAGCGACGTCGCGAACTATCCCAGCGGAGCCGCCGTCTCGATTGCGATGCTGGTCATCTCGCTGCTCGCGCTGTCGCTGGTTTCGCTGGTGCAGCCACGCAAGGGCGCAGGCTCATGAACGGCACCGCAAAACGTCGCAGCGACCAGTTCCTCAGTGGCGCGATGATCGCGATGCTGGCGCTGGTGCTCGCCTTCCTTGTGACGCCGCTCCTGGTCACTTGCCTGCTCGCCTTCGATGCGCGCGGCTTTCTCGGGCCGCTGCCGCCGCCGGCCCTGTCCCTGCGCTGGTTCGAGAAGCTGGTCTCGCTGGACTATGTCGCGACCGGCCTGGCGACCAGCCTGAAGATCGCCGTCCTGACGACCGTGATCGATGTGCTGGTCGGAACAGCTGCCGCGGTCGCGCTTGATCGCGGCAGTTTCCGCGGTCGCGGCCTGCTGATGGCCGCCTTCCTCTCGCCGCTCATCGTGCCGGCCGTGGTGATCGGCTTTGCGCTCCTGCTGTTCCTGTCGCGGATCGGCATCGCCGATGGCTTCATCCGGCTGCTCTGCGGCCATGTCGTGATCACCTTGCCCTATGTCGTGCGCACCGTGCTCGCCAGCCTCACGGGCCGTGACCGGCGCCTGACCGAGGCGGCCCTGGTGCTGGGCGCGACCGAAAGCCAGGCCTTCTGGAACATCACCCTGCCGCTGATCCGCAGCGGCATGGTCACGGGCGCCGTCTTCGCCTTCGCCGTGTCGCTGGATGACGTCGCGGTCAGCATGTTCCTGACCGACCCCTCGACCTACACCTTGCCGGTCGCGCTCGTCAGCAACATGCGCGCCTCCTTCGATCTCACCATTGCCGCCGCCGCCGTGCTGCTGATGGCGGTCAGCGCCCTTCTCATCCTGGTTCTCGAGCGCTTCGTCGGTTTCGACCGTCTGTTGGGCCAGGGGCTGTTTCGTTCATAGGGGTCAAGACGTTGAACAACGCGGTCGAGTTTCACGGAATCAGCCGCCGCTTCGGCGGGGTCACAGCCGTCGATGACGTCTCCTTCTCGATCGCCGCCGGCGAGACCGTCGCGCTGCTGGGCCCCAGCGGCTGCGGTAAGACAACCATTTTGCGTGTGATCGCCGGCTTTGAGCGACCCGATGCCGGCACGGTCAGCATCGGCGGCCGCGACGTCACCGCACTCAAGCCCTATGAACGCAATGTCGGGCTGTTGTTCCAGCATTACGCCCTGTTCCCGCATATGACCGTGGCGGAGAACATCGCCTATGGGCTGCGGCATCGCGGCGCCGACAAGCGCGAGATTCCCGATCGCGTCGAGGCGATGCTGGCGCTGGTGCGGTTGCAGGGCTTCGGTGCCCGCCGCCCGCATCAGCTCAGCGGCGGTCAGCAGCAGCGCGTCGCGCTGGCCCGCGCTTTGGCGACACGCCCCAGCCTGATCTTGTTGGACGAGCCGCTGTCGGCGCTCGACGCCAAGCTGCGTCAGGACCTGCGCGCCGAGCTCAAGCAGGTTCTGGCCGCGGTGAATTCGACCGCGATGGTGGTCACGCACGACCAGGAAGAGGCCATGAGCCTCGGAGAACGCGTCTTCCTGATGCAATCGGGCCGTATCGTCCAGGTCGGCACGCCGTCGGATGTCTATGGTCGCCCGGACACGCGTTTCGCCGCGGATTTCATGGGGCGCACCAACTGGATCGAAGCCCAGGTTACGCGCCGTGAAATGGGCTTCGCCCGGGCGACCAGCCGGTCGGGCCTGTCCCTGATGGTGCCCGACTGCGCGTCGGACGCGATCGATATCTGCGTCCGGCCCGAGAACATCGTGCTCTCCGCCGCCGATGCGGCCGATCCCGATGGCATGGCCAACAGCGCCAAGGGCCGGATCCTCAACGTCGCCCTGCTCGGCGCCACACGCCAGATCCTGGTCGAGATGCCTGGCGGCGAGCAGCTGCTCGTCATGCAGGCCAATCGCGTCGGCGACGGCCTCGATCCCGGCAAGGCGGTGCGGATCGGCTTTCCCGTCGCTGCCTGCATCACCATGCCGGCCAGCAACCGCGCCGCACTCAACGCCTCGATCTAACGTTCCCAGGGAAGGATGAACCACGTGACCACCTACACCAAGATCAAGACATCGCTGCTGGCGCTGAGCCTGCTGACCGGCTTCAGCCTCGCGACCGCGCCTGCCCGTGCCGACGCGCTCGACGACATCACCAAATCCGGCACCCTCAAGGTCGGCGTCTTCTCCGACTTCCCGCCCTTCTCGTCGGCCAGCGCCGATATGAGCCTGAAGGGCTACGACATCGACATCGCCGAGATCATCGCCAGCACGCTGAAGGTGAAGCTTAATCTCGTCAGCGTCACCGGCCAGAACCGCATCCCCTTCCTGACCGAACGCCGCGTCGACATCCTGCTCAGCGTCGGCCACAGCGCCGAGCGCGAAAAGGTGCTCGATTTCACCGCCGCCTACGCACCCTATTACATCGCCGTCATCGGTCCGCAGGCCGTGAAGGTCGAAGGCAAGGCGGATCTCGCCGGCAAGTCGATCGCGGTGAGCCGCGGCACGCTGGAGGACACGTCGCTGACGGAGGCCGCACCGCCTTCCGCCGACATCAAGCGCTTCGACAGCTATAATTCGGTCATCCAGGCCTTCATCTCCGGCCAGGCCCAATTGATGGTCGTCGGCAACGATGTCGGCGCCCAGGTGCTGTCGCGCCAGACCGCGCTGAAGCCCGAGCAGAAATTCCAGCTGATGACCTCGCCGGACCATATCGCGCTGAACAAGAACGAACCGCGCCTCAAGCAGGCTCTCGACGAGATCGTCGCGAAGCTGCTCGCCGACGGCACGCTCAACAAGGTCTCGGTCAAGTGGCTCGGCAAGCCGCTCGATCCCAAGGATCTCTGAGGCTTGGCCTATAATCTCAACTTCGACTGGTTGAGCCAGGCCGCCGAACCCATCGCGCGCGGCGCGGTGGCGACGGTGGGTTTGATCGCCGTCACGGCGGTGCTCGGCACGGCCTGCAGCATTCTGGGAGCGGCGGCCGTGCGCAGCCGCTCTCCCTTGCTGCGCCGCGCGGTCGGCAGCTATGTCGAGCTGATCAGGAACACGCCGTTCCTGCTCCAGCTCTTCTTCATCTTCTTCGGCCTGCCCAGCCTCGGTTTGCGGCTCGATCCGGCCATCGCCGCGACCCTGGCGATGACGATCAACCTCTCGGCCTATGGCACCGAGATCGTCGCGGCCGGTCTCGATGCCGTCCCCAACGGGCAGAAGGAAGCTGGCCGCGCGCTGGGCCTGCGCTCCGCGCAGGTCTTCATCAAGATCGTCCTGCCGCAGGCGCTGAAGGTGATCTTCCCGGCCCTGCAAAGCCAGATCATCATTATGATGCTGGAATCGGCTGCGGTCTCGCAGATCTCCGTGCGCGAACTGACCTATGAGGCCGACATGCTGCAGGCACGCAGTTTCCGTGCCTTCGAGACCTATTTCATCATCACAATGGTCTATCTGGCGCTGAGCTTTTGCCTGCGCCGGCTGCTCGGCTTCACCGGACGGAAATATTTGATCGGGGCGGCGCCCTGATGGACTTCACCTTCTGGGATATCCTGCGCAATCTGCTGCTCGCGACACGCTGGACGATCCTGCTCTCGATCGTGGCCTTCATCGGCGGCGGTATCGTGGGTATGGCGATCCTGCTGGCCCGCGTCTCGGCTCGCCACTGGCTGCGCCGCTTCGCCGAGCTCTATATCGGCCTGTTCCAGGGCACGCCCCTGCTGATGCAGCTATTCCTGGTCTTCTTCGGCCTGCCGCTGATCGGCTTCCGCATCGAACCCTGGTCCGCAGCCGCCCTCGCCTTGACGCTTTGCGCCAGCGCCTATCTGGCGGAGATCTGGCGCGGCGGGGTCGAGGCCCTGCCGAAGGGCCAATGGGATGCCGCCAAGAGCCTCGGCCTGCATTATCCCAACCAGATGCGGCTCGTCATCCTGCCGCAGGCCTTTGCGATCACACGGGCCCCGGTGGTCGGCTACCTTGTTCAGCTGGTCAAAAGCACGGCGTTGACCTCGATCATCGGTTTCGACGAATTGATGCGGACCTCCAACGCCATCGCGAATGCGACCTTCGAGCCGCTCACGGTCTATGGCCTGGTGGGGCTGATCTACTTCGTCATCTGCCGGCCCCTGACGCTTTACGCCCGCCACCTGCAGCTTGTTGGCCAAGCCAGATAAGCTTGTAACGGACGGCCTCGCCAGGCTCTTCCGACCGGAATGCCTGACGAGAGCGATGTCCGATCCGATTGAATCGTTCGATTGCCCGAGCCCTTTGTCCTGACGCGTTGTCTTCACGCGAGCCGGTATCCACGTCGTTCGAAAACGCCCTGTCGTGCCTTTCATGCCGTCATTCGCCAATCAAGTCGCGATCCCCGACGAACTGCCGGGATACACGGGGATCGCGGTGGCCAACGCGATGATCCTGCATGTCGGGCGCTTTGCCCCATGCGAGATCGACGGACGCGGCGACGCGCTTCACTATCTGCCTGGCGGACGCGTCTGAGCGCGCCCATGAGGACGGAGATCCATGCGCATCCTTCTGCTGAATCCCAATACCACCGAAGCGATTACCCAGCGCCTCCTGGTCGCGGCCAAGGCGGTGGCGACGCCGGGGACCGAGATCGTGCCGCTGACGGCGCCGCGTGGCGTGCCCTATATCGCCAGCCGTGCCGAGGCTCAGATTGGCGGAGCCATCGCGCTCGACATGCTGGCCGAGCATCACCACGCGGTTGACGCCGCAATCATCGCCGCGTTTGGCGACCCCGGGCTGATGGGCGCGCGCGAGCTCTTCGATATCCCTGTCGTGGGCATGGCCGAGGCAGCCATGCTGACCGCCTGCATGCTCGGCAAGCGCTTTTCCATCGTCACCTTCGCGCGGGCGCTCGGGCCCTGGTACGAGGAATGCGTCGCCATGCATGGGCTCGGCGGCCGCTGCGCCGGGATCCGCATGCTCGACGAAACCTTCGCCGATATCGGCGACGTGCAGGAGGAGAAGGAGGAGGTCATCGTGGCACTGGCCAACCGGGCCGTGGCCGAGGATGGGGCCGATTGCGTGATCCTCGCAGGGGCGCCGCTGGCCGGGCTGGCGGCCAAGGTGGCCCACCGCATCCCGGTGCCCGTCATCGACCAGATCGGCGCGGCATTGAAGCAGGCCGAGGCTCTGGTCGCCCTGCGGCCGCGCAAGGCGAGCGCCGGAACCTTCCGCAGGCCGCCGGCGAAACCGACGCTGGGGCTCTCGGAGGCATTGGCGGCGCGCATCGAGCATCGTTGATGGGAGTTGTCCCGGACGCTGCGGCGTGGGCGCCTCAGCGCCCGCCGATCAGCTCCCCGCGCCCGGTCTCGCGCAGCCAGTGCCGGGCGATCTCGTCGCGCCGCGCGAACCAGGTTCCCGGCTTTGACGCCGCATGGGCGAGAAAGCGCTCCAGGCCGCCAATCCGCCCGGGACGGCCGATGATGCGCAGATGCAGGCCGACCGTCATCATGCGCGGTGCGTCCGCGCCCTCCTCATGGAGCCGGTCGAAGGCATCGATGCAGTAGCGGGCGAAGTCATCGCCGAAGACAAAGCCGCCGCCGCGCTGGAAACGCATGTCGTTGGTGTCGAAGGCATAGGGCAGCACCAGGTGGTCATGGCCCTCGACTCCCACGAGATAGGGCAGGTCGTCGTTATAGGCATTGGAATCGTAGAGAAATCCGCCTTGTTCCAGGAGGAGCCGCCGGGTGTTCGGGGAGGTTGCCGAGCGCGTGTGCCAGCCGCGCGGCGGCATCCCGGCCGCGGCCGTGATGGCCTCGACCGTGCGGGCGATGGCGAGGCGCTCTTCATCCTCGCTCATATTGGCGTGGCGCTCCCAGCGCCAGCCATGGGCCGCGACCTCATGGCCATCAGTGACACCTTCCTGTGCGAGCCAGGGCGATATCGCCAGGCTGCGGCCATTGGCGTTCATCGTTCCGCGCACGCCATAGTCCTGCAGCAGCTTGCGAATGCGTGGCCAGCCGGCGCGCGGGCCGTATTCGAAATGCGACTCCATGCACAGGTCGCGGACACCGGAAATCTCCTCGACGACCTCATAGACGGACTCGTTGCGCTCATCGCCCTGGCCGAGCGAGAGTTCCGCGCCTTCCTCGATATTGATGACGACCGAGACGGCGAGTTGCGCATCGCCGGGCCAGCGCACGGCTGGAGGCGCGCTGCCATAGCCGCGGAAATCGCGATCGCTGCCGATGATCCCGCTCATCACAGATCGGCCATGCGGCGCAGGCCGACGAGGCGGTCGCCGAGCACGAGGACGCCGATCGACAGCAGGATCAGCAGCGTCGAGATCGCGGCGATGGTGGGATCGGGGCTTTCCTCGACATATTGCAGCATCTGGATCGGCAGCGTCTTGGTCCAGGCATCGGTGAAGAAGATCGAGATCGGATAATTGTCCATGGAGGCGAGAAAGGCGAACATGCCAGAGGTCAGGAAGGCGGGTGCGAGCGAGGGGACCAGCACTTTGAACACGGCTTTCGGATAGGTCAGGCCGAGCGTGCGGGCGGCGTCGATCAGGGTGAAGTCGAAGAGCGAGAGCGCAGCAAAGACGGTGCGCACCACATAGGGCAGCGTGATCACGACATGGGCGAGCACGAGGCTCACCCAGACGTCGCGCAGGCCTGCCGCGCGGAAGCTCTCCAGCATGGCGATGCCGATGACGAGGCCGGGCAGCATCAGCGGCGAGACCAGGAAGGTGACCACGGCCTCACGTCCGCGGAACTGGCCGCGCAGCAGGCCGATGGCGCAGAGCGTGCCGAGAACCAGCGCGACCGCGGTCGAGAATGCGGCGAGCTTCACCGAGGCGAAGACCGGCGGCCAGAGATCGCGCGAGCGGGCCAGCGCCTCGTACCAACGCAGCGACCATGATGGCGGCGGCAAGGTGAAGACCGCGCTCGAACCGAAGGAGACCGCGACCGTCACCACGAGCGGGGTGAGCAGAAACACGACGGTGAAGGTCGCAAGCAACCCGGCCAGCCAGCCGGCGATTTTTTCGATTGCGGTCATGCGGCGCCTCCCAGCCGGCGCGACAGCCTGGAACTCGCCACGACGATGCCGATCGTCAGCGCGAGCAGCACGACGGCGGTCGTCGAGCCGAGCTGTTCGTTACGCATGAACAGGAAGGAGCGTCCCGTCAGCGTCGCCAGCGTCTGGAAGCGGTCGCCGATCACGAGGCTTGGAATCACATACATCGAGGCGGCCATCGAGAAGACGAAGGCTATGCCCGTGATGATGCCGGGTAGCGACAGCGGTATCGCCACCTTGAAGAAGCGATAGACCGGCGAGGCGCCGAGCGTTGCCGCCGCCTCGCCCAGCCGCGGATCGACGAGCTTCAGCACGGAATAGATCGGCAGGATCATGAAGGGCACGAAAATATTGGCCGCCCCGATGACGAGGCCGGTCTCGGTGAAGAGCAGGCGCTGCGGCTCGTCCCAGATGCCGAGCCCGGTGAAGATCTGCGATACGACGCCGTCGCGCCGCAGCACGATCTGCCAGGCGAAGGCCTTGACCACGACGCCGACCGAAAGCGGCAGGATGATCGCAACAAGGATCGCCGCCTGGACGAAGCCGCCGGCGCGCGCCAGCACGAGCGCTGTCGGATAGCCGATGACGAGGCAGACCAGCGTCACCAGCGCCGCGCTGCGAACGGTATTGCCGAGAACGGTCCAGCTGAACGGATCGGCGAAGAACCCGGCGAAGGCCGAAACGCCGCCGGCGCCAAGCAGGCTGCGACCGAGCAGGAACAGCAATGGCAGGCCATACACGACGGTGAGATAGGCGACGGCTGGAGCGGCCAGCAGCAGGATCGGATCGAATCGGCGCGCCGTGCTCATGCCGCGCCTCCCTCTGCGGGGGCGGGATAGACCAGCGTGTCGGCCTGGCGCCAGCTCAGAGGCAACCGGGCGCCAGGCGCTGCGCCCGCCGGCGCCTCATGCGCCTCGACGAGCAGGCGCCCGCCCGCCGGTGCCTCGAAATGGAGCTGGACCCGAGCGCCCTGGAACACGACGTCGATCAGCGTCGCCTCGATGCTGTTCTCGCCTCCCGCCCCGACCGTCACGCGCTCGGGGCGAATGCCGAGGACGACCGGGCTGCCGGGGATGAATTGTCCCGGCGCACACAGCATTCCCGCTGCGGTCTCGATCGTCAGCATCCTGTCGTGGCTTGCGACGACCGTGCCGGCGAGCCGGCTCGACAGGCCGACGAAATCGAGCGCGAAGGGCGTCGCCGGGCGATGGTAGATCGCGGTCGGCGTGTCCAGCTGTTCGATCTGGCCGCGATACATCACGGCGATGCGGTCGGACATGGTCAGCGCTTCGTCCTGGTCGTGGGTGACGAAGATCGCGGTGGTGCCGACCTCGCGCAGGATCCGCTTGAGATCGATCTGCATCGCCTCGCGCAGCTTGCGGTCGAGCGCCGAGAAGGGCTCGTCCAGAAGCATGAGCTTGGGCCCGACGGCGAGAGCGCGCGCCACTGCGACACGCTGCTGCTGGCCGCCCGAGAGCGCCTTGATCGAGCGGTCGGCAAAGGCCGTCATCTGGACGAGGCCAAGATAACGCGCGACCGTCAGCGCGATCGTCTCCCGTGCAGTGCCGCGGGCCTTGAGGCCGAATGCGACGTTCTCCGCCACGCTGAGATGCGGGAACAGCGCGTAGTTCTGGAAGACCACGCCGATGTCGCGCCGATGCGGCGGCTTGCGCGTGATCTCGTGCGTGTCCAGAACGACCCGGCCGGTGTCGGGCGTCATCAGCCCGGCTACGATCCGCAGCAGAGTGGTCTTGCCGCATCCGGACGGGCCGAGCAGCGAGATGAACTCGCCCTTGCCGACGGCGAGATCGACACCGTCGAGGACGGTGGCGGCGCCGAAGCTCCTGCTGGCGCCGGTAATGTCGAGAAAGGCCGGGTTCACCGAGGCGGTCCCGGGCTCAGATCGCCATCTCGCGGTCCCAGCGCTTGATCCAGTCATTGCGCTGCGCCGCGACATTGGCCCAGTCGATCTGGTGGATCGTCACATCGGCGCTAAGGCCAGCCGGCCTCGGCACCGCCTTGTTGGTCGCGAGCGAGAAGGTCGGGCCGGCGAGTTTCTCCTGCAGCTCGGCACCGAGCAATTCGTTGACATAGGCGAAGGCGAGCTCGGCTTGCGGCGCGCCCTTGATCACGGCGATCCCCGAGGGCATGGCGAACACGCCTTCCTTGGGCGCGACGAGGTCGATCGGCGCGCCCGCCGCCTTGCGCTCGAGCGCATAGGACGACATCGCCGGTCCGATCATATAGGCTTCGCCCTGCTCCAGCAGGTTATAGGCCTGCGGCTGCTGGGTGTAGATCGTCAGCAGGTTCGGCTTCAGCGAGACCAGCTTCTTGAAGCCGGCGTCGGTGTCCTTCTGGATCGCCTCGAGCGTCCCGCCCGCCAGCATGCCCGCGGCGAAAAGCACCGGCAGCCCTTCCGTGTTCTGCAGCGAGGGGATGATGATCCGTCCCTTATACTTCGCATCGAACAGATCGGCCCAGGATGAGGGCGGGGTCTTCATCGCGCCCTTGCTGTAGGCCACGCCGAGCCAGGGCTGGAGATAGTTGGCCCACATGCCCTCCATATGGCTGGAGCCGGGCACGAGCTGCGACAGGTTCGGCGCCTTGCCGGGTGTCAGCGGATCGAGAAGGTCCTCCTTCACCGCCAGTATCATGACGGGATCGTCCATCTGGACGACGGACATGTACTGCTTGCCCTTGTTCTTCTGCATCTTCTCGAGGTTGACGAGAGAGCGGGTGCCTTCGAATAGCACCTTGCAATTGTACTTCTTCTCGAAGGCGGGAACCACGACCTGCTCGACCCAGGGCTTGTGGCCGGCCGCCCCGCCGACGACCAATTCCTTCGTCTGGGCGCGCAGGATCGACGGGGCGGCAATGAGGCTCACGGCGCCTGCGGCGCCGGAGAGCAGGGAGCGACGGGTCGGCCGGGCAGAGAGGACGTCCATGGTCGGGTTCCTTTTCGTTGCGGAAAACGCACCTGTCCTCAGCAACCCCCATGCCAAGCCGCGCGGTCTTGCGCGGAATCCGCTGTGGTTCAATTCGATCAAATACTTAGGCGAATATCTCGCATCCGGTCTCGCTCGAATGCAGAGATTATTGTGCACAATATTGATATGATTGTGCTCATTATAAAGGCTGGCTTGCCGAAGCGCGTGGCAGCGTCGGAGTTGCCGCCCATGCGTGCAGCGGCGATAGTCGGAGCATGAACGAGCAGGGCATCCATACGATTTTGACCTCCGTCCTGCGGGGTGGACGGCTGCCGGGCGGAGTCAAGCTCGGCGAGCATCGGCTGGCGGAAATCTTCGGCGTGAGCCGGGAGCGCATCCGCAAGGTGCTGCACCGGCTTGGGCATGAGCGGCTGCTCGACATCGTCAGGAACCGGGGTGCGTTCACCGTCGAGCCGGACCTGCGCGAGAGCCATATGGTCTACGAGGCGCGGCGAATCCTGGAGAGCGGCATGGCCGCCCATCTCGCCGACAATCTCACCGATGCGCAGATCGCGCGCCTGCGCGAGCATGTCGACGCGGAAGCGAAGGCGCTGCGGCTGGGCGACCAGGCAACGTGGCAGCGGCTCTCGGCCGAATTCCACTTCCTGCTGGCGGAGATGACGGGCAATCCGCTTGTTCAGCGCCAGGCGCATGAGCTGATCAGCCGCACGCTGATGCTGGTCAAGCGCTACGAGACGACAGCGGGCTCGGCCTGCGGTTGCGAGGAGCACCGCGCGATTTTCCGGGCTCTGGCGGCGCAGGAGCGGGGCAAGGCGGTGAAGGCGATGACGGCGCATCTCTCGCTCGTCGAGACGCGCCTGCGGCCGACAATCTGCGAGGAGATCGGCCCCTCGCTCGAGGACGTGCTCGCAGACGAGATCGCGGTCTTTGCGACCTCGCAGGAGTTTGCCGCCGCGTCGTGACGTCAATCCGTATCGCAGCCCATGCCGACAAACCGGAATTTTCCAGCTTTTGGGAGTCCAGGAAACGGGAGGCAGGCCAACGCCTGCGAAGAGATTTCTGGATTCGAGCGAACGGAGACGATTCGAGCAAATCTTCGAGCGCCCGGCGCCCGTATTGATCCCCGCCGTTTCGGATTGTCAGGTAATCAGAACGCTCATTTCATCGTCGGCCGCATCATGCGCGGTGTTATGCATGCGTTCGAGGCGCAAGGCAGCCCGAAGGCATACTGACGTTGAAAACGGTGGATTGGAGTGGCCAAAAGACGGAAATGGCGCGCCCGACACGATTCGAACGTGTGACCTCTGCCTTCGGAGGGCAGCGCTCTATCCAGCTGAGCTACGGGCGCAATCCGTGGATGGTGGATAGCTGATTGCCGTCGGCTCGGCAACGAGGGATTTTGCGATCGAGCCAGAGCCCGGCAGGCTAAGGTCAAACCTGCGAGCTTGCCGGGCGCGCCGCGGCTGTGGCTGGCTTTTCGCTGCGATTGGCCTCAGTCAGCAGACGCGAGAGGCGCAGGAGATGAGGGTGAGACGGCATCACGAGCTCAGCGCCATCCCTGCCGAGATCCGGCGCGCGGCCTGTGCATTTCATGAGGCCGGCCACATCATCGTCGGCTGGCATCACGAGCGATATGTCACCCATGCCTGGCTCCGGCCGCCTTATGGCTTCACCGGCGAGACCTGTTTCGAGCCTTACCGGAAAGGCTTTCAGACCGAGCGGCAGGCGGACCTCCGGCGCGCCGAGGTCGAGATCACCATCCTGTCC
This sequence comes from Bosea sp. 685, assembly GCF_031884435.1. Classification (NCBI taxonomy): domain Bacteria; kingdom Pseudomonadati; phylum Pseudomonadota; class Alphaproteobacteria; order Hyphomicrobiales; family Alloboseaceae; genus Allobosea; species Allobosea sp. 685. The sequence continues at coordinate 5,910,416 of NZ_CP134779.1, read as the reverse complement.
GCCGGCCATTGCGGTGAGATGATCTATTGGAATGAGGGAGACGGACTCCAATGGTATCCGGGCGAGACCCAGTCCCACGCGGATGATCTGGAACAGATGCGGCCCTATATCGCCTTTCTGCGGCCTGCCGATGAGCTCGCTTTGCGGGCGCGCTGCGCCAGGGCAGCCGCTGCAATCCTGTATCAGCCCGCTAGGCTCGCGGCCCAGAAGGCCATCGCCAAAACGCTGGTTGAACGGCGGCGGATCGATCGCGACGAGATCGACGAGATCATCAGGCCTGCGACTGGCTGAACGGCCGGCTCGGATTTGCTGAGAGTCTGTTTGGGGCCCCGGAGCCCTCATCCTGAGGAGCGGGCATAGCCCGCGTCTCGAAGGATGCTCCAGGAGGCTCCGGTGGTGGCTCTGTCCTGGCCGCCCACGCGCCGTCATCCCGGGCGACTGCAAGGAGACCCGGGATGACGGAGCGTTGCCTGGTTAGGTTCAGGAATGGATCCCGGATCGGCGCGGCTTTGCCGCTTGTCCGGGATGACCGCGTGGTTCCGAGGATGAACGGCATACTCCAGGAGGCTCCCCTGCAAGCTGGAGCATCCTTCGAGACGCAGCCTGACGGCTGCTCCTCAGGATGAGGGCTCACCTTTCCAAACAGATGGGGTCTCAGAACTCTTCCCATCCGGCATCGCCGGCGCGGCTGTTGGCGACCTTCCTGGCCGGGGCGCGCGGCGCAGGCGCAATGGCTTGGGCCTGGGCCTGGGCCCGAGCTGTCGGCGCCGATGCCCTGCTCTGGCCGAAGGCGGCCGCGGCGAGCTTGCGCAGGCGCTCGGGCTCCGAGCCATGACTGGCCGATGAGGCAGCTGCACCCTCAGGGCCGGTCCTGAAGGCGGCGACGAGGTCGTTGAGCTCGACGATGCGCGAGGACAGCGAGGTGGCCGAAGCTGCGCTCTGTTCGGAGAGCGCGGCATTAGCCTGCGTCATCTCGTCGAGATGGGCGACGGCCTGGCTCATCTCGTCGATGCCGTTGGCCTGTTCGCTGGCGGCCGAGGAGATGTCGGCGATGGTGGCGGCGACCTTGCGGGAATGGCTGAGGATCTGGTCGAGCTGGTCGCCGGCCTGGCGGACCAGCTTGACGCCCGCGCCGACCTCCATGTTGGACGAGGAGATCAGGCCCGAAATGTCCTTGGCGGCGGCGCTCGAACGCTGCGCCAGCGTGCGCACTTCGGACGCCACCACGGCAAAGCCCTTGCCGGCATCGCCGGCACGCGCCGCCTCCACCGCCGCGTTCAGCGCCAGCAGATTGGTCTGGAAGGCGATATCGTCGATCACCCGGATGATGTCGGAGATCTTCTGCGAGGCACTCTCGATGCGCGCCATCGCGTCGACCGCCTGGCCGGCGATCACGCCGCCCGACTGGGCCGCCTGCATCGCGTCATTGGCGATGCCGGCTGCGTCCTTCGAGGCCTGGGCCGAGGCCTTCACGGAAGCAGCGAGCTCCTCGGTCGTGGCTGCGGTCTCCTCCAGCGAACTCGCCTGCTCTTCCGTGCGCTTCGACAGATCATCGGCGCCCATGGTGATCTCGCGGGCGGCCAAGCCCACATCCGCAGAGGTTACCTGGATCGTCCGCACCGTCGAGGACAGGCGGTCCACCGTCTCGTTGATCGCGCCCTTGAGCTCGGCGAATTTGCCGCGATAGGCGGTCTCGATCCGGGCGGTCAGGTCCCCGCCCGCCACCGCCTGCAGGGCGGCTGCGAACTCGGATGTGGCTGAATCAACCACCGCATTGATCTCGTTGATGCCGGCGACGAGCTTCTGCATCTGCTCGTCGGCCTGGTCGATCTGCAGCCGCGCCGAGAAATCGCCCGCAGCCGCAGCGGCAACGACCTCGCCGACATCCGAGACGACAGAGGCCATGTTTTCCGCCGCACGCAGACGGCGCGACGAGGCCTCGCGCTCCTGTTCCTCGAGCGCGCGGATCTTCTGGAGATTGTCGCGCAGGATCTGCAGCGAGGCGGCCATCTGGCCGATTTCGTCGCGGCGATCAGTGCCTTCGACGGCGCTATCGAGATCGCCGTCGGCGATGGAGTGCATCGTGCGGTTGAGACCACGCAGAGGCAGCAGGATGCCGCGGCGCGCCACGAACAGGCTCAGCAGCAGCCCGCCGAGGATGCCGAGCACGGCGACGACGATCTGCACCAGAAGGAAGCGGTCGACGGCCGCAAAGGCGGTGTCGCGGGTCGCCTCGATCGTCTTGCCGGAATAGGTGGTGTAGGCCTTGACTGCATCGGTCACGGCCTTCTGCCCGTCAAGGCAGGCAGCCAGCGCGGCCTCGACCGCCGAGCGATCGGCCGTGGTGTTCCGGGAGGCGGCAACCATGGCGCGGATCTGATCGAAATAACTGCCGAGCTTGGCGCGGACATCGCCGATCAGGCGCTTCTCCTCGGTATCGGCCAGCGCTTCCAGGATCGGCAGCCGGGCCAGCATCTCCTTCATGCGTCGCTCGGATTCGGTCGCGAACTCGGCATATTTCTCAGGCTGGCGCGCGAGCTGATAGGTCATCCGGCTGATCGCGATGATGTCGATGCGCAAATCCATCGCTTCGCGCGCGACGCCGCCGGTCTGCTCGACATCGAGCATCGAGCGCTTGAGCTGCGTCAGCCCCGTCCAGCCGACAAGGGCGATGACGATGGCGACGACGCTCATCACGGCGACGACGCCGATGGATTTCGACACGATGGAGGCGTGCTTGAGCATGGCTATGGTCAGCTTTCGGCGGCGGGGTTCTGTGGGGCGGCGCGACGACGGGGATGGGCTCGGTTCGATCGTGACGATCGAGGCAATCGGTTCGGCCGTTTCCTCGTCGTCAGATCATGGGGCGCTGGCAGCCCCGGCCGGGTGCGCCGCGTCGGGCCTGAGATGAAGGCCTGCGGCATTCCGGTTTTGTGATCCGATCCAATGCTCGGAACCCTTACAGGCGCTGTCTTAACGAAGTTTTGTGCGCGCCCTGGCGTGCCAAAAGGAAGGGGCGGTCATGGCGTGCCGGGACATGGATGTCGCGGGCCTCGCAGAGCGTTTGGAAAATGGGTTCAAGAGATTTCCAAACGGGCTCTCATCAAAGAGTGAGAGCAGCGTCTCGAATTCGGCACCCAGAGTGTCGAAGTCGGGTAGACCCGGCTTCGACGCGGGAGAAGGGTTCCCCGCGCCCTTCCCATCTCTCCCTTCCCCCGCCAGGGGGAGGGGAAGAACCCACCCAAATCCCGCCGGCGAGCGCGTTATACCCGCCCCAGCCTTGCTCCCGTCTTCACGTCGAAAACATGCACCCTGTCTGGATTGACTGTGATCCAGATCCGGCCTGCCGGGCGCTCGGCGACCCGCCGACGGACTTCCGCCTCTCGATGTTTCGGCGGCCGCTTACTTCCGCGCGATATTCCAGTAGACCGGCGCCGGCGGCGTCAGGATTCCGGTCAGGTTCGCCCGGTGGGCCCGGATCTGATATTGCAGGCCGATCGGAATATAGGGCACCGTCTCAACCGCCCGGCGCTGGATCTTCGTGGCGAGCGCCTTGCGCGCGCCAAGGTCGGAGAGGTCGGCGAAGGCGGACCGCATGGCCTCGATCTCGGCGTCGCAAGGCCAGCCGAACCAGGCCTTGTCGCAGTTCGAGCGCAGGCCGAGATGGCTGAGGGGCTCCATCATGTCGAGCCCTCCAGGTCCCGAAATGAAGATGGACCAGCCGCCCTTGCCGACCGGCTCCTTGCTCGCGCGGCGGCTCACGACCGTGGCCCAATCCATCGCCTGGACGTCCGTCTTGAGGCCGATGCTGCGCAGCAGTTGATCCGCGACCATGGTGAAGGCGTGGATATTGGTGTTCTCGGTGGCGTCGAGCAGCACGACCGGCGTGCCGTCATAGCCGCTTTCCTTCACCAGCGCCTTGGCCTTGTCGAGGTCCGGTTTGGGAAAGCCCTCCTCCGTGAAATAGGGCGAGGAGCAGATATAGAAGGAGCGGCAGGTCTTGCCGAGGCTCGGATCCTCGATCACGGCCTCCAGGAACTCGGAGCCGTTGACGGCATGGAGCAGGGCCTGCCTCACCTTGGGATTGTTGAATGGCGGCTGCAGCGAGTTGATGCGGATCTGCTGCGCCACGCCAAGTTCATCCTGGCGGGCGATGACGACGTCCTTTGCCGGTTTGGCGAGCCCGATCAGATCGGCGGAGAGGTCTTCGCTGATGTCGATCTCGCCCTTCAGCACGGCGTTCATCGCCGTCTGCTGATCGGGGATGATCTGCCATTCCACGCGGTCCACGCGCGCGATCTTGCCACCAGCGAAGCCGCTCGGCGCCTCCGTGCGCGGCACATAGTTCGGGTTCCGGACGAAGACCAGTTTCGAGCCCGAGAGCCATTCCTCCTTCTTGAAGATGAAGGGGCCGGAGCCGGTCTGGTCGGTCACGCCTTGATTGGCGGGCGTCGCCGTGGCGATCCGCGCCGGCATGATGAAGGGCACGGGCGCTCCGGGCTTGCCGAGCGCGTCGAGCACGAAGCCCCAGGGTTGGGACAGCGTCAGCCTGAAGCTCTTGGCGTCGGTCGCGCTCCAGACCGCGCCGCGCGCGTTGAGCTGCTGGCCCATGCTGTCATTGCCGCTCCAGCGCTTGAGCGAGGCGATGACATCGTCGGGGGTGACGGGCTGGCCATCGCTGAACGCCAGGCCGTCGCGCAGCGTGAAGTCCCAGGTCTTGCCGTCGGCCGAACTGCTCCACGCCGCCACCATCTGGGGCTTCACCGCCAGGGTGTCGTCGACCGCAAACAGCGTGTCGTAGACCATGTAGCCGAAGTTGCGGGCCATCGAATCCGAGCCCAGCATCGGGTCGAGGATCTTGACGTCGCCGGACGGCCTGACTTTCAGGACGCTCTGCGCCGCGGCCGAACCGGCCGACAGAGCGAGCAGGGCGGCGCCGATAATCCAATGCGCTTTCATGATGTCCTCCCGTTTTTTGTGTCGTTTGTCATGATGCTTACGGCGTCAGGCGTGTGCCCGCTTGCGGTCGGGCGCCAGGGCCATGTGCCCGCCGCGATTGATGAAGGCGAAGGTGGCGAGCGCGATGCCGGATGCGGGCTCCCGGCCGAGCTCGATTGCGGAGAAGGACAGCTCGACGCCGGCCGCACCGCCGAACAGGCTGCGATCGATGCCGGCCAGCACGGCCGGGCCGGCCTTGTCCTGCAGCGCGCTTGGCCAGCCTGCGACTACGACCCGCCTGACGCGGTTGAGGTTCAAGGCATTGCCGATCGCCGTGCCGAGCTGGGCGAGACGGATACCGATCTCGGCCTCGGCATGACCGGACAGCCGAACGCCCTCGCGCCAGCTATCGCGGGGCGCGAGCATCTGCTGCTCCGTTTTGCCGATGAGCGGAGCCATGGCTCCTGTCGAGACATAGGCTTCGAGACAGCCGGAATGGCCGCAGCGGCACGGCGCGCCCTGCCGGTCCATGATCATGTGCCCGATTTCGCAGGGGAGCACCTCGTCGCTCCCGGCGCTTTCATCGACGAAGGCGCCGCCGACTCCGTGCCCGAGGAACACGTAAAAATAGGGTCTTTCATCGCGCGTGACGCCCAGCTGGAGGCGATGGGCGAGCGCGCGCGTCACGATCGAGTTGGCGCAAGTCACCGGCACGTCCGGAAGTGCCGCGTCCAGTGTCCGGGTGATGAAGTCTGGCCGCAGCGCCACAATCGGGTTGCTCGCCCTGCCAGAATGGTAGCCGGGTATCGAGATCGCCATTTGACGCAAGACGATGTCGTGGTGCGCGCACCAATCGGCCATGCTTGCGATGGCTGCAGCCGTGATGTTTTCCGCCGCCATGGCGGCAATGCCGTCGGGCAGCTCGTGGTGTTCTGAGAACAGCACCTCGCCTTTGAGGTTTCCGATGCCGGCATGCAGGCGGTTGTTGGAGAGTTCGATCGTTGCGACGAACTGGCTCTCGCTCAGCGTCAGAAAAGTGCTGGGGCCGCCGCGATAAGGCGCGCGTTTGCGGGTCTCGTCGACGAGCGCTTCCGCTTTGAGATCGGCCACGATGCGGGAGATGCTCGCATCGGTCAGGCCGACATGAGCGATCACATCCGGCCGGAACGAGCCGCCGGATCGCCAGAGATAGCGGAGAACCGCGGCACGCGTCTCCTGCCGGCTCCAAGCCCCCTTCACATCTCCACCCTGTTCATTTTTGTTTTATGTAAGAATGAAGGTGGAAGATGATCCGGTCGTTGTCAAATACTCCGCATCAGGGGGCTCGAACATGGGGACGACGGGGAACCCGGTTGAGCGCGGGGAACCCCTCTCCCGGATGGGAGAGGGGCAGGGGTGAGGGTGTGCCCTTTCAGTAGAAGGCGCCGCGGCTCAGTCGCGCCCCAACAATCAGCGGCAGGCCCTCATCCCTGCCCTTCTCCCGTGTGGATTTCTCTGCGAAAGGGCCCTGGCGTTGAGGTTTGATTGCTGATTCACTTCGCTCGGGTGCGGCGGGGTGATCGGCATGTCGGATCAGATGTCTTTGGCTGAGGCGTTTTTGGACCCACGCCTGGGTGCGAACGCGAAGCTTGCGAAGATCGATGGGCTGATCGCGTGGGATCGGCTGGCGCCCTTGGCCGGCAAGCTGCGCCAGGCTGAGACGGGCAGGCCGCCTTACGCGCCGCTTGCGATGCTCAAGGCGCTCTATCTGCAGGCGCTTTACGATTTGTCGGATCCCGGCCTGGAGGAGGCGCTGCTGGACCGGCTGTCGTTTCGACGTTTCTGCGGGTTTGCGCTCGATGGCGGCACGCCCGACGAGACGACCTTGTGCCGCTTTCGGCTGGCGGCAGCGCAGGCGGGCGTGCTCGAGGCCTGCTTTGCCGAGATCGGCGCGCAGCTCTCGGCCAAGGGTCTGATCCTGAAGAAGGGCACATTGCTCGACGCCACAATCGTTCAGGCGACGCATGCTGCCCCGTCACGCGAAGCCGGGCTGGGCAAGGGCCACCCCCGTGAACCCGGCGCCGACTGGGGCAAGAAGAACGGCAAGGCCCATTTCGGCTACAAGCTGCATGTCGGCGTCGACGAGGGCTCGGGCCTGATCCGCACGGCGCTCGTGACCTCGGCGCGGATACAGGACGTCGAGATGGCCCCAGGGCTCGTCAGCGGCGACGAGGCCGCCGTCTATGCCGATCGCGGCTATGAGAGCAAGGCCCAGCGCGCCGCCCTGAAGGCCTTGGGCATCAAGGACCGGATCATGCATCGCCGGCACAAGCACATCGCTGTCCTGCCGCGCTGGCTGCAGCGCCGCAACGCCCTGATCGCGCGCCGCCGCGCTCCCGTCGAAGCTGTCTTCAGCGCCATGAAGCGCCTCTATGGCAAAGCCCGGACGCGATGCCACTCGTTCGTCGCCAACACCGCAGACCTGATTGCCTTCGCAACCGTCTACAATCTCCGGCGCGCCACCATCATCGCAGGCGGCTGAACCAGGTCGACTGCGAGCTCTCCAAGCCAACCGCTGAAGACCGCCCGTCACAGGCGAACAATCCGCCGTCAAAATATCAGTCCTCAGCCGCGTTTCGCAGAGGAATCCACACGGGAGAAGGGTTCCCCGCGCCCCTTCTTTATTCTTTGGCGGCCCCGGCAGCGCCGTGCGCTGCTCGGCTGGCGTCGCGTTTCCTAGTATTTGATCACGCCGAAGCGCCGGAATGCGTCGTGGATACGGTCGGCATAGGCGTTGAAGCTCGGATAGTCACCGAGATGCGCGGGGCGCGGGCGGGGCAATTCGATTGCGATCTCGTCGACGACGCGGCCGGGCGTCGGCGACATCACCAGCACGCGGTCCGACAGGCCGATCGCCTCGTCGATCGAGTGGGTGATGAAGACGACGGTCTTGCCCGTCTCCAGCCAGAGCATTTCGAGATCGTGGCGGATCTGGGTGCGTGTGATCGCGTCGAGCGCCCCAAAAGGCTCGTCCATCATCAGGACGGAGGGATCGTGGATCAGCGCGCGCGCGATCGAGACGCGCTGGCGCATGCCGCCCGAGAGCTGCTTGGGGTAACGGTCGACGGCGTGGCTGATGCCGAGCTTGGCGAAGAGCTCCAGCGCCCGTTCCTTCGCGGGCGCGAGCGGCAGGCCGCGAATTTCGGCCTGGAGCATGACGTTCTCCAGCGCCGTCCGGAATTCGAGCAGGAGATGGTCCTGGAAGACGATGCCGATATCGGTCAGCGGCGAGGTCAGCGGCTTGCCATTGACCAGGAGCTCGCCGGAGCTGATCGGAATCAACCCCGCCGCCATCAGCATGAAGGTGCTCTTGCCGCAGCCGGAAGGGCCGATCAGGCTGACGAACTCGCCGCTCCTGATATCGAGGGTGAGACCATCGACGGCGGTGAAGCCGCCGAAGCTCTTGATCACGCCGCGTCCGGAGATGGAGGCGGCGCCGGTGCCGGGCTGCGCGGAGCTGGGATGCATCATCGCCTCACGGGCAGGCCGGCGCCGAGGCTGGCAGCAGCTCGGTGGTGTAGTAGTCGGTGATCGGCTTGTCCTTGGGCAGGCCGAGATATTGCGTCAGCAGGTCGTAGCTGACGGTCCAGTTTGTCGCCGGCACCTTGCCGAGCGCGGTTGCTCCCGGCGCGCAGAGCAGCTTGTTGACGACATCGAACTGCGCCAGCACCTGCGCCTTCTTCACCGCCGGGAACTGCGCCACGACCGCGTCCGCCGCCGCTTCGGGATTCTTGCGCGCCGCGTCCCAGCCCCGGAGGCTCGCGTCGACGAATCTCTTGAACAGCTCCGCATCGGCCTTGATCCGGTCGTCGCGGGCGATGATCGAAAGGCCGACCGTCGGCACGCCGACATCGCGGTAGAAGATGTCGCGGACCTTGAAGCCGCGCTCGCGAATCTGGATCGAGTGGAAATCGGCGCCGCCCAGGATGGCATCGACCTTCTTCTCGAGCAGCGCGCCGACGAAGGCACCGGGATCGATCGCGATGACATCGACCTTGCTCTTGTCGATCCCGTTGCTGGCGAGGATGGCTTCCAGCAGCGTCGTCTGCGCCGTTCCCGGCTGGACCGCGAGCTTCTTGCCGACGAGGTCCTTGGGCGCATCGATCTTGCTGTCTTCCAGCGCGATGATCGCGAAACCATTGGTCTGGAGCACGGGGGCGATGATCTTGACCGGAGCGCCCTTGGTGCGCAGCTGCATCGCGGCTGGTGCATCGGCGAAACCGATATCGGTCTGGCCGGTGGCGACCATCTGCGCCGTGGTGCCCGAGCCCTTGCCCTCCTCGATCGTCAGGTTGATGCCGGCCTTCTCGTAGAGGCCGAGCTGCTTGGCCATCATGAAGCCGGCATTGGGCGCGGCCGCGAGGAAGTTCAGCGTGATCTTCATCGGCTTGCCGGCACTCTGTGCGAAGGCGCTGCCTGCGCCGAGTGCGAGCATGGCGACTGTCGTGATCAACATGCGTCGGTTCATGATCTTGGTCCTCCCGTATGCCCCGGTTGGTCCGGGTTGATGATTCGTTCGTGAACAGAATGGGTCGGCGCGTCAGCCCTCGGCCTCGTCAGCCCTTGCGCTGCCAGGGCATCAGCACGACCTCGAGCCCGTCGACGAGATAGCTGAACAGGATTCCGACCAGGCTCAGCGCCACGAGGCAGGCGAAGATCAATGGCATGTCGAGGAAGCTCGTGCCGCGCAGCAGGAGATAGCCGAGCCCGGCATTGGCGCCGACGAACTCGCCGACGATCGCGCCCGTCGCGGCGAACACTGCCGAGACCTTGAGGCCGGAGAAGATATAGGTCAGCGCGGCCGGCACCCGGACATAGCGTAAGGTCTGCCAGGCGGAAGCGCCCATCGAGCGGGTCAGATAAAGCACGCGCTCATCCAGCGCCCGGAACCCCGTCATGCTGGCGACCAGCGTCGGAAAGAAGCAGAGCAGGAAGGTGAGCAGCACCTTTGGAAACAGGCCGAAGCCGAACCAGACCACGAAGAGCGGGGCGATGGCGATCTTCGGCACGAGCTGGAAGAAGACGATCACCGGATAGATCGCCTTTTCCAGGATCTTGACGGAAACGATGATGTAGCCGAGCGGGATCGAGATCACCGCCGCCATCAGGAAGCCGAGCACGATCTCATTGCCCGTCACCAGCGTGTGCTGGAAGATCAGGGCCCGGTCGCTCCAGAGCCGTTCGAAGAAGGCGCTCGGCACGGGCAGGATGTATTCGGGGATGCCCGCCAGCGGCACCAGCCACTGCCAGGCCAGCAGCAGAACGGCAAAGCTCGCCAGCGGCCAGGCGATAGCAGATGTCCATGCGCCGGCCCGGCTCTGTGCCTGGGAGGCCTCGGCGGGCTGTTGCGTCGGCCGGGTTGCGACCTCGTCCGTCATGCGTTTGTCCCTGCGGCAAGACTGTGGCCCGAGGAAAGACTGTGGCCCGAGGAAAGACTGTGGCGCGGCTCGCCGCCTGCGACAGCAGGGACGAGGCTCTGGATCTGCCGGCGCCGCAGCGGCCAGATCTCCGCCATGGCGCGCGCGGCCTGGCGCAAGGCGTCCGTGATCTCGCCGTGCCGGCTCTCGCTCATGCGCGCAGCCGGGCCGGCGACGCTGAGCGTGCCCGCGACGGGAGCATCACTATCGGGGCCGGCGCGGAAGGTCGTCGCCATGGCGACGGTGCCGATCTCGCCCTCCTCCACTGCGAGCGCGACGCCGCGACGGCGGGTCTCGTCGAGATGGGCGCGCAGCGCGTCGACATCCTGCAAGGCATTGGGCCCGGTGCGGCCATCAGCCCGGAAACCGCGCGCGCAGACGATGCGCAGCGCCTCGGCCTCCGGCAAGGAGGCGAGCCAGGCCTTTCCCGTCGCGGTGGCGTGCAGCACGATCTCGGTGCCCATCGGCGGCTCATAGCGCAGGCCGGCGGTTGCTCCTTGAGCCCGCGCGATCCAGACCAGACTCTCGCCCTCGACGACGGCAAGGCGGCAATATTCGCGGGTCGCGACGGCAAGCCCGTCGAGCACAATCTGTCCGGCATCGGGCAGGCCGCGCAGATCGAGATTGCGGAAAGCGAGCTGGGAGAGCTTCAGCGTCAGCCCATAGGCGCCGCTGGAAGGGTCCTGCGCGACGAAACCGCGCTCGGCGAGAGTCGCCAGAAGCCGGTGCGTCGCGCTGGCCGGCAGATCGAGGCGCTCTGCGAGCAGGCTGAGATCGACGCCATCGGGCTCGCCCGACAACGCCTCCAGTACCTTCAACGCCCGCTCCACCGCTGCGATCGTCACGCTTGGCCTCCTTGCCATCCCTCGTCGTTTTGATTTTGGAATTGATTTCCAATTCAGAATTGAATTTCATATACGAACGACAAGAGGCGGAGTCAACGCGCCCTAACGAGACCCGACCGGGAGCATGTCAGTGAGCTTATCTGGAGAAGGCGCGGTCGCGATCTGGCACGACATCGCGCCAGAAGGCCGCGAGATCTTCTATGCCTGGCATGGCGAGGAGCACATGCCGGAACGGCTCGGCATTCCCGGTTTCACGCGCGGGCGGCGCTATGCCGCAATCGAGGCCGAGCTTGAATTCTTCAATCTTTACGAGGCTTTGAGCGTCGAAGTCCTGAAGAGCCAGGACTACACCGCCCGCGTCAACGCACCGACGCCCTGGACGCTCGCGGCGGTGAAGCATTTCCGCTCCGTCGCGCGTTCGATCTGCCGCGTCGCCCACAGCACCGGCCCGGCCCAGGGCGGGCTGATCGCGACGCTGCGCTACGACGTGGTGGATGCAGAGGCCGCCGCACATAAGGCTGCGCTGCTGCGCCAGACCATTCCCGACCTGCTCGCCAGGCCGGGCGTCGCCGGCGTGCACCTGCTCACCGCCGATGCCGAGGCGAGCGGCGTCGCTACCGCCGAGCAGAAGGCGCGCGGCGTCGCCAATGCCGTACCGCGATGGGTGCTGCTGCTCGAAGGCTGGGGTGACGAGGCGGGTTTCGTCGCGCTCGCCAAGGCGGAGCTGGCCGGCGAGAAGCTCGATGCGATCGGTGGAAGCGGCCCCTATTCACTGGGCCTCTACCGCCATCAGATCACCCGCACCAAGACGGCCTGGAGCGCCGGCTGATGAATGCGCATTATGATCTTGGTGGCCGCATCGCCATCGTCACCGGCGGCGCCGGCGGGCTCGGGCGCGGCATCGCGCATGCCCTGATCGAGGCCGGCGCGATCGTCGAGCTCTGGGACGCCAATAGCGCAGCCCTTGCCGAGGCTGTGGCGGAACTGGGCGAAGGCGCCCGCGCGCGCGTACTCGATATCACCGACGCCGTTGCGGTCGAGGCCGCGGCGCAGGCCGCTTTCGCGGACCATGGTCGCATCGATATCCTGGTCAACAATGCCGGCGTGCTCGGCGAGGTGAAGCCGGTCTGGGAGACGACGCCGGAGAATTTCCAGCGCGTGCTGCAGGTCAACCTGTTCGGCTCCTATCTCGTCACCCGCGCCGTTATTGGATTGATGCGCCAGCAGCCGGCGCGCGCCTGCGCGACCACGCCGCATCCCCTGCGCGGCCATGTCGTCAACATCGCCTCGATCCAGGGCAAGGAGGGCATGGCCAAGGCTGCAGCCTATTCGGCCTCGAAGGCAGGGCTGCTCGCGCTGACCAAAAGCGTCGCCAAGGAAACGGCGCTCGACGGCATCATCGTGACTGCGGTCACACCGGCCGCCGCCGAGACGGCGATGGCCAGGGAGATCTCGGCCGAGCGCCGCGCCGACATCCTCGGCCGCATCCCGATGGGGCGTTTCGTCGAGGTCGAGGAGGTCGCGCGCCTGGTGCTCTGGCTCTCCAGCGACGAATGCTCCTTCTCGACCGGAGGCATTTTTGACCTGTCAGGCGGCCGGGCGACTTACTGAGATATCCGACCTATTGATCGTCGTCCGGCATGCAGGTGGTCCGGCTCGCGTGGCGAGCCCGGACCACCTGCATGCCGTGGCCCGTCGAATGCTACGGGTTTTTGTCTCGCATCGGCTTCTCCCGAAAACCGGTCCCCACTTTTCGGGCCGATGCGCTACGGGCAGCCATATCCGCCTTGCCCGTCGGGCAGGCAGCGCGAGCCATTGGGCAGGTTCAGCGCACCGGACGCATCTCGGCGGACATAGTCGCCATTGGGGAGCGTGAAGCCGCCGGCGCGATCCACCTCGACACGCGATCCGTCTGGAAGAAACAGGCCTCCGACGCCATCGGGCGAAATTCGCTTCGCGGTTGCCGGTCCGAGGCCGGGCTCGGGGCTCGCCACGATCACGCGCTGACGCGGGGGCTGGACGCAGCCGGTTGCCAGAAGGGCCAGGCTCAGCATGCCGGCGGCCGCGATAACAGGTCTCATGACTGAAGCCCCTCAGAGTGATTATGGTCGGTGTCATAACCCGCCATGGCCGGCACAAGCTCAAAGATCATCGTTTTGTCTCCGTGATGCGACCAGAACGCGCAACCACGGTTTCGGTTTCCGCCATATTTGCTGTCGCGAGCGTAAGCGCCCGATTGCCGAAGCGTTCGGCAAGACGAGGCGCGCGACGCGGCGAGTTCTGCAAGGGGTGAAAGGTCACAGCTGCGAATCTGTGTCGGGCGCATCGCGGAAATCTAGCGATTATCGTCGCCCCATGCGAGCCGCAGATGACGGCGCGACGGCCAGGATCCGGAAGGCGAGACCTTCCGGATCGACAGACAAGGAGGCGAGGGCGGCCTCGATGATCCCCGGCGATGTCGCCTCCGGGCCCGCCAAGGCCGGCATTTTGGATTGCGTCAGCTGCCCTTGCGGCCGTGAAGCTGCGGGATGAACATGTCGGTCCACTTGGCCGGCTTCACCTTGATCGTGCCGGCAAGGCCCATGAACTCGGCGAAATCCATCACCTTGTTGGGGGTGGCCGAGAATCTGGCGCCCTTGTCGTTGAGCATGGTCAGGACCTCGTCCTTGGAGACCTTGACCGGCGAACCCCGCACGAAGATCTCGGCCGCGGCGTCCTTGTTCTGGGCAATGAAATCGCAGGCCTCGTCGAGGGCGGCGAGGAAGGCGTCGGTCATCTTCGGATTGGCGTCGACGAACTTCTTCGGCGCGAAGACGACGTCGAGTGTGATGTTGCCGATCACGTCGATGGAATCGGCGACGAGATGTACCTTGGGATTGTTGAGCTCGAGGAAGGAGAAGGGCGGCGAGGTGAAATGCGCCGTGATCTCGGTCTTGCCGGAGGTCAGCGCCGCCAGCGCCTCGGGATGCGGCAAGCTGACGGTCATCGGGTCGAGCTTGGCGAAGTTCTCGCGGCCGAACTCCTTGGCCACCATCATCTGGAGCACGACGGCCGAGAGCGAGGTCTTGATGCCGGGAAGCGCGATCTTGTCCTTCGCGGTGAAATCCTTCAGCGACTTCACATTCGGGTTGATCGAGTTGAGCGAAAGCGATGTCGCGCTCATGCCGCCGATGCCGATGACCTCGACATTGGGAATGCCCTTGGCCTTCGACCAGAGCGTGACGAAGCCGGGCGCACCAGTGCCGGCGAAATCCAGCGTGCCGGCCATCATCGCGTCATTGATGACGTTGCCGCCGTCGAGGACCAGCCATTTGGTTGCGACATCGCCGAGACCGGCCTTGGCGGCCTGCTTCTCCAGCAGCTTCTGGTCCTGCATGACGATCAGGGGCAAATAGAGAATGCCGTAGCCCTTGGAGATCCGGACCTCCTTGACCTCGGCCATGGCGCCGGGCGCGCTGATCGCGAGAGTGAGGGCCGCGCCCGTCAGAAGGGTGGCCAGGCGTCTTGTTATGTTCCGTCTTGTCATGCTCATCATGTATCCTCCCGAATGATGCCGGATTGGCCCGGCCTTATGATCTTGTGGAGATGCCGCCGCCTCAGCTCTGCATGCCCCAGCGCTGGACCGTGTTGCGCTCGATCGCGGCGAAGATGACGTTCTCGACGAACAGGCCGATCATGATGACCGTGAACAGCCCGGCGAAGACATTGGCGGTTTCGAGCTGGTTGCGGTTCTCGAAGATGAACCAGCCGAGACCGCCGGAGCCCGACGAGACGCCGAAGACGAGCTCGGCCGCGATCAGTGTGCGCCAGGCGAAAGCCCAGCCGACCTTCAACCCGGTCAGGATACTGGGGAAGGCGGCCGGGATCAGGATCTTCCCGACCAGGCGCAGGCCGCGCAGATTATAGTTCATCCCGACCATGCGCAGCGTGTTCGACACCGAGCGGAAGCCGGAATGCGTGTTGAGCGCGATTGCCCACAACACGGAATGCACCAGCACGAAGAGGACGCTGCCTTGTCCGAGTCCGAACCAGATCAAGGCCAGCGGCAGCAGGGCGATCGCCGGCAGCGGGTTGAACATCGATGTCAGGGTTTCCAGCAGATCCGTACCGATCTGCGAGCCGATGGCGACCGTCGTCAGGATCGAGGCCAGCGCGATGCCGATGCCGTAGCCGATCAAGAGCGTCTCGATCGACGACAAAGCCCGCGCCGGGATGACGCCATTGGCGAGGTTCTCCCAGAACGCCTCGATCGTCGCGGTGAAGGTCGGAAACAGCAGCGGGTTGCCGAGCCAGCGGCCATAGATCTCCCAGATCACGGCCAGGGTGATCAGCAGGGCGGCCTTGCGGACAAAGCCGATGCGATAGATCCGCTCGAACGGCGTCAGCGCCTTCTCGACGGCGGGCACATCCGTCGCCTGCTGGTCGCGGATGATCTCGGGGCGGATATGAAGCGGGGAGATGGATGCGTTCATGTCGACCTCAATGCGCAAAGAGCATGTCGTTGATGCGGGCCTCGAGCGCGACTTGCGAGGCCGTGCCCACCTCTTCCGCTGTCAGGCTGTTCAGCTCGGCGCGGACCTGGCCGGGATGCGGCGACAACAGCAGGATGCGTGTGCCGCAGCGGATCGCCTCCTCGATGGAGTGCGTCACGAACAGCACGGTGAACTTCGTGTCCTCCCAGAGCTGCAGCAACTCGTCCTGCATCTTGCGCCGCGTCAGGGCGTCGAGCGCCGCAAAAGGCTCGTCCATCAAGAGGACGTCGGGCTCCATCGCCATGCCGCGGGCGATCGCGACGCGCTGCTTCATGCCGCCCGACAAGGTATGGGGATAGCTGTCGGCGAATTTCGACAGGCCGACCATGTCGACATAGTGGCGCGCCTTGTCCATCGCTTCGCGGCCGCTGGAGCGACCGCTGGCCTCAAGAGCGAAGACGACATTCTCGATGACGCTATTCCAGGGCAGGAGCTGGTCGAATTCCTGGAACACCATCATCCGGTCGGGCCCGGGCGCCTTGACCTCGCGGCCCTTGAGCCGGATCGCGCCCTCGACCGGGCTCATATAGCCGCCGATCGCCTTGAGCAGGGTGGATTTTCCGCAACCGGACGGTCCGAGCAGGATGAAGCGGTCGGATCGATGGACCTCGAAGCTGACCCGATAGGTCGCCGTGACCAGCGCATCGCGCGTCTTGTATTGCAGCGTGACGCCGTCGACATCGAGCAGCGGCGCGGATTGCGCGGGAAGCGTCATGTTTCCTCCGAAAGTCGTTGCCTTGCATCCACGTTTCGGGATGCTTGGCTGGACCTTACAGGGCTGAACTGACACGAAACTGACTGGCGGCTCCCTCCCTGGGAGGCGCAAGGAAACGATGAATGCGCATTCTCGTTGTCGAGGACATGGTCGATATCGGCGAGGCCATCGTCGCGCGCTTCGAGCGGATGGGCCACGCCGTGGACTGGGAACAGGACGGCGCCGTGGCCGGCGATCTGGCCGAGGTCCAGGCCTATGACCTCATCGTCCTCGACGTGATGCTGCCGGGGCGGGACGGCTTTGCGATCCTCAAGGATCTGCGCATGAAGCGGAAGGCGACCCCTGTGCTCATCCTCACCGCGCGTTCGGCGGTCGACGATAGGGTCAGCGCGCTGGACCTCGGCGCCGACGATTATCTGATCAAGCCGTTCGACTATCGCGAGCTCGAGGCGCGCGCCCGCGCGCTCCTGAGGCGGGGCGGCGGCGAGGCGACGAACATCATCCAATGCGGCCAGGTCACGGTCGACCGCAGCGCGCGGATCGCCTCCGTCGACGGCCGTTCGCTCGATCTCACGCGCAGGGAGCTCACTGTTCTCGAAATCCTGGCTGGGCGGCCGCAGCGCATCTTCTCCAAGGAAGAGCTGATCGACCAGCTCTTCGGCTTCGAGCAGGAGCCCAGCCCCAATGCCGTCGAGCAATATGTGACCCGCCTGCGCCGGAAGCTTGCCGGCTCCGGCGTCGAGATCAGGACGTTGCGCGGGCTGGGGTATCAAATTGTCGTTGCGTGAGCGCCTTCGCTCTTCTCTCTATGCGCGCAGCCTGCTCTTCATCGTCGCGGGCGTCTCAGTGGGCGCGGTCGCGTTGAGCGTCGCCGCCTATTCCTATGCCCGCGTCGCGGCCGACGAGGCCTATGACCGGCTCCTCGTCGGAGGGGTGATCCAGCTCGCGGAGAACATCTTCGTCCAGGGCGGCGTCATCGCGCTGGATCCGCCGGCCGCCGCTCTCGCCTCGCTCTCCGCTTACGACCTCGTCTTCTATAGTGTCACCGATACGCGCGGCATCGTGGTCGCCGGCTATCCGGACCTGGCCTTTCCCGAGAGCGTCACCACCGCGCAGAAGGGCGCGATCCTGTCGGACGGCTCCTATCAGGGCTCTCCCGTCCGGATCGCCGCCATCGGCCGGTATCTGTCGACGCCGTCCGTAACCGGCTGGGCCTATGTCGTTCTGGCGCAGACGCGCGAGGCGCGCATCGCGCTCGCGCGCGATCTGACGCTGAGAGCCGTGCTGATCATCGCCGCGATGAGCGTGCTGACCTTGCTCGCCGGGGGGCTTGCCATCCGCTACGCTCTGGCGCCGCTGGCTCGGATCGAGGAGGAGCTCGCCGCGCGCGACCCCAATGATCTGCGCCCGCTGAGCATCGAGACGCCGAC